>CP048838.1:2831343-3145937 GCA_012317185.1 [Clostridium] innocuum | reverse complement strand
CTATCCCCGTCATGGATTACCGCCAGTACCGCAGAGTGCGGAGGCTGGTGCATGAGTGCTGTAACTACATCGACGGAAACTGTATCGCCCTGGACGATGGGGAGGAATGTGTCTGTGTCCAGTCTATTTCCTACTCCCTGTTGTGCAGGTGGTTTCGGGCGGCGGTATTGCCGCAGGATAAGGAACTGGAAACGGCGCTGTTCCACCGGCTGAATGCAAAGAAATGCGCCGTATGTGAGGCGCTGTTTACCCCCGGTTCCAACCGGGCCAAATACTGCCCGGAATGTGCCGCACGCATGAAGCGGATCAACGCCGCAAAGCGCAAGCGGAAACAACGGGAGAAATGTCACGCTTTAGGGGCTGAAAAACCCTTGTAAATCAAGGCTTTTTTCGAGGGTGTCAAAGGCAGGCTGATAGATTTATCCTCTGACCCCTAAAACGGTCTTAAAATGCGTACAGAATCCCAAGAGAAACCCCAAGGAGGAACCCTATGTCAGACAACCGAAAATATTATTACCTGAAACTCAAAGAAAACTATTTTGACGATGATTCCATCGTGCTGCTGGAAAGTATGCAGGATGGTGTGCTGTATTCCAACATTCTGCTCAAGCTGTATCTGAAATCGCTGAAACATGGTGGACGGCTTCAACTTGACGAGGACATTCCTTACACGGCGCAGATGATCGCCACCATTACCCGCCAGCAGATCGGCACTGTGGAGAGAGCCTTGCAGATCTTTTTGAAGCTGGGTCTTGTGGAAGTGCTGGACAGCGGCACATTCTACATGAGCAACATCGAACTTTTAATCGGCCAGTCCTCTACCGAGGCCGAGCGAAAGCGGGCTGCAAGGCTTCAAAATAAGGCTCTTTCTGCGCCCCGGACAAACGGCGGACATTTGTCCGACATTCGTCCACCAGAGATAGAGATAGAGTTAGAGAAAGAGATAGAGATAAAGAGAGAGATAGAGAAGGGACGCTCCGCCCGCGCCTATGGCCGTTACCAGAATGTTTTCCTGACGGACGAGGAACTGGCAGACTTGCAGGTCAGCTTTCCTGCTGTATGGGGCCAGTACATCGAAAAGCTGTCCGAATACATGGCCTCTACCGGTAAGCGGTATCAGAGCCATGCCGCCACCATCCGGCGCTGGGCCGGTGAAGACGCGAAAAAGGCGGCCCCGCCCACCCGCAACCGGGATTACAGCGTAAAGGAGGATGAAACCGTATGATGGAGATTACCGCAGAAATCCGGGCGCTGATCGACAAGGAAGCCGTCGGTATGGAACTGGCCGGGGACGAGTACATAGACCCGGCAGACGGCCTCATTCACTGTAAGAAATGCGGCGGCCAGAGGCAGACCGTTGTGCCATGCTTCGGGAAATCCGGCTACTTTATGCCGCGCTGCATCTGCCAGTGCCAGCGGGAGGCTGAGGAGCAGCGCAAGGCTGCTGAAGAACGGCAGCGCCGCATGGAGCGTATCAAACGCCGAAAGGCACAGGGCTTGCAAGACCGCTATCTCTATGACTACACCTTTGCCAACGACAACGGCGAAAACCCATTGATGGACAAGGCCCGCGCCTATGTGGAGAACTGGAAGGAGGCATATAAGAGCAATATCGGGCTTTTGCTGTTTGGAGATGTGGGAACCGGCAAGTCTTTCTTCGCCGGATGTATTGCCAACGCTTTGCTTGACCAGGATGTGCCGGTGCTGATGACGAACTTTCCCACCATCCTGAACCGTCTGACGGGAATGTTTTCCGAGGACAGGGCCGACTTTATCGCCAGCTTTGACGAGTATGACCTGCTTATCATTGACGATCTGGGAGTAGAGCGCAGTACCGAATATGCTATGGAGCAGATGTTTTTCGTCATCGACAGCCGCTACCGCAGCCGCAGGCCCATGATTATCACAACAAACTTGAAACTGTCCGAGCTGAAAACCCCGCCTGATCTGGCCCACGCCCGTATCTATGACCGTATTCTGGAACGGTGTGCGCCGATTCTTTTTGACGGGAAGAATTTCCGGGAAGAAAATGCCGGTGCTACCCGACAGACAGCAAAAGACATTGTAAACAGTAAGCACGACTGATTTTTTACCGGGCGGCACAGACCCGTTCGGAGAAAGGAGCGCCATGAACAAAGAACCCCGTACTATGCAGGTGGCAGACGCCGTTACTGCGTCCAGAGCGCCGGAAAACACGCCGGCGATGGTAAAGAAAATCGGTAAGACAACCTACAAGGTTCATGTCCATTTCAGCAATACCAGCACAGAAACCATGAGCGATAAAATCAAGCGTATGCTCAAGAATGAAATTCAGCAGATGTGATAGACTGATAAACGAAGCCGCCTTGTGTTAAACTGATGATGGTACACGCCAAAACTTTTAGCCAAGGAGGACATGAAAATGCTGTACACAGAAAAAGAGAAAAATGAGATTGAGCGCGTCCGTAAAGTGTTCGAGAAACACATCCAACAAATGACTGCTTATGATTTGGTTTGGTCGGACAAGGTCGGCTATGTGTGGCTGGCAATATCTATCGACCCAGTCTATATTGATACCGGCAACTGGATAGAGTCCGCTGCTGGCCTTTGTTATGAGTGCTTGAATGATATAGCACTGGATGTTTTTGGAATGACCGGAAACGACCATGACTTCGAGGACGCCGATCCGCTGGAACTGGCCGAGATTAAGCGGCGCTGGAAACCCTATATCGGCCAACTGCCGGAATATGCGTACCTTTGCGACGAACTGTTAAGCAGGAGCAAATAACCCATCCGCAAAAGTGTCAGGAGCTAAAATCTGCTTCTGGCACTTTTTTTGTGGCTTTTTTGTGAATTTGATTAAAAAGTCCTTGACAATTTGTCTCTGGAAAAACAGCAAAATCTATCCTTATAAGCTGCGGTGCAAGGCTTGCTCCATTCGATATTCAAGAGCTGCGGGACTTGATGAAAGAAGATGAACTTGAGATTGATACACTTGGAGATAGAAAGACAGCACTCTTTGTAATTATCTCTGATACGGATGATACTTTTAACTTTGTAGTGTCAATTATGTACTCGCAGCTATTTAACCTTCTTTGCGATAAGGCAGATGATGTATATGGTGGTAGACTTCCAATTCATGTTAGGTGTCTACTTGATGAATTTGCGAATATCGGCTTAATTCCAAAATTTGAAAAACTAATAGCGACAATCCGTTCCAGAGAAATATCAGCAAGTATAATTCTTCAAGCGCAATCTCAACTAAAGGCAATCTACAAAGATAATGCTGACACAATCGTGGGGAATTGTGATAGTACCTTGTTTCTTGGCGGAAAGGAAAAAACTACATTAAAGGAACTTTCCGAAATACTGGGAAAAGAAACCATAGACCTTTACAACACATCGGAAACAAGGAGTAATCAAAAGAGTTTTGGACTTAATTACCAAAAGACAGGTAAGGAGCTTATGAGTCAAGATGAGATAACCGTAATGGATGGTGGCAAGTGTATCTTTCAGCTTAGAGGTGTAAGACCTTTTCTATCGGATAAATTCGATATTACAAAGCATAAAAACTATAAGCTACTTGAGGATTATGATAAGAAAAATTTGTTTGATATAGAAAGTTATATGAAGCGAAAAGGGAAAGCAAAACTAAATAGAGAAACAGTTATTACAAGAGTGCAGTAAGTCTAAAGAACATAGATTTGCCGCTTTTTTTATTACTCAAAGTCAGGAGGTAAGATGATAAGAATACGAAGCCCCACTAAGAAAAAAGTAAATAGTATGAACATTAGCGATTGGAAAAGAAAAAACTCCGGTCGCTTTTTTATTGAAAAGAAAAGGAGAAATTTTTAATGAAGCAAGAAATGATTAACATCAATGCCAACTTAGTTGCAGAACCAACTTTTTCAAGTTTTGACAAAGAGGGAGAAACTGTTGAGGTTGCAAACTTCACGCTTGTAAAAAAGTATGGGAAAGGTAAGGAGTATATCAACTGTGCAGCCTATGGAGAAAAAGCGGAGAAAGTAAAAGCCTTTGAAAAAGGCGATTTAATCCATATTTTCGGTTACTTTAAGAAGCGTGAAAAAGACGGAAAGACTTACAAAAACTTTGTTGTGAAGTCATATAACAAGATTGAAACGAAAGAAAAAAACGAGGAGGAATAAACAATGGAATTTTTTACACAGGCAGTAAATGTATTAAAGATTTTAGTTATGGCAGTAGGTGCAGGACTTGGAGCATGGGGCGTTATTAACCTGATGGAAGGTTATGGTAATGATAATCCGGGTGCAAAGTCTCAGGGCATTAAGCAGTTAATGGCAGGAGGAGGTATCGTCCTTATTGGATTAAAGCTGATTCCACTTCTTGCAAATGTACTCAAGTAAGAAGAAAAGGAGAAGGTAAATGTTTGGGATATTCGACAAGATAGAGGAGTTTTTCAAAGACATTCTACTGGGCGGTATCCAAGCGAATCTTGAGTCCATGTTTCTTGACATCAACGATAAAGTTGGTGCCATTGCAACAGATGTAGGAAAGACCCCGATGGGGTGGAACGGACAGGTTTTCAGCTTTATAAAAAGCATTAACGATTCCGTTGTCATCCCCATAGCGGGGCTAATCATAACGGCAGTCCTTTGTATCGAGCTTATCAATATAGTTATGCAAAAGAACAATATGCACGATACGGATACCTTTGAATTTTTCAAATACATCATAAAGATGTGGATTGCCGTATGGTTAGTGTCTCATGCTTTTGAGTTTTCTATGGCGGTCTTTGATGTGGCACAGCACATGGTAAATAAAGCGGCAGGGGTCATCAATACCTCTGCCGTTATCTCAGGAGATCAGATAGTAAAAATGGTAGATGGCTTAAAAGATAAAGGTCTTGGAGAGCTTGTCATGATACTCTTTGAAACCTCGCTCATAAAGATAGCTATACAGGGAATCTCTATTGTGATTATGTTGGTGGTTTACGGAAGAATGTTTGAGATTTATGTTTACTCATCCGTTTCAGCTATTCCATTTGCCACAATGGGAAATAAAGAGTGGGGGCAGATTGGAATAAACTATATCAAAGGCTTATTTGCCATAGGATTACAAGGACTCTTTTTAATGGTTTGTCTTGGAATATACACAGTATTAGTTAAGACAATACAGATAACAGATATACACACAAGTACCTTTACGATACTTGGATATGCGGTTTTGCTAGGGTTAATGATGTTAAAGAGCGGAACACTGGCCAAAAGCATATTAAATGCACACTAAAAGAAAGGAAAGTTAATATGAATAAAAGAAAAACAGTATTTATAGTAATAATCGGAGCCGGTATTATGGCGGTGATGGATAGAATCAGGCTTCACAGTAAGGTAGAGGACTTGGAAGAAAGAATAAAAGACATCGGTCGCTGCCATAATGATTTTTGCTTAATGCAGGAAAGATATAACAGAAGTACAGATGAACAGATTGCAAGTATTCAGGAAGAAATCGGCTCCGTATATGAGCATATAGAAGAACTTTCAAAGGTAAAAGAAGATGGGAGGTAAATTATGGCATATGTACCTATCCCAAAAGACTTAAAGAAGGTAAAAACAAAGGTAGCATTTAACCTGACGAAAAGACAGCTTATCGGTTTTACGATTGCAGGACTTATTGGAATACCAATCTATTTATTTATGCGAAAGGTCGTTCCAAATGATATAGCAGTCATCTTTCTCATTGTGTCCACTCTCCCTATATTTTTCATCACTCTTTTTGAAAAGGACGGACTTAGCTTTGAGAAATATTTTAAGTATATTTACTTTCATAAGTTTTATCAGCCACAGAAAAGAGTGAGAAAGGAGGTTTACCTTGAAAGGCAAAAGAAAGATTCAGCAACTAAAGTTAGAGCAAAACAAAAAGAATTTAAGAAGTCAAAAACAGGACTTAAAGCAAAATAAGAGAAAGTCTAAAAAAGATAAGGGCGGACTACTCGATCTTGTCTTTAGAAAAGAGCCGAAAAGATACACCGTCGAAGATACCATTCCATATCTTAGACTTTTAAAAAGCGGGATATGTCAGATTGATGAGAAGCATTTTAATAAGAGTATCGCCTTTGAGGACATAAACTATCAGCTTGCATTAGAAGAAGATAGGGATTTGATTTTTAATCAGTTTGCAAACTTTATCAATTCCTTTGATCCAAGTATCAGCATAGAGTTTTCATATATCAATCAGCTTGGCAGAAATGAAGAAATGAAGACGGCAATTCAAATGCCTGATAAAAAGGACGGGTTTGACGATATACGCCTTGAGTTTCGAGAAATGCTGAAAAGTCAGATTGTAAAAGGAAATAACGGACTGAAAAAATCAAAGTATGTAATCTTTACGGTTGAAGCCGACAATTTGGAGCAGGCTACTTCAAAATTGGAAAGACTGGAGATAGATATATTATCGAGTCTTAAAAGTATGGGAGTAAGAGCAGAAAGCCTTAACGGAGAGGAAAGGCTAAAGATACTTCATGATGTTTTAAATCCCAATAAGACCTTTGAATTTTCATATAAGGACTTGAAGAAAAAGGAAAGTACAAAGACATATATCGCTCCTGATGAATTTAACTTTACACCATCAAGGTATTTTAAGTTTGGAAAGTTTATCGGAGCAGCAAGCCATTTTCAAATTCTTGCAAGTGAGCTTTCAGATCGTATGCTTGCCGAGTTTTTGGATATTGACGATAACATCAATATCTCTTTTCACATCAAGGCGATTGAGCAGTCAGAAGCCATCAAGATGGTAAAAAGAAAAAATACCGATATTGACAAGATGAAGATTGAGGAAAACAAAAAAGCGGTAAGATCGGGATATGATATGGACATTCTTCCAAGTGATTTAATTACCTATGGAGAAGATGTAAAGAGCCTTTTAAAAGACTTGCAGACAAGAGATGAA
Source organism: [Clostridium] innocuum (assembly GCA_012317185.1). Taxonomy (NCBI): domain Bacteria; kingdom Bacillati; phylum Bacillota; class Clostridia; order Eubacteriales; family Clostridiaceae; genus Clostridium; species [Clostridium] innocuum. The sequence continues at coordinate 3,139,031 of CP048838.1, read as the reverse complement.
AGAATGTTTGTTGTAACCATTATCTTTATGAACTTTGCAAGGACAATTCAAAAGCTGGACAATACCATTTCTCGAATCAGTTCCATTGCCAATAAACATAATTGCAAGCTAAAAAGACTTGACCACTCACAGGAGCAGGGCTTAATCAGTGTACTTCCTCTTGGGGTAAATAAGATTGAAATTGACAGAGGACTAACCTCATCCTCTACAGCGGTTTTTATGCCTTTTACCACAGAGGAGCTTTTTATCAATTCAAGTAATAGCTTGTACTACGGATTAAATGCCCTAAGTCATAACTTGATTATGGCAGATAGAAAGAAACTGAAAAATCCCAACGGTCTAATCCTCGGAACTCCGGGAAGTGGTAAATCCTTTAGTGCAAAAAGAGAAATGGCAAATGCCATTCTTACAACCGATGATGATGTGATTATTTGCGATCCGGAAGGCGAGTACGGGAACCTTGTGCGTCAGTTTAAGGGAGAAGTCATAAAGGTCAGTAGTAAGTCAAAAGACTATCTCAATCCCCTTGACATCAATATGAACTATGGCGATGGGGACGCACCACTGAAAGATAAAGCGAACTTTATTATGTCTATGCTTGAGCTTGTTGTAGGTGGTAGCGGTCTTACAGCAGAAGAAAAGTCGGTTATAGACAGATGCCTTCCTAAGATTTATGAAAAGTATTTCGAAAATCCGGAGCCTTGTAATATGCCTATTCTTCAAAATCTGTACGATATGCTAAAAAATCAGGAAGAAAAAGTCGGCAAAAAACTGGCAACGGAAATGGAGATTTATGTAACAGGCTCTCTTAATGTATTTAACCACCAGTCCAATGTGGACTTAAATAAGCAGCTACTTTGTTTTGATATTAAGGAGCTTGGAAGTCAGCTTAAAAAAATCGGAATGCTTGTTATTCAGGATCAGGTGTGGAACAAGGTATCGCAAAACAGAGGAAATAAGGCTACAAGGTACTATATTGACGAGTTTCACTTGCTTTTAAAAGATGAGCAGACAGCTTCCTATTCCGTAGAGATTTGGAAAAGATTTCGTAAGTGGGGAGGAATCCCGACAGGCATTACACAGAATGTCAAAGACCTACTGATGAGTAAGGAGATAGAAAATATCTTTGACAATACAGACTTTGTTTTAATGCTCAATCAGGCTTCAGGCGATAGAGAAATTTTAGCAAGGAAACTTAAAATATCACAGCCACAGCTAAAATATGTAACCAATTCCAATGCAGGAGAAGGCCTTTTGTTTTTTGGAAATACAATTGTTCCTTTCCTTGATAAGTTTCCGAAAGATACTATTCTTTATCAGAAGATGACAACCAAGCCTGAAGAAGTGAGGTAGCCTTATGGGAAAGAAACTGAAAAAGGACTTTAAGGAAAGGCAAAGGGCAAGGATTGAAAAGGAAAGGCTGCAAAGTAATAGCAGCATAGAGCCTGAAGAAAGTAAACTAAAGCATAATGATGATTACAGAGGAAAAATTGTCCATGATAAAGACCGATTTCAAGATAAGGTACATGAGAAAACAAGCAAAATGTCCTCTGACAGTGAACCAATTGGAGGAAATTCTAAAAAAAATGAAAGGTATAGAAGTTCTGAAACAGGAAGTGTAAGTCAGGAAGAAATCGGAAAAGCTTATTATGGTACTGAAGTTAAGGATGGAACAACCTATGATCCTTTAGGAAAAGACCTTGATAATGACGGAATCATAGACAGATATGACAATGACTTTAGGGATAGCGACTATTTTGAGTCAACCTATGATGTCGAGGATAATTTTCATCATAAAGCAGAAGATACAAAAGATTTATCAAAAAGCCAAAAGGTTCAAAAGAAAAATTACAAGAGAAAAAATTATTCCGATAAGCTCTATACCAGAAAAAAGGACAATGAAGCCAAAGAGGAAAAGGTAGACAATAAAAAAAGCGGAAAAGAAGCTATCCTTGATAGAGAAAAGAAAAATAGGCTTTCTAAAGAACAGGAAACAATTTTTAAGAATAAGGCTTCTAAAGTATCTGCTTTATCAGGCTTGGCAAAAGGAAGTGAAACCGTAAGAGATTACTTATCTCATGGAAGCGATGAAAATCAAGGTGTAGAGGCAGGAGAAAAGACAGCCGATACAAGCTCAAAGCTCATTCATGGCATTAAGAACTACTCGGATAAGAAAAGAACAAAGAAAGGATATGACCTTACAAATAAGGACTATAAAATCAGAAAGCGAAAATCTAAATTAGAGTTTCGAGATGCCAAAGAGGAACTGAAAAAGACAAAGGAGTATCAAAAAGCAAATAACTTTAAGCGATTTCAAAAGCGAAAGCAGATGAAAGATTCCATTAAAAGGCAGAATAAGTCAAGGCTTAGAAATCGCATTAAGGAAGGGCTTATCGGCAGTCTTAAAAGTTCAAAGGAAGTTATATTAAGAAAAGCGAAGGGACTTATGATTATTTTCATAGGTCTTATTATTTTGGGAACTTTCTTTATTAACTTTGCAGGGACAGGAATGACAGGCTTTATGAACTCTACAAGTACAGTTCTTACAACAAGTTATTTATCAAAGCCTAATGTACTGAGTGAAATCAATGAGAATTTTTCGGGGATGGAAAAGGAGCTGCAAAACGAGGTTGATAATGTCAAAGAAAATTATCCCGGATATGACGAGTACATCCTAAATAACACAGAGTACATCGGTCATAATGTCCATGAGCTTTTATCCTACATTACATCAAGGTGTGGAGAAGTAAAAAATGTATCAGAAGTAAGCTTTGTATTAGATGAGCTTTTTAAGTCCATGTATGACCTTGAGTATAAGGAAGAAATTGAAATCAGATATAGGACAGTTACAGAAACATATACCGATGAAGATGGAAACGAATATACAGAAAGCCATGAAGAACCTTACGAGTACAAAAAACTCATTGTAACACTTCATAAAAGGGAAATGGACAGTATCATAAGGGAAGTCTTTGCAAACTATCCTGATAACTTGAAACACTATGAAGCCTTATTCCTTGCTCAAGGTAATATGGGAGAAGCTTTTGGCAATAGAGACCTTATTGCTTCAAATGGAGGTATCGGAGGTGGAAAAGAGTATGAGGCTTCTACGGAAGTTCAAAAGAAGATTGTAAAAGCTGCATACATTACGCCATCTCCGGGTGCAGGCTGGTGTGCTATGTGGGTATCGCAAGTCTATCAAAATGCAGGACTTGGATATATCGGAGGAAATGCCTGTGATATGTACCGAAATTATACCTTTACATCAGATAAATCAAAACTCAAAGTAGGAATGCTTGTTGCAGTTGAAAGCAGTAGTAGCGGAAGTACAGCCGGACTTACCTATGGTCATGTAGGAATTTATATAGGTGATGGCAAGGTGATAGATAATATCGGACGAATCAGGGTAACCACCTTGGATGATTGGATAGCAACTTTCTGTAAGCACCATCCCGTAGGTTATGGCTTTCCGCCAAATGTAAACAGATAAGGAGGATGCAATTTGAAAAAAGAACTGACAGCAGTAAAAAACAGAATAAAGAAATTAAAAGATAAAAAGGCTCTGATTGATGAAGAATTGGAGCCTTTGTTCATTCGTGAAGAAGAACTTGAAAACGAAGAAATTATTGCCATTTGCAGAAAGAACAACATTACAATCAGTGATTTAATGGCAAAAGTAAACAGAGAAAAAGCAGAAACAAAAAAGGAGAACGGAAATGAAAAAAATGAAGAATAAAAAGGCTTTGGGAGTAGCTCTTGGAGCAATGCTTTTGATTGTGGGAGTAGTAATCTCTTTATTTGCAGGTAGTAAGATTGTATTTGCACAGGGAAGTTTGCTTCCGACACTTGTAAATCCGATAGAAGTTGTTGCTCAAACGGAAGTAGAAGTTAATGTTAAGTATATTTTTGAAGATGAAAAAGTCTTTAAGGAAGAAAAGATAAAGGCAGAGAAAGGACAGCTTCTTGACAGTGGAGATCTTCCAATGCTGCCTGATGATATGAAATTTATAGATGATTTTCTATTTTATGAAGTTAAGGCTGATGGGAAAGATGAAATTATCCGTAAAGTAGAAAAAATTGATGTTAAGGATAAGGAAACGCAAACAGAAAATGAAAGCTCAAAATCTGAGCAAGGCTCTCAATCAAATTCTTCAAAGACAGAAAATAAGGGGACTCAAACAGAGCTTAGTAAAGATGATATTTCTAAAATGGAAAAGGAGTCTAAAGAACTTAAAGAAAAACTTGATAAGCTAAATCAGGAGATTAAGGATAAGGAAAAACTAAGTGATAAGCAAAAGGACAAAATCAAAGACCTTGAGGAAAAGATAGATAAGCTGAAGGAAAAACTTGAAAAGGGCAAAGACGATAAGGACTTATCAGCAGATATGAAAAAGGAGATAGAGAAGCTAACTGATAAGATTAAGGAACTTGAGAAAAAGGCTAATGAGGTCAGTAAAGCTCCTGTTACACATAATCCTACTGTAACACCGACTAGCCCTATCTCCGGAATTAAACAAGGAACAGGAAATGTATCACCACAAACATCTATAAATAGCAGTGGTAAAGGTTCTGCCACGCAGGAAAGTAAAGGGACAAATACAAAAGATACAAATAGCAATGAATCAAAGGAGAAAGAAAGGCAAGTTCGTTATCCAAACAAGCTGACACCGAAGCAGCCTGACAATAACGGTAGTCAGGATTCTTCTCTGGATGGTTCAAGCAAGAATGTAAATACCAATAAAGGAGTTGCTTCAGCCCCATCAAAGGCAAGAGGAGCAGTTACGGAAAATAAGGATAATGTAAACAATGATTATCCAATTCATCATAATGACAGCAAAGACAATAAAGAAACGGATAAATATTCAGCGGACGCAAGACAGTTTGTTACCTTTACTACTAAAAACGGTAAGACTTTTCATCTAATCATTAACCATGACGAGGATAGCGAGAATGTCATGCTTCTAACTGAAGTATCTGAGGATGATCTTTTAAATATGGTAGAAAAGAAAGCTCCGGAGAAAGAGATCGTTAAAGAAGAACCACAAAAAGAAGAACCTAAACCAGTTAAAAAAGAAGAAAGCAGCAATACAGGAACTTACTTGATTCTCATTCTTGTAGTATTGGGAGCATTAGGTGCGGGATATTATTTTAAGGTCATTAAGAAAAAAGAAGATAAGGAGCTTGAAGGCTTTGAGGAGGAAGATGATGATTTCTTTTCATCAGCAGAAGAAACCGAAAATGAAGTTGATGAATCAGAAACAGAAGATAATGAGGTAGAGTAAATTTGCACCTAAAACTGTACAATAGGGGGGTGCAAAACACAGGGCGAGAGAGTAAAATCTTTCGCCCTCTTATATTGAAAAACAGGAGGACGAATATATATGAAACTTGTAATTGCTGAAAAACCAAGTGTTGCAATCTCCATTGCAAAAGTAATTGGAGCAACAAAAAAGAAAGATGGATACTATGAGGGAAACGGATATAAGGTAAGCTGGTGTGTTGGACACTTAATTCAGATGGCAAATCCTGATAGCTATGATGAAAAGTACGCAAAGTGGAATATGGCGGATTTACCGATTATCCCAAGAGAATATAAGTATGAGATCGCAAAGTCCACAAAGAAACAATTTACAATTCTTAAAAAGCTGATGAACGATAAGGACATAGACATAGTGATAAATGCTTGCGATGCAGGGCGTGAGGGAGAGGCAATCTTCAGGCTTGTCTATAATCAGGCAAATTGTAAAAAGAAGATGAAACGCCTTTGGATTTCCTCCATGGAAGATAGTGCAATTAAAGATGGCTTTGATAACCTGAAAGATGGAAGTTGTTACGATAATCTCTTTGAATCATCACAAGCAAGGGCGATTGCGGATTGGCTTGTGGGAATGAATTTGAGTAGGCTGTATTCTTGTCTTTACAAGCAAAATTACAGTGTGGGCAGAGTCCAAACACCGACTCTTGCCATGATTGTAAAAAGAGATGATGAGATAGCAAATTTCAAGAAAGAAAAATATTTTACAGTAGAGCTTAATTTAGACGGTTTTTCTCTTTCTACCGATAGAATTTACGATAAGATAGTTGCGGAGCAATTACTTAATTTGGTAGGAAACACCATTGAAATTACTGATGTCATTCAAAAGGAAAAGATAACAAAACCTGAGCTGCCATTTGACCTTACAACGCTTCAAAGAGAGTGCAATAAATATTTCGGGTATAGTGCAAAGCAGACCTTAGATTATGCACAAAGTTTATACGAGAAAAAACTAATTACCTATCCTCGAACAGACAGTAGATGCTTAACGGAAGATATGATTACAGGTACAATCAACAACATTATTGGAAAGTATGATTTTGATACAGGGCGTATTAAGACGGTATTTAATTCTAAAAAGGTTACAGACCATCATGCGATGATACCTACAGCAAGCAGTATGAATGAGGACTTAGCTTCTCTTCCTGAAAGTGAATTGAAGGTATATGAACTGGTCTTAAATAAGCTACATGCAAGTGTAGGCTATCCTTTAATTGAGAATACAACAAAGATTGTGGCTGAATTTGACGGATTTGAATTTACAAGTAGCGGCAAGGTGATTGTAGATGAGGGCTTTACCAAATACCTAAACGAATATGCAAAAAAGAAAAATGAAGATACAGTGCTTCCTGATGTAAAGATTGGTGATAGTCTTGATATTAAAGATAAAGAGATAAAAGAAAAATACACATCACCGGCTAAACATTTTACAGAAGATCTTCTCCTAAAGGCTATGGAGCTTGCAGGAAATGATGCACTTGATAAAAATATTGAAGTAGAAAGAAAAGGACTTGGAACACCTGCAACAAGAGCGGGGATTATTGAAAATCTAATCTTTAAAGGCTTTGTAAAAAGAGATAAGAAAAATCTTGTAGCAACACATAAAGGAATCAGCCTTGTAACGATTGTAGCAGATACCTTTAAATCGGCAGAAACGACAGCAAAGTGGGAAATGGAATTATCGGATATTGCTCAAGGCAAATCGTCTAAGAAAGAATTTTTAGATGCGATTGAAAATGAGATAAAAGAGGCTGTTTTGACATATCACAAGTAAGACAGCACTAATTTCAGAGTAGAAAAAATCCTCTAAAAATGCTATAATTTCTTGTAGGAAAAGTAGGGCGAAAGGAATTAAGCATGAAAGATATATTTATGGATACTGCAAAAGTTATGTCCAAGGGGCAAGTTACCATTCCAAAGAGGATACGAGATCTTTTGAATTTAGAAAATGGGGACTATGTAACTTTTATTGTAGATGAGTGGAGAATACAAATTGTTAATTCAAAGACTTTCATTGAGGATAATATACAAAGTAGGAAACAAATTATAAATGTCAGATATCTATAGGAGGAACTTATGGATAAAGAAAAGACTTCTTTGCAAAATATAAACGCAGAAAAAACAGCAATCCGTTTGAAGAGATTGTTACGATTGTAGAAAATGCAAAAGATCGTGCATATAGAAAAGTTAATGAAGAACTGATCTTAATGTATCAAGAGGTAGGGAAATACATTAGTAAAAAAACTGAGGAAGCATCTTATGGCTCCGGATTTGTTGATAATGTGGCAGAATTTTTTTCGACAAACTATCCTGAGCTGAAGGGATTTAATCGTAGAGGACTTTACAGAATGAAGTAATTCTACGAGTTATATAAAGATGATGAAAAAGTGTCACCACTGGTGACACAATTGAGTTGGACTAATCACTTGAAAATAATGTCAGCTTCTAAAAGCCAAGAAGAGAGAAGGTTTTATATTGAATTGGCAGTAAAAGAAAGATATTCAAAGCGTGAGTTGGAAAGGCAGATGGATAGCGGTTACTATGAACGCTTTATGCTTTCAAATGGCAATATGTTGCCGGCAATTCAAAAAGCAAAACAAGAAACACATAATTTGTTTTTAGATAAATATGTTTTAGAGTTCCTTGATGCACCAAAGGGTGGTAATGAAAGAGGTTTTCAAAAATCAATACTTGAGAACTTGAAGAACTTTGTTTTAGAAATTGGAAAAGATTTTTCCTTTATAGGGAATGAGTATAGGGTACAGGTTGGAAACCATGACTATTACATCGACCTGTTATTTTATCATAGAGGATTGTCATGCTTAGTTGTATTTGAACTCAAGCTTGGAGAATTCAAGCCTGAATATATAGGAAAGATGAATCTCTATTTGGAAGCATTGGATAGAGAAGTTAAGAAACAAACGGAAAATCTAAGTGTTGGAGTTATTCTTTGTGCATCAAAAGATGATGAGGTTGTAGAATTTGCACTTAGCAGAAGTCTTTCACCAACAATGGTATCGGAATACACCTTAAAACTGATAGATAAAAATTTATTGCAGAAAAAGCTGAAAGAGTATACTGAAATTGCAGAGGAAAAAGTAGAAGCAAATGAGGAATGAAAAAGGAATATTATAGGAGAGGCTTTAATTTGCAGCCAATTAAGATGTCGAAAGGAGTAAAAGGATGAGTGTTGAAAGCATACTAAATGGTGTAGAAGATACCCTGTATATCCCGCTTGTAGGAAGAATATATGCAACAAAAAAGTTCCCTGAATTTTTCTATGATGAAAAGGCTTTATCCTTAGAGTCACATATACCGACAGACAGCATAGACAAAAACAGCAACGAATATTTTTATATGGCGAGTGTTTGTAGACAACAGACAATAGATGAAAAGATAATAAGTTTTCTTAAAGATAATCCTGATGGAAATGTAGTGTTTTTAGGTGCAGGCTTAGAAACTGCTTATCATCGTATAGGAAATAAAACTGCCAACTTTTATCAAGTAGATTTGCCGAGTGTTATCGAAATTAGAAAAAGAGTGCTTGGAAATGGCAATAACGAAAATCTTATTTCAGGGGATATGTTCAAACTTGATTGGATTAAAGAAATAGATACAACACTTCCTACACTAATTTCTGCTTCAGGTGTTTATCAATATTTTAATAAATCCAAAGTTATAGAGATGATTAAAAGTATGAAAGATCAAATTCCAAATGGAGAATTGGTCTTTGATGCTACAAATTCTAAAGGGTTAAAGCTTGCTAACAAATATGTGAAGAAAACGGGAAATACAAATGCACAAATGCATTTTAGTGTAGATAGCCCAAAAGAATTTGCAAAGTCTACGAACACCATTTTTTTAGAAGTAGATGGGTTTTTCCAAAAGGCATTAAAGGATTGTTATGGATTAAAGCCGGTTACAAAGATATATATGTACTTTGCGGATAGGTGGAACAGAACACTGGTTGTACATTTAAGATTTAACTGATAGAATTCTATATATTTAACAGGAACATATTAAACTTAATTTAAATAGAAGTAAGTTGCAATACATAGAATTTAGAGGTGATTAGAGTAAAATCTAACCACCTTTTTTATTTTGTAAAAAAGAAGGAGGTAAACATGCGAATAAATGATTTTCATAACATTTTGGAGCTTGTAAAACAAGATGTTTTGCAGAGTGAAGTAGAGTATCTGAAACTTCTAAAAGTTGTCGGAAACAATCAGAGGTATGATTTTAGAAGCCAGCTTAGTATTTATGATAAAAATCCTGAAGCGATAGCTTGTGCCAAGTTTGACTACTGGAGAGAACGCTTCGGAAGAACCGTCATGCGAGGTGAAAAGGGCACCCCTATTTTAGAGGATTATGGAACATACAAAAAGGTGAACTATATCTTTGATATAAGTCAGACTGTTTCAAAGAACAGAGATGTTAATGAGGTAAATCTTTGGAGATTTGATAAAGAGGCTCATACAGATGTATTAAAAGAAATGATAAAAGCTGATGGCTATGAAGAAAGCGAAAGCACCTTAGAAAATATCTTTTCTTTAAGCAGGCTTTACGGTGATGAAAAAATAGAAAGCCTGATGAATGAGCTTAGAATATCTGATGAGGATAGAATTTCCTTTACTAAATTTGTAAGGGATTCGATAAGCTATGCAGTAGCTTCAAGATTTAAGTTAGACTATCCTATGGATAAAGAGCTTTTAAAGGAAAACTTTGCAATGCTTGACAGCATTTCTCTTATGAGCCTTGGAGAAACGGTATCGGATATTAGCGGAACAGTCATTGATGCAACCATTCAAAAAAGCAAAGATTTAGAGCTTCAAAAAGAAGTTTTAAGAGGTAAAGAAGCAGGATATAATAAAATAAAAGAAGAATTAGAGGAGGTAGAAGAAAATGTACTTCGACGAGATGGTCAGGAAAGAATTAGTGAAACCGAGCGAATTTTCCGAAATGAAGAGTACGGACGAGATAATAGAGAAAATCAAAGAGAATACACTGAATCAGTTAGAGGAAGAGACGGACTTTATGAGGGAATATCCGAATCCAGTGTACGCAGTGATGAGGCTGGATTATCTTTCCAACAGCGAGGAGCAGAGCCACTTCGAGATGTTAGTGGATCTATACAAGGAGAAAAAACTGACCAAGCACTTGATGGATACTCAGAAACAGGCGATAGAATTTATGAGAGCAGAGAAGCCGAAACTGATGATAGCTTGGAAGATAGAGGACGAGAGCCATCCGCAGTACAAAGCGATGATTTCAGCCCTCAAAGAAATGACAATCAAGGAAGTAGTGGAAATCTAAAAGAAAATACGAATAAAGAGATAAGAGAAGCTGACAAGGCTTCTTTTTCTTTGCCTGAAAACAGCTCAGGACAAATTACACTTACAATACCTCTTACTCAAAATGAAATTGACAGTATTCTTGTAAACGGAGGAAACCATGATGGTGGCAGACTTCCTATCGTTGCTGAATTTTCTAAAGGAAAAACATTAGAAGAATTAGGAGAATACCTTAAAGATACATTCAAAGGCGGAAACGGTTTATCTCTTAATGAAATAGAAGTATCTTCCTGGTATTCGGATAAAGGCATTCATTTAGCCTACGGTACTTCTGCAAGAGAAGATATGACGCAAATTTTAAGCTGGAGTGATGCTGCAAGAAGAATAAATGAGCTTTTGGAAAGCGGAGAGTTTGCTACAAATGTAGAGCTTTTAGAAGCACAGGACTATGAAAGAGATAGAGTTTCAGAATCGCTATGGTATCTATATCACGATTTAAGCGAAGAAGGGAAAGCACATGGTTATTTTGACTTTATAGAAAAGGGCGGAGGCTTTCCGAAAGAAACAAGGCAGTTATCGGAAGCTCTTAAAAATCCTGACTTTCTAAAAAATGTTATTTCCGAATACAATCGCTTTTTGAAAGGTTATAAAGAAAACAAAGATGTACTAAGGTTTCATTATCACAAGGTAGATAGCCTTTATCAGAAATTGCAGGAGCTTGAACTTCCAAGAAAGGAATATACTTCTAACCTTACCGAACTTCCAAAGGTGCAGGGCTTTATCACAGAAGATGAAATTCTTTTTACGATTTCAAGAGGAAGCGGAGTTGCTCAAGGAAAAGAGAGAATTACAAAATATTTTAAAGAAAACCACACACTTCATGAAAAAGCGAATTTCCTAAAAGATGAATATGGAATCGGCGGAGGATCTCATGCTGTATCAGGCGAAAGAGGAAGCGGAGAATGGCACGATGCAAAGGGACTGAAATTACAGAAGAATCATTGTAACGATGTTTTTCTTACGTGGTCAAATGTAGCAAAGCATATAGATGAGCTGCTTTCTAAAAATCTTTATCTTGAAGAAAATAAAATTGAAAGCAAGGTAGAGATAGAAGAACAAAAAGAGTCGAGTTATTATTCTAAAGATGATCCATATAATCTAATGACTGATGAAATGCTTGAGCGAATGCCTGAGCTCTATGCACAAGAGGATGTAGCTTTAGCAGATAAACAGGTTCATGCAGCATACATCATTCCATTTAGAAGTAACTGGACTTGGTATATGACGGAATATGACAGGGAAAGTAACGATGCTTTTGGACTTGTCTTAGGAGTTGAACCGGAATGGGGATATTTTAATCTTGAGGAGTTAAAGGAATTAAATGCCCAGAGGCTTGTTTTAGAGGATTTCCCAAAGAGTTTTAGAGAGCTTAAAGACAGCGAACTTAAAAAGCAGATGGATGAGCAGGAGCTTTATCATGTCTTTAACGGAGAACTTAGCTTTGAGGAGAATAATACAGAACTTGAAGTATCTGAAAAATTAGAAGAAATCATACAGATAGAACCTGTTCAAGCTACCTTATTTGATTATCTAAAGAAAAACGAAGAAGTAGAGCTTAATGAAAAAGAGGACAGCCTTTCAGATGAGTTTGCAGTTAAAGAAGGCGATACTGTCTATTTAAATCATGAGGAGTACAAGGTAAGAAAACTTTCTAAAAATCAAATCACAGGAAGAAATGACTTATGGCTTGATCCTGCAAGGCAAGGGAATCATCAAATACCGATTGTAGCCTTTACGGATAATGAGGATTTATTAAGACAAGTAAGTCTTGAAAGACCTGAATTTATCATCGGTGATGAAGTCAGATATAAGGAAAAGGAATATACCATCACAAGATTTGATGATATGGGAAATAACCTAAAGACTGTAACGGTTAAGGATAATACCGAATATCTTGGCGGTATGATTACAGGCTCCGATGTAATTCCTTATCGTAAGGAAAGTGAGCTTGATAGAATCTTTGAAAATCTGACTTATGTGAATCCCGAAAAGACTTCTGAGGAAGTAGAGATAAAGAAAAATCAGGCTCACAATTTCAAGATTACAGAAGAAACACTACCTGCAAAGTTATCTCCAAGCGAGAGGTTAAATAATAACCTTGAAGCAATCTCTATGCTTAATAGGGTGGAAAGCGGAGAACGAGAGCTTGATATTACCGCTCAGGAAGTTTTAGCAAAATATGTAGGCTGGGGTGGACTTTCCGATGTCTTTGATGAAAGTAAGGATGGGCAGTGGAAAGAGGCAAGAGCATTCTTAAAAGAAAATCTATCTTCATCAGAATATGAAGCTGCAAGAGAATCAACCTTAACGAGTTTTTACACACCGAAAACAGTCATCGACGGAATATATAAGACACTTTCAGGTATGGGATTTAAACAGGGAAATATCCTTGAACCATCGATGGGTATTGGAAACTTTATCGGTAATGTTCCTGATGAAATGAGTAAGTCAAAATTTTATGGTGTAGAGCTTGATTCAGTAAGCGGTCGCATTGGAAAACTGCTATATCCGGAAAGTGAAGTACAGGTAAAGGGACTGGAAGAAACTGGATTTTCCAATAACTTCTTTGATGTTGCAATAGGAAATGTTCCCTTTGGAGAGTACAAGGTAAATGACAGAGAATATAACCGAAATAACTTTCTTATCCATGATTATTTCTTTGCCAAGTCCATTGATAAGGTTCGTAACGGGGGTGTTATTGCCTTTATTACATCTTCAGGAACAATGGATAAAAAAGACGAAAGTGTAAGAAGGTATCTTGCAGCAAGAGCCGAGTTTTTAGGAGCAATCAGACTTCCGAACGACACCTTTAAGGGTGTTGCCGGCACAGAAGTAACTTCGGATATTATCTTCCTAAAGAAAAGAGATAGCGTATTAGAGCGATATGAAGATTGGATACACCTTGCGGAAGATGAAAACGGGCTTGTATATAACAAATACTTTGTCGATCATCCTGAGCAGGTGCTTGGTTCTATGTGTGAAGTAAGCGGAAGATTTGGGAAAACTCTAACTTGTGAACCGATAGCTTTTTTAGGGCAAGAGATAAATATGGCTTCATTAAAGGATCGTATAGAGATTGCAGGAGAAAGAATTTCAAAAGATGCCAAGTATGAAGAAATAGAGTTACTGGATGATGAAATAACCTCTATTCCTGCAACCGATGATGTAAAAAACTTCTCTTATACCCTGATTGATGATGAAGTCTATTACAGAGAAAACTCGCTTTTTATAAAAAAAGAAGTAAACGATAAAACCAAAGAAAAAATCAAGGATTACCTTGAGCTGAATGCTGCCTTAAAAGATGTGATTTACAAGCAGAAGGAAGATTTTAGTGAGGAAGAAATCAAGGATTCACAGGAAAAACTAAATGAAGCATATGACATTTTTTCAAAGAAGCATGGCTTTGTCAATAATTTAAGCAATACCAGAGCCTTGAAAGAGGATAGTAACTTCCCACTTGTTTCCTCCATAGAAGTCCTTGATGAAGAAGAAAATTTCAAGGCAAAGGGAGATATTTTCTCCAAAAGAACCATTACAAAAGCCAAAGTCATAGACCATGTGGATACCTCTTTAGAAGCCCTTGTTTTATCGGTATCCGAAAAAGGATATGTGGACTTTGACTATATGGAAAGTCTTACAGAAAAAGACAGACCGACTTTGATTGAGGAGCTTCGAGGGGAAATCTACTTAAATATCAGAGAAGAACAAAACTTTTACAGACCACTTTCCTTTAACTTGGAGGATGGTGATTTACCTTTTGCCTGTGCAAATGGTAGCAATTCATATAAATATGGCTATGTAACAAAAGATGAATACCTAAGTGGGAATATTAGGGACAAGATTGCCATTGTAGATAGCTATCTATCAAAACTAAGGCAAACGGAAAGAGAGCTTCCTCATCTTGGCTTTGCCGAGAATGGAAAAGAAAAAGAGCTGATAAGCTATGAAATGAACCGTTTGGAATATCAAAAAGCGGAGCTTACAAAAGTTCTTCCAAAAGAATTAGAAGCAAGTGAAATCAATGTGCGTCTTGGTGCAACTTGGATACCGATTAAAGATATTGAGAAATTCATCTTTGAAACATTAAAAACTCCGGGATATGCAAGATGGGATATTAAGGTTAAATTTTCAAACCTTACAAGCGAATGGAATGTAGAAGGAAAAAGCAGGGACAGAGGAAATGACCTTGCTGAAATGACTTTTGGTACATCAAGGGCAAATGCCTATAAGCTGATTGAAGATGCCTTAAACCTTAAAGAAACGAAGGTATTTGACCAGATTGTAAATCCGGACGGCTCTAAAACTTCTGTCTTAAATAAAAAAGAAACCATGCTTGCAGGACAAAAACAGGAACTATTAAAAGAAGAATTTAAGAACTGGATATTTAACGATCAAGAACGAAGAAACCGTCTTGTAAAACTCTATAACGAGCGTTTTAACTCCATCCGCAACAGAGAATATGATGGAAGCAATCTTTCTTTTGAGGGGATGAATACGGAGATTGATTTAAGACCTCATCAAAGAAATGCCATAGCAAGAAGCCTTTATGGAGGAAATACCTTGCTTGCTCATGTAGTAGGCAGTGGAAAGACCTTTGAAATGGTAGCTTCCGCAATGGAAAGTAAAAGACTTGGAATGTGTAGTAAGTCCTTATTTGTTGTACCAAATCACTTAACAGGGCAAATCGGTCGTGAGTTTATGCAGCTATATCCGTCGGCCAACATTATGGTGGCTGATAAGAAAGACTTTGAGCCGAAAAACAGAAAGAGATTTATCGGCAAGATTGCAACAGGGGAATACGATGCGGTTGTTATCGGACATACGCAGTTTGAGAAAATCCCTATGAGTAAGGAATATCAGGAAAAGCATATCCAAAATCAGATTAATGAAATCGTAAACTATGTAGAAGAATACAAGCATGATAGAAACCAGAACTTTACGGTAAAACAGCTTGAAAAAACAAAGAAAAAACTGGAAACAAGGCTTGAGAAATTAAATGATGATTTTAAGAAAGACGATGTGATTACCTTTGAGGAATTAGGAGTTGATAAGCTCTTTGTTGACGAGGCACATGGCTTTAAGAACCTTTATCTCTATACCAAAATGAGAAATGTCGCAGGTATCGGGCAGTCAGAAGCCTTTAAGTCCTCCGATATGTTCATGAAATGCCGTTACATGGATGAAATGACAGGAGGGAAAGGTATCGTATTTGCCACAGGAACGCCTGTAAGTAACTCTATGACAGAGCTTTATACCATGCAGCGTTACCTTCAGTATGAGAGCCTAAAGAAGAATAATTTGGAGCATTTTGATTCTTGGGCTTCCACTTTCGGAGAAACACAAAGCTCCTTTGAATTATCACCTGAAGGTACAGGATATAGGGTAAAGACAAGATTTTCAAAGTTCTATAACTTGCCTGAACTAATGAGTATGTTCAAGGAAGTAGCAGATATTCAGACTGCGGATATGCTTAATCTTCCTACACCTGAAGCTAACTATGAGGTTATTAAAACAGAGCCTTCTGAAGAACAAAAGGAAATCCTAAAGAGCCTTTCTGAAAGAGCAGACGATGTAAGAAATAGGGTGGTTGAGCCGGATGAAGATAATATGCTGAAGATTACCAATGATGGTAAGAAACTTGCCTTAGATCAGCGTTTAATTAATCCATTTCTTCCTGATAATCCCGATAGTAAGGTAAATGTATGCGTGAAAAATGTATTTGCTATTTGGGATAAGACGAAAGAGAGTAAGTCAACACAGCTTCTGTTTTCCGATATGTCAACTCCAAAAGGAGATGGAGAATTTAATATCTATGATGACATTAGAGAAAAACTTGTAGCAATGGGAATACCGAAAGAAGAAATCGCCTTTATCCATGAAGCCAATACTGATAAGCAAAAGGACGAACTCTTTGCAAAGGTAAGAAAAGGTGAGATTCGTATCCTTATGGGTTCGACTCAGAAAATGGGAGCCGGCACAAATGTGCAAAATAAACTAATTGCTTTGCATGACCTCGATGTGCCTTGGCGTCCTGCTGACCTTGAACAGCGTGCAGGTAGAATTGTAAGACAGGGGAACGAAAATGAGAAAGTAAATATTTATCGTTATGTTACAGAGAATACCTTTGATGCCTACCTTTGGCAGACGATCGAAAATAAGCAGAAGTTTATTTCTCAGATTATGACCAGTAAAACTCCAGTTAGAGTTGCAGAAGATGTGGACGAAAGCTCACTTAACTATGCAGAGATTAAAGCTCTTGCCACAGGAGATCCAAAGATTAAGGAAAAGATGGATTTGGACAATGAGGTTACGAAACTTAAAATGCTTGAAGCGAACTACAAGTCCAATCGTTACAGATTAGAGGATAAGGTGGCGAAAAATTATCCTGAAGAAATCGCAAGAACGGAAAAACTAATTGAAGCTGTTAAGAAAGATATAGCAAGTGTAGAGCCTAAAGCGGAAGGTGAGGAAAAGTTTACTTCCATTACCATTGCGGGAGAAAAGATTACCGACAAGAAATTAGCCGGAGAAAGACTGCTTGAAGCTATTTCCAAAGTGAAAATCAATGAAAGCAAGGTTATAGGCAAGTATAGAAATATGGATTTAGAGGTAAGCTATAACTTTTTTACCAATGAGCATAACTTTAGCTTAAATGGTGCTGCAAAGCATTCAGGGGAACTTGGAACAAGTGCAGAGGGCAACATTACAAGACTGGACAACGCTCTTGAGAAAATGCCTGAGAAATTAAACAGACTTGAAGAAAAACTTATCAGCACAAAGGAACAACTTCAAAATGCCAAAGAAGAATTAAAAAAGCCTTTTGAAAAAGCTGATGAGTTAAAGATGAAAGTGCTTCGCTTGGCAGAACTGAATAAGCTCCTTGATATGGGAGAAGTGGAAGAAAAGAGAAACGATAATCCTCTTGTAGAAGATGTAAAAAGGGCAATCATTGATTTTTGTAACAGGGAATATGAAGAAAATCATAGCTATGATGAATTTAATACCTTGTATCCTGATTTAAAACATATCGGTATCGCTTATACCAATACACCGGATGAAAGACATGGTATTCAGTATGAGCTTGATTTAGAGGAAAAAATATGGACACAGTACATTGATGATACGCTTATCAAAACAGAGAGCTTTGATTATGAAAACAATGGAGAGAATGAAGCTCTAAGGAATATGAAAAATGAAATAGAAATGTCCTCTTTTAGCGATTTAGTTTATGTTGATTCCGAAGATTTAAGAGCAGCAACGGGACTTGATATTGATGATGAAGGAAACTTTTACGATCCACTCTCTAAAGACCTTGATAGTGACGGCATTCCTGATAGATATGACAATAACTTTAAGGACAGTGATTATTTTGAGTCCACTTATGATGTGGAGAATAATTTTCATAGCAAAGAAGAAACCGCACAAAAATCAGAGGATAAGCCATCTATTATAGGTCAGATAAGAGCTTATCAGGAAGAAAATAAAACAGAAGAAAAACAAAAAACAAAAGAACAGGAATTTTTAAGATAAGGGGAGGGCAACCTCCCTTTTGTTATGAAAGGAGATAAAGACATGAATTACAAAACAATGAGAAATCAGATTGAAGATATGGTAAATGATAACCACAAGGACTTTATTAAGGCGATTATAAGCATGGAAAAAGGCATCAATGATGAAAGTGCTTTGGACAAGCTATATGACGCTCATATGGACAATGACAGCCTTAATTTACTGCATGAGGAATTTGACTATATGATTGAGGATTTAAGGGAACAGGGGCAGATAAAAGACCTGCCTTATGTTAAGGAAGAAAAGGATAATCTTATCAATATTGTCGGAAATATTGTTGGAGAGGTCGATGTAGTAGAAAGGGAAAACAAGAATGGAGAAGTCTTTAAGGTGGCGAATTTCTCCGTAGTATCCAAAGATAATGAAGGAAACAAGGTATATCATAATTGCTCAGCTTATGGAGAAAAAAGTGATATTCCAAAGGACTTTAAGCAGGGAGATTTTGTTAAGCTCTTTGGACAAATCAGAATTTCCGTTGATGATAACGGTAAGGAGCATAGCAATATCAGGATACTTTCTTCAAAGCTGTTAAAGGCAAAGGAACAGATGAAAGGACAGGAAGAAAAGAAAGAATCTGTACTTGGAGCTATCAAAAAATATCAGGCTGAAGATAAGGAAAAGCCGAAAGAAAAGAAAGAAGCTGCAGAAAAAGAAGCTGAGAGATAAATTTACGGTCGGTGTGGTCTTAGGACTGCACCGGCTCTTTTTTTATACAAATGTCGTATGTTTGCGTAAAAAGAAGTTTGTAGTGAAAAAAGTGAACAAATATGATATAATGATAAAAACGAAACTAGATGTATAGGAGGACAATTGTGTCAAAAATAAGTTATAAAAAGCTATTTAAAAAAATGATAGATTTAGATATGAAAAACTCTGAGTTAATGGAAAAAAGCTGAAGTTAGCCGAAGTACTTTTTATAAAATGAAGAATAGTGAGAATATCACTACTGATGTGATTGTCAGAATATGTGATAGTTTGAACTGTGGTATAAATGAAATTATGGAGTTGGTGAATGATGAAAATAATTGATTATGTAATTGAATCTACAAATAAATATATTGAACAGATGCCAAAAGAAATTCGCAAGAAAAATGGGCAATTTTTCACAAGTAAAGAAACAGCTCTTTTCATGGCATCATTATTTGATTTATCATCATTTTCAAAAGAAATTTCTATACTCGATCCGGGAGCGGGTTCAGGAATACTTACGGCAGCTCTTATTCAAAGAATTATTGATACTGATAAGATTGAAGCAATAAAAATTACTTGTTATGAAACCAATGATGACATTTTAGAGCTGTTAAATGCAAATTTATCGTGGATAAGTAAGAATACATCACTAAAAATTGAATACAAAGTGATTAAAGATAACTATATAACAAGTCAAACACTTGAATATAACAATATGTTGGGGGCGAGTACTAAACCTGAAAAATACGATGTAATTATAGGAAATCCACCTTATTTAAAGATTGGAAAAATGGCTAATGAAGCTTTATCCATGCCTGATATTTGTTATGGATCACCGAATTTATATTTTCTTTTTATGGAGATGGCAAGTTTCAATTTGGTTGATAATGGCGAATTGGTGTTTATCGTTCCAAGATCATGGACTTCTGGAGCGTACTTTAAAAAGTTTCGTGAGAAGTTTTTAAACGAAGTGGTTTTGAAGCACATTCATTTATTTGTAAGCAGAGACAAAGTCTTTGATAAAGAGTCTGTTTTGCAAGAAACTATGATTATTAAAGCCAAGAAAGAATTAAATAAGTTAAAAAACATTACTATAACTACAACGAATGATAATTTTGATTTCGGCAGCAAGACTGTTTTTGAAGCTCCTTACGATATGGTTGTTTCCGGAGAACACAAATATGTTTTTTTGATAACTGATAAAGAAGAAGCTGATACGATTAAAAAGGTAAATGAATGGAATGATACCTTGCCAACTCTTGGCTTGAAAATGAAAACTGGTTTGACAGTTGATTTTAGAAATCGAGAGGCTTTAAGAAATGATGCAGAGGAAAAAGCAGTTCCTTTATTTTATTCGCAACATATAAAAGATGGTAAAGTGATTTTTCCTGTTGGAAAAGAAAATGAGTATCTATTAACGGAGCAAAAAGGATTATTGCAGGAGAACACTAATTATTTATTTGTGAAAAGATTTACGGCAAAGGAAGAAAAGCGTAGATTACAATGTGGAATTTATTTAGCTAAAAAATTTCCAACATATAAGGCAATTAGCACACAGAATAAAATAAATTTTATTACAGGCTTACAAGGATTATCAGATTGTTTGGTTTATGGTTTGTATGTTGTATTGAACTCTACGCTTTATGATAATTATTACAGAATTTTAAATGGATCAACTCAAGTTAATGCTACTGAAATTAACTCGATGCCAATTCCACCACTAACTTGTATTGAGAATATGGGAAAGGAACTGATTAAATTAAAGGATATGTCTGAAGAAAATTGTGATGAAATATTAGGGAGATTTATATATGTCTAAATTAGAAGAAGCAAAGAATATTTTGAATGAGTTGAAAGTTCCACTAAAACAGCAGTCGGATCTATGTGGATATGTTATTTTGGCAATGGCAGATATTAAAAAGAATGATGAATGGGCTAATGCAACTAATAAATGGATAAGAATACATGATGTTATTGCCTTTATTAGAGAGTTTTATGAGGTTTCATATGCAGAGAATAGTAGAGAAACATTCCGTAAACAGGCAATGCATCATTTTAGGAATGCAGCATTTATTGAAGATAATGGGAAAGCAACAAATAGCCCTAATTACAGGTATCGATTAACTGATGAAATGTTGTTATTAGTAAAAACTTTTCAATCAAGTCTGTGGGAAGACCAGAAGAATAATTTCTTAAAATCTCATCAGAACTTAATTGATCTATATAGTTCTAAAAAAGCAGTAAGAAAAATGCCTGTTAAAATAAACGGGGACGAGTTCACATTTTCTCCCGGTAAACACAATCAATTACAGAAATTTATTATTGAAGAATTTGCTCCACGATTTGCTGAGAACTCTGAATGTTTGTATGTTGGTGATACAATTCAAAAGGATTTGGTGAAGAATGAGGAGAAACTAAAAGAATTAGGCTTTGAGATAACACTCCATGACAAAATGCCGGATGTTGTTTTATATTCAGAAGATAAGAACTGGATTTACTTTGTTGAGTCTGTAACTTCTGTAGGTGCAATGGAGCCAAAAAGAATAAAAGAAATTGAGGGAATGACGGAAAATGTTTCGGCTGGAAAAATATATGTAACAGCATTTTTAGACTTTAAAACATTTAAGAAATTTTCGGAGTCTTTAGCTTGGGAAACGGAAGTATGGATTGCGGATATGCCAGACCATATGATTCATCTAAATGGGGATAAATTCTTAGGACCGAGAAAATAAATGAGGAGGTGCTCATTATTAAAGGCGAAGTATCAAAAAAAGATTTGATTAGAGAAATTGAAAAAGCTATTAAAAGTGATGAAATAGGAGCATTTATTGGAGCAGGATTATCAATTCCTGCTGGGTTTTGTAGTTGGAAAGAACTTTTAAAAGAACCGGCAGAAGAAATTGGATTAGATGTTGAAAAAGAAAATGATTTGGTTAATTTGGCACAGTATTATTCTAATTCGAAAAAGAGAACATCAATAGATGATCTAATCAAAGGTCAATTTTCTCAATTAGTAAAACCCACTGAAAATCATAAACTTTTATCACAGCTGCCAATTTCAACTTTTTGGACAACAAATTATGATAAGTTAATAGAAAAGGCTTTAGAAACCAATATGAAAAAGCCTTATGTAAAAACAAAGGATGAACAACTAAGAGGTACAAATTATAATTTTGATGTAATAGTATACAAATTGCATGGTGATGTAGAATCCCCTGAAGATGCAGTACTTACAAGAAGCGATTATGAAGAATTTGGATATAACAAAAGAAAATTATTCAGAGAGGTTTTAGAGGGAGATTTGCTTACCAAAACATTTCTATTTTTAGGATTTAGCTTTGAAGATCCAAACTTTAACTATGTAATCGGAAGATTAAGAGTATTACTCGACGAAAAGAATACAAGAAAACATTATTGTATTATGAAAAGAGTTCAAGATACTGATGAGGATTATGAGTACAAAAAAGTAAGACAAGAGCTGCAAATAGAAGATTTGAATAGGTATGGTATTTTTACCTATTTGGTAAATGACTATAATGAAATTACTGACATATTAAGTATACTTGTAGATAGATACAGAAGAAAAACAATATTTATATCGGGTAGCGCGTATTGTTATCCGGGGTATTCTCATGAAACTGGTAAAAATTTTATTCACAATCTATCTTTTGAACTATCAAAGAATGGTTATCGTATTGTGAATGGATATGGCAAAGGTGTAGGCGAATTTATATTAAATGGTGTTGCAGATTATTGCTTGAATCATAATTCTAAAATAAGCGATTTTTTGACACTTATGCCTTTCCCGCAAAATAGCTCATTGGGAATAGATTTAGATAAGCTATATAAAGAAAATAGAGAGCAAATGATTGATAATTGCGGAACCGCTATATTCATTTTTGGAAACAAAGAAACAGAAAATACTGCAAGTGGAGTTATAGATGAATTTGAGTTATGTAAAAAGCATGGGTTAGTATGTTTACCAATTGAACATACTGGTGGGTCAGCTAAAGAAATATTCAATAAAATAACTCGAGAAATTACAGATAAAAATACAATAAGTGCAATTGAACAGGCAAATAAACAATGCGATGGCGATATTGATATGTCTGTTAAAAACATAGTTCAAGCAGTTAAAATATTAAATAAGGAGGAATTTTAAATGGCAAAAAGACAGGTATTTTTTAGCTTTCATTACGATAATGATAATTGGAGGGCAGGACAGGTTCGCAACATGGGGAAAGTAGACAGTAGTTCTACCTTTTCTGATAATGACTGGGAGGAAGTAAAAGAAAAAACAGAAAGTAAAATTAAAGAATGGATTCATGAACAGTTAAATAAGCGTTCATGTTTGGTTGTTTTGATTGGAGAAAAAACAGCGAACAGAAAATGGATAAATTATGAAATAAAAAAAGCATATGAGTTAAATAAAGGTATTGTGGGAATTTACATTCACAAGTTGGAGAATTCACTGGGAGAGCAAGATGATAAGGGTAATAATCCTTTTGATTATTTAACATTAGAAGGTGAAAAACTTTCAAAGTATGTTAAATGTTTTGACTCTAACTATTCATCAAGTAAATATGTTTATAGCGATATTAAAGATAATATTGAAGATTTAATTGAGTATGGAATAAACCATAAACCATCAACTTGGTAATAAATGATGATGGAGAGAAAAAATTATCTCTCCATCTCCTTACCCATGTAAATTCCATAGTTCTTTCGTATTTGATAAAGCTCGTCCATAGTAGATTTTGTAGAAGAATACTCTTGCATTAGGGTATTCTTTTTTTCTTGCAGCTTATCAAGTTTATCTAAAATATCGTTGGAATCAGGTAGCCTTGAATAGGACTTTTTAAGTTTTGCAAGAGCCGTTTCGTAGCGTGTGATTTCAGCCCTATGCTCCTCAAAAAATGCCTTATCAGAAGGATTTGCTTTATATTCTTTGTAGTAGACTCGATACTTTTTAACAGTGTGAACTTGTTCCATCGTATCAGAAAGTAGCTGCATATCCTTATCGACTTCTTTGATTTTATCTTGTAAAGCTTGTCTTTCTTCAGCACTTTTTTGAATATATTCATCAAGCTGCTTAACGGAGTTAATGCCATGTTCTCTGATGAAAAAAACTGACTCAGCCATTGTATTTAGGTTGTGTTTTGTTGCCCAGTATTCATAGCCTTTGCTCTCTTTCACTTTGGCATTGGTATTCATATTGATGACATTTCCGATTCGTTTTTTGACAGGTGGGGTTTTAATCGTTTGATTTTCTGTAATACGCTCTTTTAATCTTTTCTCTGTATAATCCTCACCAATTGTCTTAGCCCTTGTAAATCTCTGCTTATCTTTTGGCTTAAAGGCTATATGTTTTCCATACTTTATTTCATAACCAAGTTCCGCCATCTTCTTTAGAAATTCTTCCCAATCCTTAGACTGTTTTATCAAACGATCAATGTCAAATTGAATCCTGCTTTTCCAAGAAGTACCTTTCTTAGATTGCTCATTTTCATACCATGACTTACCATTTGTTTTGTACTTTCTCTTATAGCTCTCGTAGAATTCATCAATAACAGAAAGGTTATTTTCTTTGCATAGCTTATCGCTTTGATACCTGATTTGGTGGTAGCTTTTCTTGTTGGATTGATAGCACTTGCCTGTTACCATATTTACATTATTGAAGATGATATGGTTATGGATATGACCTTTATCTATGTGGGTACATAAGATATATTCGTACTCATACTTTAATATCTTTTTACACAGTTCAAGACCGATTTGATGTGCCATTTCCGGACTTGTTTCTCCCGGTAAAAAGGATTGAATAAGATGTCTTGCAAGGACAGTTCCGTTTGTTCCTGCATCATTTCGTGTTCTTAAAAATTGAGTATGAGCAGTTTCCTGATGACATTTATGAGTGCTTACTAAGATTTGCTCATCTGTTTTTTCTCCATTAACAATATATGAAATGGCAAGATTAAGGGTTGACTTTATAGGATGAATTTTAGTAATAGCCATAAAATTTAATCACCTCCGGAAGTTCTGTTAAGAAGCAGAGAATGTATTTGCCACAACTCTTTTGAGAAATATTCAATCTGCTTTTTCATATCGTTTATATCGTCCTTATAGATTATGCCGGTAGAATTTACACGCTTTGCAATCTGATTGATGTTGCTTGTAGCGTTGGAAAGTAAGCCTTGTAAATCTCTAAACGGTTCTAAATCCACTTGATATATTTCCTTTTCTAAAACGCACTTGCGAATGAAATGGCTCATATTTCTGCATTTAGCAAGTTTTCTTTTCTCCTCAAAAAGAGTCTTTTCTTCTTCTGTCAATTTAATTTCAAGTCGTTCATTTCGTATTCTATTTGCCATAGGTAAATCCTCCTTTGAATGTATTTCGGGGTCTTAGGGTACACCCTAACAAGTTAAAAATTGATAAAAAAAGAAGCAGATCCCAGAGGGCTGCTTCATCAATTTTTTCGTAAGTGTCCGTACACTTACTGTGCTTGCTCATATACTAATCGTGTAAGAACAACTTTAAGCATAATACTTATATTATTATACCATAGTTTGGAAAAATAAAAAATTATATTTCATCAACGTTTCATAAAAGGTGTGTAGAATGTTATTGAAAGTAGCTATAAAATGCTATTGTGTAAAAAATAAAGGAGGAATAATTTATGAAAAAAATAGTATCAAGAGGAGCATGCCTATTACTTGCATTATGTTTGAGCTTAAACGCAGTTGGGTGTCAAAAAAGTAATGAAAACAATAAAATTAAAGAAGGACAATCCATAAGTTCTGAAGAGGCAGGCATGTCAATTAATGCAAATGGCAAAAATGAAACTTTTAAGCCATCAGATTATACATTGGAGGCAAAGAAAGAATATGTTTATGAATATTTAGGGCTTAAATTTAAACTCTCAGACAAATTTAGAAATTATATAGCTGATAAAAAGATAGCGATGTTAGATGATCAAAGTCCTATAGATAAAGAACTAAAGTATGCTATTTTGACATTTGAAAAAATGACAGAAGAACAAAAAAATGCAGTTATAGAAAAGATGGGCGATGGATATAAAAATTGGCAAAATGAGCTTGAAAGAATTGGGACTATTGGTATATTCGAAAAAAATACATCAGAAGAAAAAATATCTAAAATTACAAAATGTGATACTCATACTAAAATAGGAGTTTCAAGTGATGGAAAATACGATTGCTATTTAAGCACAAATAGCGGAGCTGAAAGTAATCTTCTGGATGAATTAAAAAGAACTGAGATTCAAATTATAGATAAAAAAGAACGTCCTAAAAATGGTTTTGTGCTATCAGAAAAAACTGATTTAGAAAATACAGAAGCATTTAACAAAGAATCGGTTAAAGATTTACGTAAACTATCAACAAAGGACATAAATGGCAAGGATTTTACAAGTAAAGATTTTGAGAAGTATGATCTTACTATGGTAAATGTATTTGCAACTTGGTGTACAGCTTGTGTAAAGGAAATTCCTGATTTGGTTGAGGTTCAGAATGAAATGAAAAGCAAGGGTGTAAATATCGTTGGAGTTGTTACAGATACTGTTGATGATAACGGTGAAAACAAGGAAGCAATTGAAAAGTCAAAGTTAATACATGAAAAGACAAAGGCTTCATATCCTTTCTTAATGCCAGATAAGACAAACTTTAATGGTAGATTGAATGGTATACAGGCTATGCCAGAGACTTTCTTTGTTGATAGTAATGGAAATATTGCAGGTGATACTTATTCTGGGGCAAAGAGTGCAAAGGAATGGAAGCAGGTAATTGAAAAAGAATTGGAAAAAATAAAAAATAAATAAAAGTAAAGCGGTGATTGGTATATGGTTAATAAATTTTTAAAAAGCCGTGCCTTGTCTTTATTAATTATCTTTATTAGTATGGCGATGATTTACTATGGTCATAGTAATGGAGAAACTAAAGTTGTCTTGGATAAGGCGATAAGAATTTGTATGGAGTGTATTGGAATTGGATAGAATTAAAAAGATTATAAATGGTAGTACAAAAAAAGATAAATATAAAATAAGAGATCGTTTTAGGCATTTATTTCAATCCGTTTGGTTTTTAATTACTAATTCTTACTTTGAAGGGTTTAAGACTGGTAAAATCTACGGTGGGAATTTAAAGAAAATTTGTGTTCCAGGTATGAATTGTTATTCATGCCCGGGAGCAAAAGGTTCTTGTCCAATAGGATCACTACAGGCAGTAATTGGAAATTCAAAATATAAGATTAGTTATTATATAGTTGGGATTTTGTTTTTTATAGGAGCATTGGTGGGAAGATTTGTTTGTGGATGGCTGTGTCCATTTGGATTGATTCAAGATTTGCTACATAAGATTCCCTTTTTTAAAAAAGTTGAAACATTTAAGTTTGATAAACATTTGAGAAAATTGAAATACATAATATTACTTGTATTTGTAATAATATTACCTTTATTTTTGGTTGATATTTTAGGTCAGGGTTCTCCGTATTTTTGTAAACTTATTTGTCCGATTGGTATGCTGGAAGGAGGATTACCACTTGTTTTATTAAATAAAAGTATGAGAAATGCGATAGGTTTCTTGTATTATTGGAAAGGAATCATTCTAATAGTTACTTTGTTACTTTCTATAATTATATATAGACCTTTTTGTAAATATATATGTCCACTTGGAGCTATTTACTCAATTTTTAACCCTATTTCAATATTTAGATATAGATTGGATAAGGATAAGTGTATTAATTGTGGAAAATGTAAAAAAGTTTGCCAAATGAATATAGATCCAGTTGAGAATTGCAATCATCTGGAGTGTATCAGATGTGGACGATGTAAAAATGCTTGTCCAGTGGATGCAATTAGTTATGGAGTAAGAAAATAGAGAGGAGTAGTTAGGAAAGTGATAAAAAATGCTATAGCATATATTACAAGAAAGAGAAATAGAACTTTAATAATTTTTATCATATTAACTATAGTTCTTTCTTGCTTGTATTCTTGTTTAACAATAATGAAATCAAGCAATGAAATAGAAAAGGCTTTATATGAAAGTTCTAATTCTTCAATATCAATAACAAAAAAAGATGGTAAATATTTTAATGTTAATCAATTTAAAGATATTGAAAAATTAAAAGAAATTGAAGAAAAAATAATTCAATATGATGGATTAGCAAAACTAAAAGATGCTAAAGTAGTTAGCGGAGAACAAAGAATAAATAGAGAAGATTTATCTGACGAATTTAAGAATGTTGTTTCACTCGAAGCTACAAATAATACTAAAAGAAATATTTTATTTAGTAGTGGAGTATTTACAATTAAAGAAGGTAAAAATATAGGAGAAAATGATAAGAATTCAATTATTGTTCATGAAGAATTTGCTAAACAAAACAATCTAAAATTAGGTGATGAAGTTGATCTTGAATTACTAGATATTGAAAAAAGTGGAAAAATAAAAAGTCATAAATTTAAAATTATAGGGATCTTTTCTGGTAAAAAACAGGAAACATATACAGGATTATCTTCTGATTTTAGTGAAAATATGGTGTTTGTAGATTATTCAACAAGCCAAGAGATATTAAATAAATCAGAAAATAATAAAATCGCAAATAAAATTTTAATGTATTCTGGTAGTGCAGAATCTACAGACTTAGCCTTAAACAAATTGAAAGAGTTTAAAATTGATGAGTCAAAGTATTTTGTTGAAAAAGATTCTAATGCGTTTGAAGAGTCTTTAGAGTCAGTGAGTGGAATAAAACATATAATAAAAATAATGACTTATTCTATTATGTTAGGTGGGATGGTTGTTCTTTCATTAATCTTGATTCTATGGTTAAGAGAAAGAATTTATGAAATAGGTATATTTTTATCTATTGGAACATCTAAGATACAAATTATAATGCAATTTATATTCGAGTTAATATTCATATCGATACCAAGTATAATATCTTCCTTATTTTTAGGAAATGTATTACTAAAAGTAATTGTAGATGGATTCATTAACTCAGAGAACTCAATGATTTCCGGTGGAAGTTTAATAAATAATAGTAGTTTTATGTTAAATATAACAACACTTGGACAAAGTTATTTAATATTAATAAGTATTATTGTTTTATCAGTTGTATTTGCTTCTTCATTAATATTAATCAAGAAGCCTAAAGAAATATTATCAAAAATAAGTTAGGAGAAAATAATGGATATATTAGAAATAAAGAATGTAGCATATAGTTATGCAAATTCTAAAGAAAAAGTTTTGTCAGGAGTAAATCAAAAATTTGAACTTGGGAAGTTTTATGCGATAGTAGGAAAGTCAGGAACAGGAAAATCTACACTTCTTTCCTTACTTGCTGGACTTGATAAACCTCAAACAGGAAAAATATTGTTTAAGAATGAAGATATACAAAAGAAAGGATATAGTAATCATAGAAAAAATAATATATCTTTAGTATTTCAAAACTATAATTTAATAGATTATTTATCACCAATTGAAAATATTAGATTAGTGAATAAATCAGCAGATGAAAGTATCTTGTTTGAACTAGGTTTAGATAAAAAACAAATAAAAAGAAATGTTATGAAATTATCTGGTGGACAGCAACAAAGAGTAGCTATTGCTAGAGCATTGGTATCAGATGCTCCAATAATACTAGCTGATGAGCCTACTGGTAACCTAGACAGTGTTACTGCTGGAGAAATAATTAATATATTAAAGACATTAGCTAAAGATAGAAATAAATGTGTAATAGTTGTAACACATAGTAAGGAAGTAGCAGATTCTGCGGATATCATTTTAGAACTAAGTGGTAAAAAGTTGAAAAAAGTAAATAAAATGAATTTGGAGGTTGAATAATGATAAAAAATGCATTTGCTTATGTAACTAGAAAAAGCTTAAAATCATTAATTATTATATTAGTTATTTTATCTATGTCAACTTTAAGTCTCATTAGTTTATCTATTAAAGATGCTATGGACAGAGCTTCAAAAGAAACATTTGCTAATATAACAAATAGTTTTTCTATGGAGATAAATAGACAAGTAAATCCAGGAACACCTAGAGGTGGGGGAAATGTAAAAGGTGAAGATATTAAAAAGATATCTCAAACAGATAGTATAGACTCCTATGTAAAAAGAATAAACAGTGTTGCAGATTTAGTTGATTATAATATTATTGAAACTCAAGAGACTCTTGCGAATCAATCACCTGAAAGAGCGAAGAATTTTAAAAGAACAGTTATGTTAACTGGGGTTAACGACTCATCAAAAGAAACAAAATTTGTATCAGAAGCATATAAATTAGTAGAAGGAAAGCATTTAGAAAATGAAGATAAAAATAAAATCTTAATGCATAAAGATTTAGCTGAAAAAAATAATCTTAAAGTTGGAGATAAGATAAAAATAAAATCTAATTTATTTGATGCTGATAATGAGAAAGGTGCAGATGAAACAGTAGAAGTAGAAATTAAAGGTTTATTCGATGGGCATAATAGCGGTGGAGTAAGTGCAGCACAAGAACTATACGAAAATACATTAATCACTGATGTTCATACAGCTGCTAAAGTTTATGGTAATACAGAGGATACAGCTGTATACCAAGATGCAACATTCTTTGTAAAAGGTGATAAGAATCTTGATAGTGTAATAAAAGATCTTGGGAAATTAGATATAAATTGGAGAGAATATAATTTGATTAAAAGTTCATCAAATTACCCTGCATTACAACAATCTATATCAGGTATCTACTCAATTTCAAATAAATTATTTGTTGGCTCATTAATATTTGCAGGAGTTGTAGTTTCATTATTATTATTCTTATGGATGAATGCTAGAAGGAAAGAAATAGCAGTATTACTATCATTAGGTATATCAAAATTAGAAATTTTTGGTCAATTCCTAATTGAGATGGTATTTATATCAATCCCCGCATTCGTTGGTTCTTATTTCTTAGCTCAATATACAGCTGATAAGCTTGGGAATAATATATTGAATAAGGTTACTGGTGATATAGCTAAACAAATAGCTAGACAATCTGCATCTAGCCAATTAGGTGGTGGGGCAGAAGCTGAAGGATTTAACAAGACATTATCAAGTTTAGATATAAATGTATTACCTAAATTCATAATTTATGTAGTTATATTTATGAGTTTAGTACTTCTTGTATCATTGATTATTTCTTCATTCAATATATTAAGAAGGAATCCAAAAGAATTATTAATTGACAATAATTAAAATTTTCGGTGCTTTTTAGCACCAAAAATTTTTTGGCTTTTAAATATCAAATAATATGCTGTATAATATAAGTGTAGAGGCTTAAGTGGAGGTATATATGAAAATATTAACTGTTGAAGATGATAATATGATAAGAGAGGGAATAAGTGAATATCTTTCAGAATTTGGATATACTGTTATTCAAGCTAAAGATGGAAGAGAAGCCTTGTCAAAATTTAATAGCGATATAAATTTGGTTATCTTAGACATTCAGATACCTTTTATAAATGGTTTAGAAGTGTTGAAAGAAATTAGAAAGAAAAGCAATTTACCAATTCTAATCTTGACTGCATTTAGTGATGAAGAATATAAAATTGATGCATTTACTAATTTAGTAGACGGATATGTAGAAAAGCCATTTTCATTGCCGGTCTTAAAGGCTAGAATAGATTCTTTAATTAAGAAGAATTATGGACATTTAGAGAAGTTTGAATATAATGATCTATCGGTTAATTTTAATAGCTATACAGCTAAAATAAATGGTGAAGAAATAGATGTAAATGCAAAAGAACTAGAAGTATTAAAATGTTTATTGGATAATAATGGACAAGTGTTAACAAGAATGCAAATTATTGATTATGTATGGAAAGATAGCGAAGAAACTCCTTATGATCGAGTAATAGATGTATATATAAAAGAACTTAGAAAAAAATTACAATTAGACTGTATAACTACTATAAGAAATGTAGGATATAAATTGGAGAGAAAATGAAAAAATTAAAGATATTTCCAAAAATGTTCATACAAATATTTTCTGTTCTTGGAATAATAATTATATTAGTTCATTCATTAGTTTTTTTTATCTTTCCTAAAACATATTTGGAGACGAGAAAAGAAAAGATTCATAATATGGCAAATGAAATTTCTAGTAATATGAATGGAAAAGAAATAAAATATATAGAACAAACTTTGGAGCTTTATTCTAAGAGTAGTGAAATAAAAGCATTTATAAAAGAAAAAAATAATAAGAATGAAATACAAATCAAAGATAATATAAATGTTAATTTAGAAAGTGATAGTAATTCTTTGATAATTGAAGAAAGAGAAATAAAGCTTAATGATGGTAAAAAAACAAATCTACAATTTGTTTCTACAGCTGATATGCAAAAAGATGCGAAAGATTTAAGCCTTAAATTTTTACCATATTCTTTATTAATATCAATTTTATTTTCTGCTATTATTTCTTTAATTTATGCAAAATCAATAAAAAATAATATACAAGAAATAAAAATTGTTACTGATAAAATGATGAAACTTGATAAAAAAACGCGTTTAAAAGTTAGCTCTAATGATGAAGTTGGAGAATTAAAACAACAAATTAATGATTTGTATTCTACTTTATTAAGAACAATTGACGATTTGGAATTTAAAAATAAAGAAATTTTAAAATTAGAAAAGTTAAAATATGACTTTTTTAAAGGTGCATCCCATGAACTTAAAACTCCTCTTGCTAGTCTTAAAATAATACTGGAAAACATGAAATACAATATTGGAAAATATAAAGAAAGAGATATTTATATTAATGAATGTATTGAAATCGTTGATAGTTTAACAAAAAATATTTCTCAAATATTATCAGTTCATTCTATAGAAAATTTGAATAATGATGAAGAATATTTGAAAATAAATGATACATTAGAAGACATATTAAAAAAGTATGAAATATTAGCAAATCAAAAGAAAATAACTGTCAATAATTATATATTAGATGAGAATGTTTATATAGGAAAAACAGCTTTAAAGATTATTCTATCTAATTTGATTAGTAATGCGGTAAAATATACTGATGTAAATGGGGTAATTAATATTGGGATAGTTAATGATTGGTTATATATAGAGAATTCATACGGTAACAATAAAATTTCGAATATGGATAAAATATTTGATGTTAAATTTGATTTAAATAAGGAAAATAGTAATGGATTAGGTTTATATATTGTAAGTAATATTCTGAATAATTACAATATAGAATATAAAGCATTGCAGGATGAAGAATTTTTTATCTTTAAAATTAAAATATTTTCTTAAACAAGATATAATTTTGCAATATTTATTGAAAAATAGAGACTTATTATTAGCCATGGAAGTAAAGGCTTTTTTCTTATTGAAAGTGAACAGAAAATAATTGATACAAGAAATCAGGATTTGAACACGCTAATGAAAATATTGTTAGTAAAACTATATGAGTTAGTCTTTTCGGATGCAGAGACTGTTTAAATATTTGATAGAATAGAAACTTAAAAAGTTTAATAAAACTCAATTATATAAGTAGTAGATGAATATGATGGTTATTTAGATTATTGATAAAATGGAGGAAATAAATATGGAAGCATCTAAACGTTTAATGTTAGAAATATTTAGAATTCAATACATTCCTCTTTTTTATAATATGTATAGTAGATGATTGTTTCAGGTGCGAATTGAAACAATCAAGTTCATATAAAGAAATATTTTTATTCTTTCATTTCAGAGGACTTCTTATGCCAAGATGCAGAAGTCCTCCTTTTTTATCTGAAAAACAAGCAGATAAAAAAGAGATGGAGGAAACTTTATGGCAAAAGAGTATTATCTTTATATCAGAGGACAAAAGGTAAAAGTCAGTGAAGATATATATATAGTCTACTGGCGAGAAAAAGAACACGAGAAGTATTTAGAGCAGGTGGACAGGAAAAACCACTTGCTCTTTTTTTCAGCATTGGATCATGACGGACACTTTACAGATAATATTGTTGATGAAAGTGTTGATGTAGAAAAGATTGTTGAAACACAGATGATGATTGAAGCAGTAAGAAGTGCTATAACAAGGCTCAATGCAGAAGAAAGAGATATTATTGAACGCTTGTATTTCAATGATGAAACTGTTCGTTCAGTAGCAAAGCTCAAAAGTATTACACATCCGGCTTTAATCAAAAGAAGAAACAAAATTCTTGAAAAGCTGAAAAAATTTATCGAAGAACTTTAAAACTTTGGTAACCAAAGGGGGCAAATTTTCCTTATGTAAAGTGAAGGGGAGTTTGACCTCCTTTACTTTCTTGATTAGGAGATACGCCTGCTTATGGCAAATAGGAAAATGTAAAGAAAACAGTCCCTTTCAAATATTGATCTTTGACAACTGAATAGACCAAGGTAGGACTTTATCTACTTACTGAGAGTTATGACCTACGCCAAGACTTTTCTGCTGATGAAAATCGGTTCAAATGAATACCGGCATAATGCCGAGGTTAGAAGAAAATGAGCGATAGATAGGAATACATAAAAGATAAGCGTGGCAGCTTATTTCGATGATGTAAGTGGTGATAATGATACTTCAATAGTTTAAGCTGCCTCGTCTGAAACAAGGGGCGGAGGTGAGATTCCTATGTAGCAGCCAATGCACCTACCAATGTCATAAAACTTAGTAAGAAAAATAATATTTGGTTATAAAGAATTTAAAGTGGAGGAGGTGTATTAGTGGATAATGACTGGAATGGATTGGCTGATTTGATAGCAAATCTGATTACAAAATATGCTGGAGTTTTAGATTTAGAGAATCTTCCAAATCCTACTCCAGTAAAAAATACAGAGGATAAGAATAAATTTGATATAGCTAAAAGCACGGATTGAGAAAGAGAAATAAAAGTGCTATAATATACTTGAGATTAAAGTCCAAACCTTTATTGGTAAAAATATATAAATATATAATAAGGATATTGAGGTTAATGCTATGTCAAAAGAAAAAATAAAAGTATATCTCTATACAAGAGTATCTACATCCATACAGATAGATGGTTATTCTTTAGAGGCACAAAAATCAAGAATGAAGGCTTTTGCTCTCTATAATGATTATGAGATTGTTGGTGAATACGAAGATGCAGGTAAGTCTGGAAAATCTATAGAAGGTAGAGTTCAGTTTACTCGTATGATGGAAGATATAAAATCCGGAAAGGATGGAGTGTCTTTCGTTCTTGTATTTAAACTATCGAGATTTGCAAGAAATGCTGCTGATGTACTTTCGACTTTACAAATAATGCAGGATTTTGGAGTAAATCTTATTTGCGTTGAAGATGGAATTGATTCATCTAAAGATGCGGGTAAATTGATGATTTCTGTTTTATCGGCAGTGGCTGAAATAGAAAGAGAAAACATTCGTGTCCAAACAATGGAAGGTCGCATTCAAAAGGCAAAAGAGGGTAAATGGAATGGTGGATTTGCTCCGTATGGTTATCAACTTATTGATGGGAAATTGATAATAAATGAGGAAGAAGCAATTGCAATAAGAACTATTTTTGATCAATATGTAAATACAAGTATTGGAGCTAATGGTCTTTCTAAATATTTAGAAAATCATGGTATAAGGAAAATACCAAGACAAAATGGGAAAAATCCATTGTTTGACGCAGGTCTTATAAGAAAAATATTAAAGAATCCTGTGTATAACGGGAAAATAGCATTTGGAAGAAGAACTTTAGAAAAAGTTCATGGTACAAGGAATGAATACAGACAAGTAGAGCAGGACGATTATTTAGTAGCAGAAGGCATTCATGAAGCAATAATCCCAGATGAATTGTGGCAGGCTGCACAAGTTAAACTGAAAGCACAAGCTAAAAAGTATGAACATGTAAATAAGGGCAAGAACATGAGGACACACTTATTATCAGGAATAGTAAAGTGTCCGATATGTGGAGCTGGAATGTTTGGGAATAAATCTATAAAATATAAAAAAGATGGGACGAAGTATAAAGACTTCTATTACTATGGTTGTAAGCATAGACTTATGAATAGAGGACATAAATGTACCTATAATAAACAAATTAGAGAAGAATTGTTAGATGATGCCGTTGCTGAGGTAATAATCAAGTTAGTAAGCAACCCTAAATTTGCATCTATGATACAAGAAAAAATTAACATGAAGGTTGATACATCTGCTATTGAAAATGAGATAGATAATTACCAAAATGAACTAAGAAAAAGTCATTCTACAAAGTATAAGCTTATTGAGGAAATAGATAATTTAGATGTAGAGGATAAACATTATAAGAGAAGAAAAAATGATTTAGATGATAGGCTTTATCGTATGTACGATAAAATTGAGGAATTAGAAAGTCAGTTAATAGAAGCTAAAGCAAAAAAAGAAACGATAGAGGTTGAGAAACTTACTGGTGATAACATATATAAAGTATTGATTTATTTTGACAAGCTTTATAAAGTCATGAACGATGTTGAACGCAGGCAGTTAATAGAAGCACTCATTTCAGAAATTCAAATTTATGAAGAAAAGCAGCCTAATGGACAATGGCTAAAATCCATTACTTTTAAGCTACCTATCATTGATGAAGATCTTAATATAAGTTTGGAAAATGATGAGCAAGTTGAATGCGTGTGTCTGCTAGTAAGAAAATGAAAGTGCAAATAAGCCGATAACTAAAGGCTTTTTGACACTTTTTGATAAGTAAAACTTGAAGCACTCAAAAATGGGGTGCAACTGCTACTAAATGCTATTTCGCCTGATTTTTAGTAAAAGTCAGGCTTTTCTTATGCTATTCCGCTAGTTTTTACTGTTCATGAAAAAAAGAGATTTTAGGGGATACGAAAAAATGGAATTAGGCATAAAATTAAGATATAGAAAAGATATATCATTTCCGATAGATATGTAGAAACTTGTGTGATAGTGTATGTTGCTGATAAGGAGGTACATACATATGTTAGAAGATGTATAAATAAAACTAGATATTCTATATGATTCAATGCAAGCATTTGTTACAGCCGCAAGTATTAACAGAAAAGACACAGATATCCCATCAAAAGAAGTGGATGCGATACTTAGGATTTATTGTAACTACTTAGAGGAAATCCAAACAGATATAAACCAAATGATACAAGCAGGAAGGAGTGAGGCAAAATGAAACGATTCACCTTGTTATGTGTATGCTTGATGTTATTGGCAGGATGTACAACAGAACAACCGAAAGAAGTAGCAAAAGCAGATAGGCCTTGATCGAGATGAAAATGGAGATTTGGTTATTAATGAAGAACAAGCGAAGATTGTACGGTTGATTGCTATGTTATATTTATCAGGAATGAGTTGGGAAGAAATTGCTAGAGAATTAGATAAGCGTGGAATCAAAACAGTTACAGGAAAAAATCGGTGGAGTGCTAGCACAGTAGGAAGTATTTTAAGAAATGAAAGTATGCAGGGTATGCAATTCAGGGAAAGTCATATACAACAGATTTTCTAACCAAACAGAGAGCAAAAAATAAAGGGGAGAAACCGAAATATAAATCTATTGGATCAGTGCCTGCAATACTCCCATTAAATATTTTTATGAAGATTCAAGAAGAAATGGCAAAAAGAGCCATTGTATATCGACCAGTATTGATGGTGAGCATTCGTCAAAAGTAAGACATGGAAAATATGTTTTATCTGAATTATTAAGATGCGCAGAATGTAACAATACATTCAGAAGAATTTCATGGAAATTAGGAGAACAAAAAGTAATTGTTTACCGATGTAAATCAGCGATAACAAAAGGGATGCACTGTAATTCTCCGACACTTCGAGAAACGGATATTGAAAGAAATGTATTGCTAGCAATGAATGAACTAAAAAAGGAAAATAGTGAAAAAAGTATAAATAAGATTGTGTTGAATAATATTAAATCGGTGATAGGAACAGGAGAAGAAATTGATAAGAGTGTATTGGATACTCAAATAAAAGAAGTAAAGTTGAAGATGAACGAATTGATAACAGAAGGAATGAATGGATTAGAAGAAGATTCGAATATAGATATAAAACTAATTGAGTATGCAAATCAATTACGAGAACTACAAGGGATGCGGCAAAGAATGTTAGATGATCAGAAAACTGATGATCGCATACAAAATATTAAGGATTATATAGATGAAAGTATTATGAATTTAAAACAATTTGATAATGTCTTAATTAGAAAAATGGTAGAACAAATTATTGTATTCGATGATGCATCGATTGATATTCACTTCAAGTTTGGAGCAATCGTACATAAAGAAGTCGGAAGTGCATCAGTACGATAAAGAATAGATTTCTCAATTAAAAAAAGAACTTAATTATGCAAAATAATCAAATTCTTTTTTCAGTTATGAAAATTTTAAATATTTTAGAAGCAATGAATAAAATCAAATTATTTAATGATATAATATAGATAAAATTAGTACAATTAGCGAAAGAGAGGTTGTTATTTTTGAAAAAGATAGATTTACATATTCATACTAAACAAAGTATAAGTGATTATGAGTTTGATTTTTCTTTAGAGAAATTAAAAGAGTATGTAAGTGTTAGAAAATTAGATTGTATTGCAATTACTAATCATAATTTGTTTGATTATGAACAATATAAACTTATTAAACAAGAATTAGATATAGTTGTATTTCCAGGTATTGAGGTAGATTTAGAAAATGGGCATATTCTACTTATATCTGAGAATGAGGATATTGCAGATTTCATAAGTAAATGTTCAGCAGTTGAGAAATTAATAAAAACACCTAAAGATACCCTAACTATTGATCAATTTACAAGGATATTTACTTCTCTGGATAAATATTTAGTTATTCCACATTATATTAAATCACCAGAATTAAAGCCACAATTTATTGAGTTATTAAAACCACATATATTTTGTGGGGAAGTTCAGTCCGAGAAAAAATTTCATCAATGTATTAAAGATACTGAGAAATTAGTTCCTGTTTTATTTAGTGATGAAAGAATATCAGATAGCATAGAAGAGTTTTCTTTTAGACAAATGTATATTGATACTGAAGAATTAAAAATGAGTGATTTAAAGATTTGTTTTTCCGATAAAAGTAAAGTTTCTTTGAGTTTACAAGATGGAAATGAATTATTTCAGATTTTAGAAAATGGATTTAGTGCATCAACTGGATTAAATGTTATTCTAGGAGAAAGATCTTCTGGGAAAACAGTAACTTTAAATAGCATTTCTAAAGCATTTAAGAACGTAAAATATATTCGTCAGTTTTCATTGATTGAAAAAGATGAAAAAAAGGAAGATGAAGCATTCAAAAAAAGAATAAAAACAAAAAAGGCAAAATTATTTGAAGATTATTTGGCTGAATTTAAAGTTGTTGTTGATGATGTTAATAAGATAGATAGAAATGAAGAAACTCAAACAGTTGAGAAATACATTACTTCGTTAAAGAAATACGCTGCTGATTTTGAAAAAAGAGATATTTTTTCAAAAACAAAATTATTTACAGAAACAGAGTATTCTATAAAAGAGTTGGAGTCATTGCAGAAATTAATCGAGGCAACAGAATTATTAATGACTAATATTGAATATAGGTCAATAATAGATACACATTTGTCATTAGAAAATCTAAGAAATCTCTTGTTTGCTTTAATTGATAAATATAAAGAATATACATTAGAAAATAAAAAGAAGGAGATTGTTAATCAAATAGTTAGATTAACAAAAGACTCCTTAAGTATTAAGACAGGTGTTACAGCACCGCTAGATTGTCAATTTAAAGAATTATACATAGATGATCAAAAAATTAAAAAATTTAATGAGATTGTTACCTTAATTAAAACTCCTAAAGTGATTGCAAGTAGCGATTTATATGATTTTAAAATTATTGCAGCTACCGAAGTATTAGAAAATGCTAAAGCAGTAGGCGCAGAATATGGTAAGAGAGTATCGTTTGCTGACGCTTATGAACATTTTTCAAATCCATATGGATATCTTTGTAAATTAAAAGAAATTCAATCGGTTCCAGAAACGGAATTTTATAAGTTGTTTATTAAATTAAGCTATAAAATTTTAAATCGTTACGGTGCAGACGTTTCAGGAGGAGAGAGATCGGAATTTAACTTACTAAACGAATTAACAGATGCAAAAAAATACGATATGTTATTAATTGATGAGCCAGAGTCATCCTTTGATAATTTATTCTTAAATAGTAGTGTTAATAGTTTAATTAAAGAAGTTGCAAGCGATATACCTGTTTTTGTTGTGACTCATAATAATACTGTTGGAGAATCAATTAAACCAAATTATATTATTTATACAAAAAGGGAAATTATTGATTCTGAACCATTGTATAAAGTTTATGGAGGACATCCGTCTTCAAGTACATTAAAAACTGTTGAAGGTGAGGAAATTAAAAACTTTATGGTTTTAATGGATTGCTTGGAAGGTGGAATTGACACATTTGAAGAAAGGAAAAGAACATATGAAATACTTCAAGGTAGAAAATAACAAAGTATATTTTATGAATAATGAGAATAACTATATTGAATTAGATCAAATAACTAAAGAAGATTTATTGTATTTGATAAATAAGGCATTTGATGAAGACTTCGAATATGATGCATATGAAACCGATAAAATTAATCATCAAGCTCATAATGTTATGTACAAAAATATTGAGAATAAATTTTCTGAATTCATTTCAAGAAAAGATGAAATTATTGATGAAGTAAATAATGTTTATAAAGCTGCTATAGATAAGTATAGCAACTAGTAATTTGAAAATGCCATTTTTCTATAAGGGATAACTGCACCCAGTATATATCAGTTATGAACACTCGAGCGGTTTTGAATGCGTGTGTCTGCTACAAAGGAAATAAAAGTGCAAATAATCCGATACAAAAAGGAGATTTCCCTCTTTTTGATAGGCAAAATTTGAGATCCTCAAAAATGGGGTGTGACTGCTACTAAATGTTAATTCATCTGATTTTTGATTAAAATTGCTATTTTCCATGCTTTAACTGTTCATGAAAAAAAGTGATTTTAAAAAGTTGTATGAAAAGCAATATTCAAAAAAATAAACTGAGCAACAAGGGATAAATGTATCTTTCTTACAGCAGTTACGATTATCCGAGTCACGTTGAGACGATAGTACTCTTGTCCCACAAATCACCTGATAGCCATATAGATGTAAAAGTGGAATTTGGATAAGGTAATGGGAAGATGCCTTTGGATGCAATTGCAGAGAGGGCAAAGAAATACCAACCGAAACCGAAAATCACATATAAAATGATACAGGAATATGTCGAAAAGAAATATGGGTTTAGGGTACATACTGCGTATATCGCAGAGGTAAAAAGGTCTTTGGGATTGACAATGTATGATGCTCCAAATGCAGTAGAAGAGTTGAAGCAACCAAGAAAGCATCCGCCGAAAGAGAAAGTAGAGGCTATAAAAGCTGCACTTAAATATTTTGAGGTGATGTGATGGAAGAAAGTATATTTCAAATAGCAGAACAAATAAAGCAACTCCATAAGAAAGCTTATGATATCTATCTTCCATTAGTTGATGATGTATGTAGGCGAAAAGTATCGGAAAAGGAATTATCCTATTTGCTTGATTATTTGTTGGACTTTGCCTGTGATGAAAAAATGTTGGAGTTATATAAAAAGGTGTGCAGAAGGTATTTCTATACTTATCCGAGTTGCATTAAGTCTTATATTGTTGCATATCGGGAGATGTTGAAAGATGAAAATGAATGACTGTTCAGTAGAAGATATTAGTTAAGAAAGAAATAGACAGAGTATTTAGAAAGCGAATGATATGATTATAAGAGGGACAATGGGAAGAATAGTTAAGGAAACGCTTCATGCGAAAGGCATTGATATTGGTATTTATACAACAAATTTTGAAAGTGAGTTTATTTCATTAACGGACATAGCTCGATATAAAAGTGATGATCCAACAGCGGTTATACAAAATTGGATGAGAAATCGAGATGTAATAGAATTTTTGGGATTATGGGAAAGACTGCATAATCCAGATTTTAAACCCCTCGAATTCGAGGGGTTTAGAAAACAGGCAGGAGCAAACGCATTTACAATGTCACCCAAAAAGTGGATAGAAGCTACAGATGCTATCGGTATTGTTTCAAAAGCGGGACGTTATGGAGGAACATATGCTCATAGTGATATTGCCATGTCTTTTGCAACTTGGATTTCTCCTGAATTTTAGTTATACATTATGAAAGACTACAGGAGATTAAAGACGGATGAGAATAGCCGATTATCTTTGAATTGGAATTTAAACAGAGTAATTTCCAAACTGAATTACAGGATACATACAGATGCAATTAAGGATAATTTGATTCCACCGGAATTAACACCCGCACAGGTAGTGTATACCTATGCTAATGAAGCAGATATGTTAAATGTTGTTTTATTTGGCAAGACAGCAAAGCAGTGGAAAGATGAAAATCCAACAGCAAAAGGAAACATGAGAGATGCGGCAGCATTAAATCAGTTGTTAGTACTGGCAAATTTGGAAAGTTATAACGCTGTTCTGATTAATCAGGGAAAGAATCAAAAAGAGCGGATGGAATTACTCCGACTGTTGGCAGTACAGCAGTTACAGACATTGGAAAAGGTAAGCCTAAATAATTTACCCACATTGGAAAACGGAATGATAGAGTAATAATGTAAGCGGAAAACTCAAAGGAAAGAAAATATCAAGTAATCATAAGTTCTACATATGAAGATTTGAAGACAGAGAGACAAACAGCAATAAGTTGCTTGCTTGATATGAATTGTATTTCAGTAGGAATGGAGCAACTTCCAGCAAGTTCATTGAGTCAATGGGAATACATTAAAAAGATGATTGATATGAGCGATTATTATCTTTTGATTGTAGCAGTGAAATATGGTTCTATTGATCCTGAGGAAAATATAAGTTATACAGAAAAAGAATATAGGTATGCTGTCGCTAAGAAAATGCCTACATTAGCATTTTTACATCAAAATATTGATTTGCTTCCTGTGATTAAAATGGGAGCAACAGATGAAGAAAGAGAAAGAGTAAGGAATTTTCATAGTACCGTTAAAGATGCGGGAAGGTTAGTAGATTTCTATTTTAATGAAGTAGAATTAAAGTACAAGATTGCTATGGCAATACCTGAAATTATAAATGATGTACCTATGTCTGGATGGGTAAGGGCTGATCAGGCAGAGCAGGCAATTGCGACAGCGAAAGATTCTAGTGGAATTCAAGATTTGCAAAATCAATTAAAAGAAATACAAAATTCTATTTTGGAAAAAGTTGAACAAACACAAATGAAATGGGAACCTATTTCTGAAGAAGAAATAGATGTGATGTTTAATGCAGAAAAAGAAGAAGTGAGAATACCAATATTATCAGAGGAAGCAAAGCAGCTTTTAATTGAGGCATCAAAAGATGCTGCCAGTCAAATATTAGTAATTGATTCGCTTGAAGGAACAGACATACAAACAAATAATAAGATAATGAATATTGATAAGATTGGTAAGTCTGTTGCCAATATGGAAAGCAGCTGTGGAGGAACTTCGAAACAATCAGTTGATAATGGCGGTTGGTAATAGAAATGAGATATTTCAACTCACTAAACTGGGATATGAAGTTTCAGAAAAAATTTAGAAGTGGCATTTTTGTGGAGGTACAACCGTCGAGACAGTAGTTCGACTGTCAAGAGTGAAATAACCCGATAAATAAAGGGTATTTCACTCTTTTTTGCTTCAAAAAGAGATGATTAAAAAAATCGTAAAAGCACGGCTGTCATATTTTCATGAATTTTTAGGTGTTGAGCCTGAAAGGAGGGTGAAGATGTTCACGAAAAATACAGAAGTGAGGAAATGCTGCAGATTTAACTGTGAAAACATATCCAGTGACTTATGATTTATTCCAGATGATATTATAATGGAGTATAAAAAGGTGATTCTTCGACAGATTTTAATGAATGACTGCAAAACTTTAAAATGTATTGCTAT
This sequence comes from [Clostridium] innocuum, assembly GCA_012317185.1. Classification (NCBI taxonomy): domain Bacteria; kingdom Bacillati; phylum Bacillota; class Clostridia; order Eubacteriales; family Clostridiaceae; genus Clostridium; species [Clostridium] innocuum. The sequence goes on along the minus strand of CP048838.1, from coordinate 3,095,100 downwards.
TGTGCTTACAAGTGAGTATTCTATAACAGAAGAAATACGTTTTTGAAAGGAGCGATAACTATGGCAGCAAAATCAGAAAATCACTATGCCAGAATTGAACCGGAGGTAAAGGAGCAGGCAGAGGGAATACTTTCTGCTCTTGGCATTCCTGCATCAAATGCAATTAACATGTTTTATAAACAAATTATACTTCACAGAGGATTACCGTTTGAGGTCAAAATCCCCTCTGCAAGACCATTAGATATGAGCATTTTATCAGAAGAACAGATAAATGAAGAATTAGAGAAAGGTTATGTGGACATGAAAACTGGCCGTACAAAGTCAGCAAGTAAGATATTTGAAGATATCCGCAAGGATTATAATTTATGATCTTTGAAATTGAGATTTCAGAACAGGCGGATAGAGATCTTAGAAATATTTATAAGATATTGCTTTTGAACTTCAGTCCCCAGAAAATGCGGCAGGTCAACTTAACCGACTGGAGGAGAGCATCATGGGACTTAACCAGATGCCGGAGCGTTTTCTTGGATACGAAAAGGAGCCGTGGCACAGCCGAGGCCTGCGCATCATTCCTGTAGATAATTACTGTGTGTTTTACATTCCAGATGCAGGGAATGCTGTCGTTACCATAATTCGTGTAATGTATGGTGGTCGAGATATTGACACACAATTAAACAAATACACGAAGCAGTAAGCGAAAGACAAATTAGAATTGTGCGCCCAGCAAAGGGCAATGAACCAAACAGGTGGAAATCCTGTCTGTTTAAGGTCTAACCAACCAGCAGTAGCGAGTCTTGCGTGGTAATCAGTAATGATTATTGCGAAGCGTAGACAGCGAGCAAGTAGGGTTGCAATGCGATTGAGCCTCGAAATGTTGAAATTCAGAGGGCTGACACGTTAATTCTTGTGGAAAGCAATATCACATAGGTCGATAAGGTAAGAATTGTGTGGCACTGCGGGGTCAAAGAGCCAATCATGCTTGACATTGTGGGTTATTGTCAACTGGGGAGAGCCTGCTGTCTCTTGGAAACAAGTACAACTTTCAACTAGAAGATGGAGAAAGTTGAATGGGAAGCAGGCAGTCGGATAGCTTCATAGTACTGATGAAACTGGGTAATGCCAGTGGAGGGAAGGGAGCTACATGGTAACAATCTCTCTGAGGACACATCAACCGTGCTCAGGAACGGAGGAAATGATGGGAACGAAATTAGAGAGAATAGCGGAAATATCGGCAACAACGCCGAAGCCAGAGTTTACATCTCTGTATCACTTGATAAATGCGGAAATGCTTTTGCAGTGTCATAAGGAATTAGATGGTAATAAAGCAATGGGCGTTGATAAAGTGAGCAAAGCAGAGTATGCGGAACATCTGGAAGAAAACATAACAAATCTTGTAGAACGATTAAAGAAAAAGGCCTACAAGCCATTACCATCTTTAAGGGTGTATATACCCAAAGGAAATGGCAAGATGAGACCGCTAGGAATTGCATCCTATGAGGATAAGATAGTTCAGCTTGCAGTAAAGAAGATATTAGAAGCGATATATGAGCCGAGATTTCTAAACTGTATGTATGGATTTAGGAGAAACAGAGGATGTCATGATGCTGTAAAGAAAGTCCATTACAGAATACAAAATGGTTGGATTAACTATGTAGTAGACGCTGATATCAAAGGTTTCTTTGACCATATGAGCCATGAATGGCTTATGAAATTTCTCAATCTATATATCAAAGACACGAATTTATTATGGCTGATAAAGAAGTATTTAAAAGCTGGTGTAATAACTGAAGGAGTCTTTGAGGATAGTGAGGAAGGTTCAGCACAGGGAAATATCATTAGTCCGGTATTAGCGAATATCTATATGCACAATGTACTAGCACTGTGGTTCAAATTTGTGGTACTAAAAGAGACAAGTGGAAAGAGTTTTCTAACAATGTATGCTGATGATTTTATTGCGGGATTTCAATACAAAGCAGATGCGGAGAAATACTATGCATTGTTGAAAGAAAGACTACGAAAATTCAATCTTGAACTCGAGGAAAGCAAAAGTCGTCTCATTGAGTTTGGAAGATTTGCAGAAAGTAACTGTAAACGAAGAGGAGATAGGAAACCAGAGACATTTGATTATCTGGGATTCACCTTCTACTGTGGAAAGGGTAAAAAGAATGGAAATTTCTGTGTAAAACTGAAAACCAGTAGGAAAAAGTATACACAAAAATTAAAAGCCATGAAAGAATGGTTATATGCCAATAACGACTTACCTGTAAAAGAGCTAATAGCGAAGCTGAATAAGAAATTAATAGGGCATTATAGATACTATGGTATTTCATTCAATATCAAGAAGCTTGGTTCTTTTCTACACTTTACACAACGGTATCTATGCAAGGCACTCAACAGACGAAGTCAAATGAAAAGCTACACATGGGATGGATTTGCAGATATGCTGAAAGTGTATCCACTAGCCAAACCAAAGATATATGTTAAGTTATTCTAGAAGTGAAAGTTATTATGAGGAGCCGTATGCGTGAAAGGCGCACGTACGGATCTGTGAGGGGCTTGCGGTGTGAATCGCTTGTCTACTCGACTATGGAGGTGACAAAATGGAAGTAAATAAAACAACGATTGTCGAAAAGACAGTAAAATCTGGAGTAACATTTGGAAGTGCTTTAGCTATGGTTATTAGTTATACGGTTTATGTCATATATTTCATATTACGTTACTAAACAAAGGGGTATCAGATGAACACAATATTATGGATTTTGATTGGAATAGCAATTTTATGTGCAGGTATTGCAATATATTCTGGCACAAAGAAGAGAAAGTAAATTAGAAGCTGTAAATCCTTCTGGTAATATGTCAAGAGGAAAATTGAAATTAAACAGAGGAAATCGTAAAGAGATGATACAAAAAGATGCACTAAAAAGAGGTTCATATAAAGAAACCGTTTTCAAAGACTATTCAACTATATATAAAATTCCACCTTGGCACTCATTATGTTACATGCACAGGATCATTTGATGAATGCGATTCTAATGAAGGATATGGCAAATTCGATTATAAAGCTGAATTAGAAAGTAGCAGCTATGAAATAAACAATACTGCTGCAGGAAAATAAGATGAGGAGGCCGGCTTAGAAACTTTCTACCGGTGCTCTTCATCTTTTTCCCATAAAACTGAATGAATTGGGGCTGTAACGAGTAAGCAGACTTAAAAATCGAAAAAGCACTCATCCAGATATTGGGTTCTTTCTAAACTTTGGGTATATCCAAAGTTTAGAAAGAACCACTTTTTGTATAAATGTCTCTCATCTATATTTCTTTAACTTAATGACATTGGATTCGTCTCTAATTTTTTAGTTTATTAAGCTATATAAAATGAGGGATTTATCGAAAATTTGTTAAATAAAGTTTGATATAACTTTTAAGCATATCAAACAATTCATAATAAGTATTTGATATAATGCTTGCAAAGTAGTATGTTATTAGTAGATAAAGAAAGAAGGTAGAAAACATGAAAGATAATTATATTTTTAAATTGGCTGAAACAGTACAAAGGGAAAGTGTTACCTATAAAAACAGATATGGATTCGTTGTATCTGGAGAATTATATACACAAAAAGATATGAATCAATCAAAGAAGTACCCTGCGTTGATTGTAGGCGCGCCCTATGGAGGTGTAAAGGAACAAGGCCCTGGTGTTTATGCGAATGAATTAGCACAGAGAGGATTTATTGTATTGACCTTTGATCAAACGTTCATGGGAGATTCAAATGGCGAACCAAGACATGTATCATCACCTGAGATTTTTACTGAAAATTTTAGTGCTGCCGTTGATTATCTAGGTTTACTGAAGAATGTGGATAGAAATAAAATAGGTGTCATTGGTATTTGTGGTTCAGGTGGATTTGCTTTATCAGCAGCACAGGTGGATACTAGAATCAAAGCTGTCGCAACCAACAGTATGTATGATATTAGCTTTTCTACACGTGGAAAAGACCTGATGAGTAAAGAAGATTTGTATACTCTGAAAGATAAACTTTCTCAGCAGAGATGGACTGACGCAGAAAATGGATATCCTGAATATATACCAGGTTTTCCATTAGAACCAGCACAATCGATTCCAGAAGGATTGGATGCTACAGATGAAATCTGGTTTAAATTTTACGGAATGGAACGTGGACATCATCCTCATGCTAGAGGTGGATTCACTACCACGAGTTCTATGCCATTTTTGAATACAAGGTTGTTGAATTTTATAGATGAGATATCGCCAAGACCAGTTTTATTTATCGTAGGAGATCAAGCACATTCTAAATACTATAGCAAATTTGCTTATGAAAAGGCTGTAGAACCTAAAGAATTTTATGTTGTGGAAGATGCTGATCACATAGATCTGTATGATAGAGTTGATAAAATACCTTTCGATAAGATAACAGATTTTTTTGAAAGGTCTCTATAAAGGTGGAATATGAATATCATTATATTCAATGGTAGCCCTCATCCTAATGGAAATACAAATGCAATGGTTACAGCATTTGTTGCAGGTGCAAAAGAAAATGGACATAAAATTGACGTAGTTAATGTCTGTCAAAAAAACATAGCCGGCTGTCTAGCCTGTGAATATTGTCATAAGGCAGGCAAAGGAAACTGTATTCAAAAAGATGATATGCAAGAAATCTACCCTCTTTTGAAAGAAGCTGAAATGATAATTTTGGCATCTCCTGTATACTATCACAGTTTTACGGGACAACTTCAATGTGCGATCAATCGTATCTATGCTTTAGATAAACCGCAAAACCTAAGAAAAGCGGCATTAATTTTAAGTTCAGGCAGTGATGAGGTATACGATGGCGCAATCTATGAATATCAAAAGTCATTTTTAGAATATCTAAAACTAGAAGATATGGGTATTTTTACAGCATTTGATAAACAGAATAAGTCAGAAGAAATACTAAATAAAATGAGAGACTTTGGAAAGTCAATTATAAATATAAAAGAGGAGGTAACAGAATGTTAGGAAATTTTAGTTATGTAAATCCAACCAAGCTATACTTTGGAGAAGGATCCCTTGCAAGATTAAAGGAAGAATTACCCAAATATGGTAAAAGGGTTATGCTTATTTATGGTGGTGGCTCTATCAAAAAGAACGGAATTTATGATGAAATCATAAAAATATTGACAACTCAAGAAAAAGAAGTGTTTGAAGATGCTGGAGTAATGCCAAATCCTACAATTGAGAAACTTTATGAAGGCTGTAATGTTGCAAAAGAAAATAAGATTGATTTCATTCTAGCAGTTGGAGGCGGGTCTGTCTGTGATTATGCGAAAGCAGTATCGGTATCCGCTAATTGTGATGAAGATCCATGGAAGAAATATTATTTAAATATGGAAGATGTTGATTGTGATATCATCCCTGTAGGCTGTGTGCTTACTATGGTAGGTACTGGATCAGAAATGAATGGTGGTGCAGTTATTACAAATCATGAGCAGAAATTAAAAATTGGTCATGTGTTTGGTGAAAATGTATTTCCTAAGTTTTCAATTTTAGATCCGACATATACGTATACTTTGCCCAAATACCAGATGATTTCCGGTATTTATGATATATTCAATCATATCTGTGAACAATATTTCTCTGGAGAAGACGACAGCGCAAGTGATTATATCAGTGAAGGACTGATGCGTTCTGTTGTTCACTCTTCATATATTGCATTGAAAGATTCTAAGAATTATGAAGCTCGCAGCAATATCATGTGGACAGCAACTTGGGCTTTAAATACGTTAATTGCAAAAGGAAAAACAACAGATTGGATGGTTCATATGTTGGGACAAGCTGTTGGGGCATACACCGATGCGACTCATGGCATGACACTATCCGCTGTTTCTATGGCTTACTACCGTCATATCTGTCCATACGGTCTAGAAAAGTTTGTGCGTTTCGCAATAAATGTATGGAATATTACACCAGATGGTAAAACACAGGAACAAATCGCTGAAGAAGGACTTTCTGCAATGGAAACATGGATGAAAGAACTTGGATTGGTTATGAATATCAAAGAACTAGGCGTTAATGAGAATATGTTGAATGGACTTGCAGATAGTACAATCATTATGGAAGGTGGATATAAGGTTCTTTCTCATGATGAAATTTTGAGAATATTCAAAGAAAGCATGTAAGTACATCTATAATGGATGTAATGTTTATGAATAAAGAAATTAGGAAACATATGACAACATTATTTCAGAGTAAGAGAAAAATCACTCTCAAAGGTAAGCTAAAAGCTGTTTGGAAATTGAGCATTCCAGCCATTCCAGCACAGCTTACTTCCATCATTATGTAGTATATTGATACTGCAATGGTAGGCGGATTGGGTGCTGATGCTTCCGCTTCGATTGGTATCGTATCCACCAGTACATGACTATTGGGTGGACTATGTATTGCGGCGGCATCTGGCTTTTCTGTACAAGGAGCACAACAGATAGGTGCAGGTGACAACAAAAAAGCACGTTTGATTTTAATACCGGATTATTGATAACCATAAGCTTTTCTATTTTTCTAACGATATTTGGAATCAGCGTTAGTATTTCCCTACCTAGATGGTTGGGAGCATCGAATGATATTTATAAAAATGCATTCCTTTATTTTTTAGTTTATGTAGCCTTACCTGCTCAACAATTAAATGTATTATCAAGTTCCATGTTACAATGCAGTGGTAACATGAAAGTTCCTAGTATACTAAATGCTATCATGTGTGTCTTGGATTGTTATTTAATCTAATTCTAATACGATTCTATGGTGTACTAGGGGTGGCTATTGGAACAGCTTTATCACAGATCATTATTGGCAGTTGGATGTTTTGGTTTGTCTGTTCATTCTAAAGTTCTAAAAATCAATATCTCTGGGAAATTTTCTATAGATAGATCTATCGTAAAAAATGCCATTTACATAGCTTTTCCTATGGCTTTAGAGCATACTGCTGTTTGTGGCGCCATGATTTGCGTAACACGTATCATTGCTCCATTAGGTACCATCGCTATTGCAGCGAATTCTTTTGCGGTTACAACAGAAAGCCTGTGTTATATGCCTGGATATGGTATAGCAACAGCAGCTACGACTTCAAAGTATAGGAGCAAATGAAAAAGAACTTGCAAAAAGCTATTCTAATATTGCTATATTGTTTGGAGCGCTACTTATGACAGGTATCGGTTTATTGATGTACGTTGATTGTCCTTTTCTTTTTCAGATGTTAACCTATGATCTACGAGTACAGAAACTAGTAACGGAAGTGTTAAGGATAGAGTCATTTGCCGAACCACTTTATGCTGTATCAATCGTAGCATCAGGAGCTCTTAGGGGTGCAGGAGATACCTTCATACCAAGTATCATGAACTTGGTCAGCATATGGTGAGATCGTTTGACACTATCCCTTATACTTGTAAAAGGATGGGGATTACATGGTGTATGGTTTGCTATGTCCAGTGAACTATGTATACGTGGATTGCTTCTACTATATCGTCAACAGAAGGGCAACTGGTTAAAGAATTTCTAGAGCAATAAAAATGTGTGGAGGACAGTGCATGAAAAAATTCTTATCAATAATGTTAGTGGTGTGCTTTCTACTAACGATCACAACAGGGTGTGAGAGTAATCGTCAACAAGCAGATGAAAAGAGTAGTACCAATACTATGGAAACCAAGAAAGAAGAAAGTGATATGCAAATTCAGATACAAGGAGAAAATGATGAAACCGTTATTTTTCAATTAAATGATTCTACTGCAGCTAGCTCCTTATACGATCAGCTTCCAATGACGATCGATGTGGAAGATAATAGTGATGATGAAAAAATATTTTATCCTGATAAAAAACTTGATACCAGCAAGACACCGATGGCAAAAGGTCCAATTGGTACACTCGCCTATTATGAACCATGGGGAGATGTTGTTATGTATTATGATGATTGCGGTGGAGCTAGTGGTCTATATGCACTCGGAGAAGCAATCTCTGGCATTGATCAAATTAGCCAATTGAGTGGTTTAATTGAAATCACAAAATATTCAGAAAACACAAAACAGGATGATGATACGGCTAAGCAAAATGAAGACACACAACCAACAGTAAAAAAAGATGAGACTTTTTCAATAGAACAGAGTGATGGTATGCATCATATCCAAATCGCTATAGGTTCAAAGACTTTTACAGCTTCACTTTATGATAATGATACAGTAAGGGAACTGTTAAGACGTTTTCCTATGTCTTTGCAAATGGATGAATTACATGGTAATGAAAAATATTATTATTTTTCAGAGGGTCTATCATCCTCAGCACAAAGTGTATCTCAGATTTATACTGGCGATTTGAAGCTCTTCGGTAATGATTGTCTTGTGTTATTCTATAAGGATTTCCCAACTTCCTTTTCTTATACTTCATTGGGACACATTAATAACCCACAAGGACTTTCAGAAGCATTAGGAAATGGAAGTATTCAAATTCAGTTTCGTTTAATTGAATGATTATTTTATAAAATGCTGTCTAACTTTGATTAGGCAGTTTTTTTATCTTTGTTATTCATGCTATTGATATGCTTAATAGTTATATGAATGTATTTGATATGAGTATTTGATGTTGTACACGGTTACGCTTACAATAAAGTTGTAAAGAAAAGCTATCATGATTTCTTTAAAGAGTTTGTGAAGCCTCACGATGATACAAAAAAGGGAAGAAGGTAGATGGTTTCAAAGAGAACAAGTGTGAAAGTGTAATTTTGTTCATGAGATTTATAATAGAGAGGAGGAATTATTTCATGGCAAGTAAGTACGACGGATTAGCTAGAATTATTATGCAGAACGTGGGTGGTACAGAAAATGTAAAAGCATTAACTCATTGTGTTACGCGACTTCGTTTTCAGTTAAAAGATGAAAAGAAAGCTAATACAGATGTATTAAAAGAAACAGAAGGTATCGTTACAGTGATTCAGAATAGTGAGCAATATATGGTAGTGATTGGTAATCACGTTCCAGATGTATATGAAGCGGTTGTAAAGCGTGGCCATTTAGAGGATATTGTAGATGATGGAATGTCACATAATGAAGAGAACGGTAAAGGAAAACAAAAGCCTTTGGACGTTTTTGTAGGTATTGTAACCAGTGTCTTCACTCCTATACTAGGTGTGTTAAGTGCCTGTGGTATCTTAAAAGGTTTGTTGGCAATGTTTGTGGCATTTGGAGTTTTATCTACTACAAGTGGAACATATAACTTTCTTTACTCTTTATCAGATTCACTATTTTATTTCTTGCCAATTATCTTAGGGTATACAGCGGCAAAGCGTTTTGGTATTTCGGAATTGGAGGGTCTGGTTATCGGTGCCACAATGGTATATCCTAATCTATTGAGTGGTGGACAATTGGATATATCAAATATCTTCGGTATTCCAGTAACTATGCCGGCTGCTGGCGATTATACCAGTAGTGTGATTCCAATTATTTGTGCGATTGCATTCGCAGCGTGGTTTGAAAAACGTTATAAACGCTTTATTCCAGATACGATCAAAAATTGTTTACGATTCCTTTTATCACTTGCCTTGTGACAGTATGTATGACATTCTGGATCATTGGTCCAGTGGCATCCACAATTTCTGATGGGCTAGGTATGGTATTTACAGCAATCTATGAGTTCAGCCCAATCTTAATGGGATTTATAGTAGGTGGATTATGGCAGGTATTGGTTATGTTTGGTCTACATTGGGCAATCACACCATTGATGATCAATAACATACAGACATTAGGGTTCGACACGATTATGATCGGAATGTTTGGTGCATCCTTTGCACAGACAGGGGCAGTTATTGCAATCTATTTAAGAAGCAGGAATAAGAAAACAAAGTCATTATGTATTCCGGCAATTGTATCTGGTTTAGCAGGTGTGACTGAACCAGCCATCTATGGTATTACACTACCTAAGAAGAAACCATTTATCATTACCTGTATCGTATCAGCAATCACAGGAGCTATCATTGCGGCCTCAGGCGCAAAATATTATATCGTACCAGGAATGGGCGTGTTTGGTTATACAGCCTTTATGAATACACAGACACAAAATATTACAGGCATGATCTGGGCAATTGGTGCATCTATCTTAGCTTTGGTTGGTGGTTTTGCAGCGGTTTATCTGACATATAAAGAAAAAGAAGTTAAGAAGCTTACCACTCAATTGAAAGATGCTGTTTCTGCAGCGATTGTTTCGCCAATGCATGGCAAAGCTATCGCCTTAAAAGAAGTGGAAGATGAAGTGTTCAGGGGTGGAAGTCTAGGACAAGGCGCAGCAATCATTCCTACAGAAGGGAAACTATATGCACCAATCGATGGAACAATCGCTATGGTATTTCCAACTGGTCATGCCATTGGAATCAAAACGATAGATGGTCTTGAGATTCTTATGCATGTAGGTATGAATACCGTTGAATTAAATGGAAAAGGATTCAATGCTAAGGTAAATCCAGGAGATCATGTCGTTCATGGAGATTTACTACTCGAATTTGATATAGAAGAAATTCAAAAAGCTGGCTATTCAGTAGTGACACCAATCGTGATTACAAATTCTAATAGTTATCATGAAGTATTGCCAGATGTTTCTGGTGAATCCATTCATGTAGGCGATAAACTGATTACAGTTAGATAGGAGAAAAGAAGATGAATAAAACGTTTAGAAAAGATTTTTTATGGGGTGGTGCTACAGCCGCCAATCAATTTGAAGGAGCATGGAATGTGGATGGAAAAGGACCTTCCGTATCTGATATGTGCACCAACGGGTCCTATGAGGTACCAAAGAGAATCACAAATACAATAGAAGAAGGTACTTTTTATCCAAGTCATGAGGCTTCTGATTTCTATCATCATTATAAGGAAGATATAAAATTGATGGCTGAAATGGGTTTTAAAACATATCGTCTATCTATTGCATGGACAAGAATTTTTCCAACAGGGATGGAAGAAGAGCCATTAGAGGAAGGTCTGGCTTTTTATGACAAGGTCTTTGATGAGCTGAATAAATATAGAATTGAACCACTTGTCACCATTTCACATTATGAAATGCCATACGCCCTTGTAGAAGAGTTCAATGGATGGGAAGATCGCAGATGCATCGATTTCTTTCAGCGTTATTGTGAAGTGCTATTTGAACGTTATCAGAACAAAGTAAAATACTGGCTTACCTTTAATGAAATCAATGCGGGAACCATGCCAATGGGGAATGTACTATCTTTAGGAACTGTGAAGGGATTTACAGGTGCAATTCTTGATTTCCCAGACAATCCTGAAGTACGTTATCAAGCATTGCATCATCAATTAGTAGCAAGTGCAAAGGTTATAAAGCTGGCTCACGATTGTTATTCGTCTTTTAAAATGGGAAATATGATTTGTTTTCTTACTATGTACCCATTGACTTGTAATCCTGATGATATGATGAAGACGCAAAGAGAAATGCAGATGGCAAATTGGTTCTGTTCAGATGTACAGGTACGTGGAGCATATCCATATTATGCAGATCGATTCTTTGAAGAAAATAACATTCATATTAAGAAGATATCAGAAGATGAGCAAACGTTAAAGGATGGGTGTGTTGACTATTACACATTCAGCTATTATATGAGTAATTGTGTCGCAGAAACTTCTGATGCGGAAATCAAAGGTGGAAATCTAACAGGCGGACTGAAGAATCCTTATCTGGAAGCAAGTGACTGGGGTTGGCAGATTGATCCAAAGGGATTACGTTATACATTGAATGAAATCTATGCACGTTATGAAATACCTTTAATGGTTGTAGAAAATGGTCTTGGTGCTTATGATAAGATAGAAGCTGATGGCAGCATCAACGATAGCTATCGTATTGATTATATGCGTTCTCATATTGAACAGATGAAAGAAGCTGTGAAAGATGGTGTTGATCTGCTTGGATATACACCATGGGGATGTATTGATCTTGTAAGTGCTTCAACGGGAGAAATGGCAAAACGCTACGGGCTTATTTATGTAGATAAATATGATGATGGAACCGGCACGTTAGAAAGAAAGAGAAAGCAGTCTTCTTACTGGTATGAGAATGTAATTTATAGTAATGGAGAAACACTATAAAAGATAATATAATATTCTGTTATGTTTTGTATAAATAAAAATGAAACAGGTAATCTCTGAAATGTCATTAAGTTAGAGAGACAAAAAATAAAAGGTATCTAAAAACGGCATCTATAAAAATCAAATATAGGTGTCTTTTTTTATGCAATGACTTGACAAATCTATAAAAATCGAGCGTTTCGCACTTTTGTAAGGATGTATAGGAGCTGTTCTTATATGAACCTTACAAAAGCTTTCCTTTCTTTATGTTTCACTTTCAGAAAAGAACGGAGGTATTCATCTCATGTCTTATTTCTCCAGTAAACTCTTACATACTTTTGATGGTATGTTAAAGGATGCAGATCGTCTTAAAAATGAACTTCATTTTGTTACTCGTGAGGGTTCTGACTTTTCACGCAAAGCTCGTAAACTTTCTTTTAAAGATACGATCAGATGCATTTTGTCGATGTCGGGTAAACCTATTCGTGAAGAATTACTTGATTTTTTTGATTATGGTAAGCATACCCCTACTGCTTCTGCTTTCGTCCAAGCCCGTCCAAAAATCACTCCCTATGCTTTTCACTTTCTTTTTGATGAAATCAATAAAAGCTTTCCTTCATCCCTTACACATAAAGGCTATCGTCTTATCCCTATCGATAAAAATGATATGGATACTTTATACACTTCTGGTTCTAAAGGAAAACACTTGTCCAGTTATCATATTAATGCGAGTTATGATATTCTCAATCATCGCTATGTAGATATGATTATTCAAGGTATTTACAGCTTAAATGAAATGGAAGCAATGTGGACTATGGCTTCCCGTTTCCACGAGAATAAAACAATTTTTATTGCGGACAGAAACTACGCTACTTGGAATAATATGGCTTATATCATGAATTCTGACAGATATTTTTTGATCCGCTCGAAAGATATTCATTCCCATACGGGTATTTTGAAAAAATTCAATTTCCCGGATGAAGAATTTGATGAAGATATCTGCATTTCACTGACAACTAAGCATACAAAAGAAATAAGGATGCATCCTGAATCATATCGTCTTCTCTCTACGACTTCCACATTTGATTTCTTGGATGAATTATATCCTTACTTTACAATGAGATTTCGTGTTGTACGGTTCAAATTAGGAAATCGTGAGGGATATGAATCTATTGCAACGAATCTCGATCGTGAACGTTTCTGCACTGCTGATATTAAAGAATTATATCATCAACAATGGGGTATTGAAATCTCCTTCCGGCATCTGAAATATTCAGCGAACTTATTTGCGATCCACGCCAAAAAACGTCTGAATATTCAACAGGAGATATGGGCAAGAATGATTTTATATAATATGTCATTCATCCTGATCATGCATGTCGAGAATGAAAAAATAAATAACAAAGACAGAAAAACAGAATATAAATATGCGATCAATATCACGAGACGATTCATCATTGCCGTAATTATATACGACGGTGTAAAAGAAAAGGCGGGATTCCGCCTGATCTTGAAACCCCCATTTCAAATGAAGTATTGCCGATTCGCCCCGATCGCAAGTTTCGTAGAAATGTGTGTGCACAATCTGTTATGTGCTTTAACTATCGCTTTTCATAAAAGCAACTTTATTATAACGCTATTTTAAAAAAGATGCTTGTGAAAGTATTTTTGTCATGCCTAATTTTCGTATATACCATCCTAAAAAAGGAAGAATCTTTTTCTTTCTTTTGTTTTTTGTCTCTCTAACTTAATGACATTGGATAATCTCTGTTTCATTTTTTTAGATCCTTTTGCATTTGAATCAGATATTTTTCGGCAGCTTTGGAAAATATCTGGTATTTTTTCCAAACTAATGACATGCGAGCATCCAAACTTGGATATAGTGGGCGAAAACAAAGTTTAGAGTCACCTGTAACATTGATGATATTATCTAAGGCAATTGCATACCCAATACCTGATTCCACCATAATGGATGCATTATACAAAAGATTATAAGTGGCTATGATATTGATTTCTGATTGATCTCTTTTTAGCCATTTATAAATATCATCTTCATGATTGATTGAATTACGATTACAAATCAATGGCTTATCCCATAAATCCTCTGGTGTAATAACTTCTTTTTCAGCTAGTACACTATCCTTCCTCATAAGGATACCATAGATATCTTTCATTGGAAGTTCTAGATACTCATATTTTGTTTTATCAATAGAACCCAATAACAGGCCAAAGTCAATGAGTCCTCTGTCCAGTTCTTCCAAAACATCAGTTGTATCACCACTAGCAATATGAAAACGAATATTTGGATAACTTGTTTGTAGTTGTATTGCGCTATCCGTAAGGATATGGATCGCATGTGTTTCTCCTGCCCCGATATAAATATCTCCCTCACTAATATCATCGCTCAACGCAATCTCATCTTCTGTTTTCTTTACTAGCCCTATGATTTCTTCAGAACGTTTTCTAAGAATCATCCCCTCTTCTGTCAATGTGATTTTACGATTGCCACGAATAAACAATTGTTTTCCTAGTTCATCTTCCATATCTCTGATTTGCCTGGATAATGTTGGTTGTGATACATGCAGAAACTCAGCAGCTCCAGATATGCTCTGTTCTCGTGCGATAGCTAAAAAATATTGAAGCACTCTTAATTCCATAGTACGAACCTCCTATCTATCAAAATTATAACACGATTTGCTATGCTTGTAAAACATAGGTAGATATTTGATATAAGTATTTGTATGAGTGAAACTTGAATGATAGAATACAAGTATCAAAGGAAAGGAGCTGATAAAATGAAAAAAAGATACCTGATTATTAACTTCATTTTTCTTATAGTAATAGCTGATATATGGTTTATAACGCAGAAAGGAAGAGATGAGGCAATGATAAAACGCACACAACAGACGACAGGACAAGGCACTATGGCAGATGTTAAGCCCACTGCTTCCTTAACCCAGTTGGAAGAAGGACTTTCTGTTATTCGATATGATGGAGATTATGGCTTTCAAGGTTTTTTAGAAGCTGGAGGTGCAACTTCAGATGATGGCGTTTTGAATTATTTGATGGATCATGTTGTGGATGTTTCTGATTTGGATATCATACAAGGATTGTTTGGTTGCAGTACGATACAGACAATCAATGAGCATCAGGATATCCTGTTTGGAAGAAACTTTGATTGGGAAAACAGTGAAGCCCTGATTATGGAATCACACCCAATTGATGCATATGCTTCCATTTCTACTGTAAATCTTGATTTTATCCAGAGTGGTACCTCTGTTTCAATCAATCGCTTACCGGATGATCTTCTTGCGCAAGTTGCTATGTATGCTCCCTTAGATGGGATGAATGAAAAAGGACTGGCTATTTCAGTTAATATGATTCAGGATTCTGATATAATCGAACAAAACAAAAGTACACAAGATCTAACAACGACAACAGCAATACGGTTGATTCTAAATCAGGCTGCCGATGTAGACGAAGCGATAACTTTATTACGAGCGTATGATATGCACTCTTCTATGGGGATGATGATTCATTTTGCGATTGCAGATGCAAAAGGCAAAAGTGTAGTTGTGGAGTATATCAATGATGAAATTAATGTGATAGAAACACGTGCGGTAACAAACTTCTATTTATCACCCGGAGAAAAACAAGGAATCGGCACTTCCCAATCACATGAGCGTTACGATATTCTGATGGATCTCCTTGATACAAATCAAACAATGAATATGGAGCAAGTAAAAGATGCTTTGGATAGCGTGAGTAAAGATAACTTTGGTGAATTTGAATCTACAGAGTGGAGTATTGTCTATAACCTGAATCAAAAGGAAATTCACTATTATCATAGAGAAAATTATAATCAGCGCTATGTATTTCATATAAGCGAATAAGATGGAGGAATCAGATATGAATTATTTTAAACTACTATGGGAGCTTCGATCTCTTAAAAATAATACAAAGAAAACAAAAATACAAATGGAAAAGCTACAGAAGGAAAAGTTATCTAAGATTCTTCATTATGCATACGATCACTCCGATTATTATAGGACTGCATTTATGCAAGCAGGTATTACAAAACAGACCATTGATATCACTCCTATTTCAGAGTTTCCTTCTATCAATAAAAAAGAGCTTATCAAACATTTCGATAAACTAGTTACAGTTGATGATGTGAAACAGAGTGAGTTGCAGGTTTTTGATGAACTTGAGGATACGGAAGATACGTTTAAAAATAATTATCATGTCGTTCATTCCTCAGGAAGTACAGGAAAACCAGGATATTTTATTTATGATGAACAGGCATGGAATCATATGCTGCTAGGAATTATTCGCGGAGCATTATGGGATATGAGTATGTGGGATATTTTGAAGTTATTATGGAAAACACCACGTATCGTTTATATTGCAGCATGCGATGGACGTTATGGTGGTGCTATGGCAGTTGGTTCAGGTATCGAAGGTGTACGTGCATTACAGCTGTCTTTGGATATTAAACAACCGCTGGATGAATGGATCAATCAGATTCAGAAATTTAAGCCAAATATCGTAATAGGATATTCGTCCGCTATCAAGATACTTGCAGAACAGGTATCCACAGGCAAAGTAAGCGTTCAAATCAAAAGAATCATATCCTGTGGAGAACCATTGAATGCAAATCTTCGCTCCTATCTGGAACAAATCTTCCATTGTGATATTGTAAATTTCTATGGTGCTAGTGAATCCCTTGCTTTAGGTGTTGAACTACATGGAGAGGAAGGAATGTATCTGTTTGATGATATGAATTATATCGAAGTGGAGAATGGCAAAATGTATCTGACCTCTTTATATAATTATGCACAGCCATTGATTCGCTATGAATTATCAGATCGCCTCGTATTTGATGAATGTGATGATCATTATCCATTCTCGAAGATTAAAAATCTGGCAGGGAGAAACGAAGATCTGATGTGGTTTCAAAATGAACAGGGAACCAGAGAATTTCTTCATCCACTAGCAATCGAAGGATTTTGTATGGAACATATGCTGGATTATCAATTCATCCAAAAGGATGAACACTCTTTTGAATTGGACATCGAAGTGTCTAACGAAGAGTATAAGGATACGATACAAAAAAAGATGACGACATCAATAACATCCATGTTAAAAGAAAAGCGGCTTGACTATGTAGAATTTGCTATATCTTTTGTAGATGAGATACTTCCAGATAACCGTACTGGGAAAAAACGACTGATTATTTTAGAAAAAAAAGGAGTAACTATATGAAACCTGTGATTTTGGAAGGCAGCGGAATTACAAAGAAATTCGAAGAAGCAGATACTCCTGTTTTAAATAACGTAAATATAGAGCTATATGATGGTGATTTTACGGTTATTATGGGAGCATCGGGTGCTGGAAAATCTACACTACTTTATTCTTTAAGTGGTATGAATACGATTGATGAAGGAAAAATCTTGTATAACGACGATGATATTACGACCTTTCGCGAAAAGCAAAAAGCGAAACTTCGCTCAGATGCATTTGGTTTTGTGTTTCAGCAGACCAATCTAGTCAGTAATTTAACATTGTTAGAGAATGTTGCGGTAGCTGGATATCTAAATAAAAAAAGAACAACAAACGAAACGGATGAGAAAGTAAAACAACTTTTGAAACAGATGGATGTAGCACATGCGATGGATCGCTTACCATCGAAAGTATCTGGTGGTGAAGCACAAAGAGCAGCCATTGCTCGTGCTATTATCAATGATCCAAAGATGTTATTTGCGGATGAGCCAACTGGTGCATTGAATCGGAGAAATAGTGACGAAGTATTATCCATTTTGCAGAAACTGCATGAGCAAGGACAAAGTATTCTGATGGTAACACACGATATGCATGCCGCAGCATATGGAACCAGAATCCTATATATGGAAGATGGAAAAATCTTAGCAGAAATGAAGCTTGCTTCTATGATAAAAGATGATTTGAAAGAAAGAGAAGCAAGGATACATGAATGGCTTACATCTTTAAAATGGTAGCGGAGGTGTATGCATGAAAAATAGAATATTGATCAAGGCAAATAGTAAACGTCATAAGGCAGTGATGATAGGAATATTCGCTATCATGGGGATGGTATCCCTTACGCTGATCAGCGTTTTAACACTTTGGCTGAACACCAATTCCTATGTTACAACAGAGATGGATCGTTTGCAGTATGGTGATATCACGGTATGGACACAAGGCATTCCTGATCAGGATAAATTATTAGAAGAAATCAATCAGCAGCAGGATGTTGCATCTGTTTCTGTACAACAGCTGATTTATTCGGATTACATCATCAATGACACAGAATCAGATAGTGAAGGACAGTTGATTGTCTACAATCCACAAGAGTTTCCATATCGTATCTTCAATGAAACAATGAATGGATATCAAAAAGAATCTATAAGCATTCAAGCGGGTGAAATTTATATATCCCCATCCTTACGTTCTACCTTTGATATCTCCATTGGTGATGAGATAAGTTTTGCAATAGGAAGAGCAGGAAATGAAAAAACATTTACTGTGAAAGGAATGTATGAAGATCCTTTCATGGGCAGTTCTATGATTGGTATGAAAGGATTTTTGATTAGTCAGATTGATTATGATGAGGCTGCTGAAAGAATCAATCAGGCGGATATGGATGCACTTGCCAGAACAGGGCAAATGATTCATGTTAAGCAAAGTGATCAAAGTATATTAAACAATATGCAGTTCAATCAATACTTAAATAGTGAAACACAGTTAAGTGAGTATACGGAGTTTGTCCACAGCAAAGAAGCAATATTAGGATTCATGCTCATATTGCAGAATGCATTTACAGGATTGTTTTTTTCCTTTGCATTGATCCTACTTATCATATCAATGATTATTGTAGGATATAGTATCAGTGCAGTCATCGAGCAGGATCAAAAAAATATGGCTATATTGAAAACGATTGGTTACAATGGAGGCGTACTTCGACAGAATATGAAAATGCAATATCTCCTAGTCATCGCTATTGGATTATCAGTAGGAATATTACTGTCACTTCCAATGATTCCAGTAATTAGTAAGATGATGATATCTTTTGCAGGTATACAGACACCAGCAACACCTCACATACTTTTGTGGTTCTTCATTCTTCTTGGTATATTGTTTGTCTTCTATGGATTTATCCATTTTAAAACAAGGAAAATTGATAAAATACCGCCAGTAAAGGTGATACAAGAAGAAACAAATGGGAACTCTACTAGCAAGAAAACAAATAGATTACGTGGGCGTTGGTTGATGTTGAGCATTTCTATGCGTCAGTTGCTGAGTGGAAAACGGCGATATTTAAGTGTCGGAGTCACTACTGTGTTGCTGGTGTTCATCATTTCAATGATTGGCAGAATGAATACGTGGCTTGGTCCAGATGGAAAAGGCATGATGGATGCATTTAATCCCTCAGATCTTGATATTGGTGTACAGTTGCTTGGACAACATGAACAAGATGAAATGGAAAACTTGATTCAAAATTATACATCAACCATAGATAGTTATGCTCTGGCAATGCCAGGTGTGGCCGTTGACGGTGTGGACTATACAGCAAATGTGATCACAGAGCCACAACGCTTCCATATACAAAATGGTACTACGATTCAAAATGCGAATGATATCGTAATAACAGAAATGATAGCGGCAGATCGTAACCTACATGTAGATGATCAAATCACTGTTTCCTATAATGGGCAAACGGCAGATTATCGCATTGCGGGAATCTATCAGTGTGCAAATGAAATGGGCGGAAATATTGGAATGAGCAGGGAAGGTTTTCAACGAATTGGTAACATAACTACGGATATGTGGTGTCACCATTATTTTTTGGAGAATGCAAATCAAAAACAGGGTTTGATGGATGCGTTGGAAGCAGCTTATGGTGGAGATGTCTATCTTCATGAAAACACATGGCCAGGCTTATTCAGTATCATCACTGCGATGCAGATGCTGCTAATTTTCATGTATGTAGTGACAGCAGTATTTATATTGATTGTTACGATTCTTACGGGAAACAAGATATTCATATCAGAAAAACGAAATCTATCAGTTTATAAAGCATTAGGATTTACGACAGGACAATTGCGTTTCACATTCGCGATTCGTTATGGAATCATTGCAGGAATAGGTTCCATGATTGGAACATTCATGAGTTTTCTGTTTACAGATACACTTATTGGCAGCTTAATGAAATTATATGGAATCAGTAACTTTGCTTCCCATCCGGATGTGATATCTATCATCCTACCTGGAATGATCGTTTCAGAATTGTTCATGCTGTTTGCATATCTGACATCAAGAAAAATAAAAAAATTAAATATCAATGAATTAATTTCTGAATAAATAAACACGCATATACAAATGCGAAAGGAGAACACATCTATGAAAAAAAATAGAAAAAGAGTATTATGTATGATCTTAGCAGCAGGATTTTTAATGGCTGGATGCAGTAGTTCTGATGATAATAATACATCGTCATCATCATCTGCAAATACACCAACAACCAATGCATCATCATCAGTACCAACAGAATTTATACCAGAACTAGAAGTAAGCTTCGGGCGTGATGGAGAACCATTCACAATGAACTTATATGATAATGATACGGCACGTGCAATATCAAGATATGTAGGAACAAGCGATTGGAATCTTCCAATCTACCATTATGATGACTATGAAAACTATGAAGTTATGCAATATTATGATATTCCAGATCGCTATGAAATTCCTTCTAATCCTGAAACAATCACTTCTGAGAAGGCTGGAGAAGTTTATTACTCTGCACCAAATCGTATCGTGCTGTTTTATAAAGATGCAACTGTAACTGGCGAGTATACAAAACTGGGAACTTTTGATGCGACGCAAGAATTTGTGTCTGCGGTGGAAAACAATCCAGTTGTAGAAGGGTGGAGCAATAAAATTGTTTCGATTCGACCTGTAAATTAAGTTGTTCACGGAGGTGTATTTATGGGATTGATTTCATACGTGAAAGAAGAAATACATGTGATTGAAGGGCGAGATCCAGCGTTTCGCTCTCCAATTGAGGTATTATTATATCCTGGCTTCAAGGCATTACTCCATTATCGCTTGGCACATCGTTTATATCTAAAAGAAAGATATTTTATGGCGAGATGGATATCACAGCATGGAGCTAAGAAAACAGGCATTGAGATACATCCTGGCGCTGTTATTGGAAAAGGCTGTTTTATTGATCATGGAAATGGCATCGTGATTGGAGAAACAGCAGTTCTTGGCGATAATGTTACATTATATCAGGGTGTAACACTTGGAGGAACAGGAAAGGACAAAGGAAAACGTCACCCTTCTTTAAAGGATAATGTCATGGTTGGTGCTGGTACACAAATTCTTGGTGCAGTAACAATTGGTGAGAATAGTAAAATTGGTGCAGGCTCAGTTGTTTTAGAAGATATACCCGATAATTGTACTGTGGTAGGGATTCCTGGAAGAATTGTAAGAAACAATACAGTGACATAAGCATAGGAAACATGTCTTACGGTTATATTTAAGATCGATACAATTGATAAGAAAAAGGGAAGTGGTCATATGGTTGAGAAAACAGATAAAAACATCTTAAAGATGGAAGAATGTGGATGTAGAAGAGATATTATTGATGTGTATACGAAAACAGATGAAAAAGAAAATAAAGTGGGGATGATACAGACATTCGATAAATATCGACAGGAACTCCAAGGAGAAATAGATGAGGATTGTAAATCTATTGATAATATTGATTATTTAATCTATAAAATAGAAAAAAAGAAATGAAGGAGGAATTCATGATTATTGAATATTTCGTAAATGGAGTGCTGATTGGCTTGGTTTTTGGTATGCCAATCGGTGCGGTAGGAGCTATGAGTATACAACGAACGATCAATCATGGCGTAGTCGCTGGTTTCATCAGTGGAGCAGCATCTTCCTTAGCGGATGTTTTATATGCTTGTGTTGGAGCTTTTGGATTGACTGTGATTTCTGATTTTCTTTTGACATACCAAATGCCAATCCATCTGATTGGCGCATATTTGATGATCTTGATAGCGATAAGAATGATCACAAAAAAAGAAATGATGCTATCTACTGAGAAAGCTGATGTGAAAGATTATTTGAAAATGTTTCTTTCTTCTTTTGCAGTGGCAATTACAAATCCAGCAGCAATCATTTCCTTTCTATTTGCATTCTCTGTATTCGGTATTAACGGTACACCTGGTTTCATTGATGGAATACAATTAGTCACTGGAGTATTTCTTGGAACTTTATGTTGGTGGTTATTGCTTGTGGTACTTGTTAATTTTATGAAAAAGAAATTGACGGAGAAATGGTTGTATAGATTAAATGTATTGTTTGGCTTGATTTTGATCGTATTTAGCTGTTGTGTTTGTATTAAGACATTATAGAAAATTTCAAAAAAGAAATAATTGGGATATTTATAGGTACCTATGATGTAAAGATTGCCCAGAAGGTAATCATTTTTGAGAATATAAAATGGAGGATAAGCAACATGAAATTAGAGGAGTTATGTAAGCAGTATGGTATTCCAATAGCTCTCGTCTATCAATTTATAAGGGAAGGAATTTTAGATGATTTAAAAGCAGATATAAAGGATGATGTTTATGGAAATGAGGCAGTGCAAAGGTTAGATTCCTGTATATGTCTACATTCTTTGGGACTTGATGTAAAGACGATAAAAAAATATATTTTTTTGGAACTATCTGATGAAGATACTCGTTCCGCAAGAATTAAAATCTTACGGAAACATCGTGATGAAAATCTAGAGAATGTCCATAAGACAAAAAAAGTCATGGATTGTATTGACTGTGTTTTACATGAATTGAAATCAGATATGAATTGACTGTTAAGTAAGGGAGAAGCGTTATGAAGAGAAAAGACGTAGTATCATTTTTTTGGTTGTGTTGTTATTTCATACTGTTATATGGTGGTCTTCATATTTTTTTACAACAGATAACTATTGTAATGAAAATAGATTGGCTTGTATACAGCAAAATAGCATAATTGATACCATATTGATGATCAATTATTCAGAAACGATACATTTTCAAAATTCTATAATACAACAATTATGAAAGAAGGATATATGATGGAGTATATTACATTGAATAATGGGATAGAGATGCCACTGCTTGGATTGGGTACATGGAATTTAAACGGACAAGAGTGTGTAAATATAGTAGCGACTGCAATAGAACTTGGCTATTGTTTAATTGATACTGCTCAGATGTATGGAAATGAAAAAGAAGTTGGCAAAGGAATCAAACGAAGTAACACAGAACGTGAAAAATTGTTTGTTACTACGAAGCTATATCGGAAAACAAATAGTTATGATGCAGCAAAAAAAGCAATCAATGAATCTTTGTGTAATTTAAGACTAGACTATATCGATTTGTTATTGCTTCATGAGCCATATGCAGAGGGGAATGACATGTATAAAGCATTGGAAGAAGCATATCGAGAAGGAAAAGTTCATGCGATTGGGGTTTCTAATTATGATCAAGAATGGTTTGAAGCGTTGATAAAACAATGCTCAATTGTTCCATCTGTAAATCAAGTAGAAACGCACCTATATTATCAAAAATGGGATCTACAAAACTATTTAAACTCTCAAGGAACTGCTATGCAGGCTTGGTCTCCACTGGCTCAAGGGAAAGCGGATATCATGCATCATCCACAACTACAGGAGATTGCTTATAAGTATCATAAGACAGCATCGCAGATAGCACTTCGATTTTTAACGCAAAGAGGTATTTCTGTAATACCGAAATCTAAAAGAGGGGAGAGGCTAATAGAAAATATAAGCATTTTTGATTTTCAATTATCGGATATAGAAATGCAAGAAATAAGAAAATTAGATAAGAATGAAACATTGTTTTCATGGACTTTAAGTTTTTAGTAGAGATTGAAAAGAACTATATCAGTAGCACAGGTATTCTTCATTGGATGCCTTTTTATAGCATTGTCTCTTCTCCTATTGAACAAATGAATTACATATGCTTTTTGGTTATGCCAATATATTTGATATAGGTATTTAACATTTATGAAAGAAGGCATTATACTATAAGTGTAAAGAAAACAAGGAGGAACATTATGAATAAAAAAGTATTAGTTATATCTACAAGTATGCGGCAAAAAGGTAACTCTGATCAACTTGCAGATGAATTTATAAAGGGCGCAGAAGATGCTGGTCATACTGTTGGAAAAATTACGTTGTATGATAAAGCAATCCATTTTTGTAAAGGGTGTCTAGCATGTCAGAACAGTACACAAGGGCATTGTGTATTTCAGGATGACGCCGATGCAATTATAAAGAAAATGGCAGAAGCCGATGTGATTGCATTTGCAACACCTATCTACTTCTATGAGATGAGTGGTCAAATGAAGACATTACTTGATCGAAGCAATCCGCTGTTTCCAATCGCATACAAATTCCGCGATATCTATTTGTTAACGAGTGCTGCGGATGGTGAAAAAAGTGCGATGGATGGTGCAATTAAAGGATTGCAGGGATGGATCGACTGTTTTGAAGAAGCAAGATTAAAAGGAGTTGTATATGGGACGGCATCTGATGCCATGAATGCTATTCTAACACATCCAGAAACCTTACAGGCGGCATATGAGATGGGTAGTCATGTATAAGAATGGATCAGTAAAAAAATATGCAATGATGTTGATGAACGAAGATTTCACATCACAAGATACTCAATTAAATATTCCAGGTATTGAGCATCATATATTCACAGTTTGTTCAGCGGATCAAGCAATTGAATTAGCAAAGAAGCTGACAAAGGAAGGCTTTGGAGCTATTGAGGTATGTGGCGCATTTGGAGAAGAACTTGCAAAACTCATGCATCATGCAACTGGTGAAATGATTCCTGTAGGTTATGTAAAATATCCTAAAGAGCAGGAAAGAAGTCTTCAAATATTTTGGGAAAGTTAACAGGAAAGGGAAAGATATTATGAAAAATAAATTGATTATATTTATTTTAACACTAGGCGTTTTTAGCATTATCAATACAGAGATGGGAATCATTGGCATCTTGCCCCTAATATCAACCCATTATGGTATTACCATTACTGATGCTGGATTATTGGTAAGCTTATTTGCACTAGTTGTAGCATTCGCCGGACCAACCATGCCACTACTATTCTCAAGAATGAATCGAAAAAAAGCAATGATCACGGTGTTAGGTATGTTTACAATTTGTAATATAATTGCAGCATTCGCGCCTAATTTTATGGTTGCTTTAGTCGCTCGTGTATTACCTGCGTTTTTTCATCCAATCTATGTATCATTAGCACTTACAGTTGCTGGATCATCTGTGAAGGAAAAAGAAGCACCAAAAGCAGTATCGAAAGTTTTGATGGGTGTATCAGCAGGAATGGTACTTGGAGTACCTATCGTTAGCTTTATCGCAAATTCAACATCATTGAAGGTAGGAATGCTCTTCTTTGCAATCGTTAATGCAATTGCTTTGGTAACAACTTTCCTATTCATTCCAACCCAGTCTGTTTCAGAGCGTTTGACATATGGTGAGCAATTGAAATGCTTGAAATTTCCGATTACCTGGATTTCAATTCTCGGCGTTGTATTTCTAAATGGTTCTATATTTGGTGTCTATAGTTACCTTGCAGAAATATTAGGAACAGTAACTAAGATGTCAGAAAATACCATTAGTATCGTATTGCTGGTACACGGTCTTGCCAATATTGCAGGTAATATGATTGGTGGTAAAGAATTAAGCAGAAGACCTTTGCGCTTTGTACGACACTTTCCCATTCTCCTCGGAATTGTCTATATCGTACTGTTTTTCATGGGAGAGCTTACGATACCGATGGTAATTCTTACATTCATATGGGGTGTGCTTGCAGGAGCAGCTGGAAATATCAATCAGTATTGGATAACGAGTGTAACCTTTGATTCTCCTGAATTTGGCAATGGATTATTCTTAGCTGCAACAAATTTAGGAACAACGATAGGAACAACAATGTGTGGATTGTTCATCACATCTGTGGGAATCAATTATGCAATTTTTGGAGGTATGTTGTTGCTGGTACTGAGTTTTTTATTGATTTTATTGAGAATTGTGAAATATCGTCAGATTTCATAGAAACATGTATCGATATCTTTGATTTTAAAAAGATAAGATGTCATGTAATTTTGCATTATAGTGATGTGTTAGTTATAAGTTAAAATAAAAAGATAGACAATCTGGAATTTTGTACAAGGGCTATAAAAAAAGATAAGTTGATTGTCGAGAAATACGAAATTTCAACACATATAACGAAGAAGTAAAATAACAAATAGGAGGAGTTCAAATTGGAACAGATCAAACAAATGTATTTAACAGGTGAAAGAGCATTATTTCATGCACTAGATAAGGATGTACAAGATTGTACATTTGCAGATGGAGAATCTCCATTGAAGGAAAGTAGGAATATAAAATTAAACAATAGTACTTTTAAGTGGAAATACCCATTATGGTACAGCCAAGATATCTACTGTATTCACACAACCTTGATGGAAACAGCGAGATCAGGAATCTGGTATACAAAAAATATTACAATGAAGAATTGTTTTATTCAGGCACCAAAGACATTCCGCAGATGTGAGGGTGTTACCTTGTTAAATGTGCAGCTTCCAAATGCAGAAGAAACATTTTGGAATTGTAAAGATATCAAATTAAAGGATGTAACAGCATGTGGAAACTATTTTGCAATGAACTCAGAGACTTTACCCTTTCTGGAAACTATTCCTTTGATGGTGCGAAGAATATCGAAGTTCATAATGCAAAACTTTTATCAAAGGATGCATTTTGGAATTGCGAAAATGTTACAGTTTATGATTCTTTGATCATTGGTGAATATCTTGGTTGGAATTCTAAAAATGTACGCTTTGTCAATTGTACGATTGATAGCTTACAGGGCATGTGTTATATGGATAATGTTGAACTTGAAAACTGTAAACTATTGAACACAACACTGGCTTTTGAATATTCAACCGTCAAAGCAGACATTGTATCAACGATTGACAGTATCACAAATCCTTATGAAGGAATGATTCGTGCAGAAGAAATCAAAGAAATTATTTTTGAGGAAGCATATGTTGATCCGGCAAAAACAAAAATTGAAACAAGGGAAGTGCTTGCATGAAATTTAACTTCGATGCGTTAATTGACAGAAGAAACACCAATTCCATGAAATGGAATGTAAAAGAAGATGAAATCGCGATGTGGGTTGCGGATATGGATTTTCAAACCGCTCCATGCGTTCAGCAAGCTATTCAAAAGAAAGCAACTTTGGGTATCTATGGATATAGTGAACTTCCTGAAGCTTATTTCACGAGTTATCAGCAATGGTGGAAACAACGACATCAGTTTGAAATAGATAAAGATTGGATGATGTTCAGCAGTGGTGTAATTCCTGCAATATCATCCATCGTTAGAAGGATGACATCACCTGCAGAGAAGATATTGGTTCAATCGCCGGTATATAATATCTTCTACAATTCAATATTAAACAATGGAAGGGAAGTCATCTCATCAGATATTGTATATGAAGATGGTACCTATCACATAAGTTTTACGGATTTAGAACGAAAACTTCAGGATCCACAGACAACGATGATGATTTTATGCAACCCTCACAATCCGATTGGGAAAATATGGGGCAGAGAAGAATTGACTAGAATTGGAGCACTATGCTATGAACATCATGTACTTGTTGTAAGTGATGAGATACATTGTGATTTAACCGAGCCAGGATACAATTATACTCCCTTTGCATCAGTGAATGAACAGTGTAAGCAAAACAGTATTACCTGTATTTCTGCCAGTAAGGCTTTCAACTTAGCGGGATTACAGTCTGCATGTGTTGTAGTTCCTAATTCTGTAATTCGCCATAAGGTTTGGCGAGGGCTAAACAATGACGAGGTTGCAGAACCAAATGTATTTTCCTGTGAGGCAACGATTGCGGCCTTTCTTGATGGTGCCTCATGGTTAGATGAATTGAGAACTTATATCAGCGAAAATAAAAAAGCAGCAAAGCAATTCATCAAAGAAAACTTACCACAAATACAGTTAGTCGGGTCTGAAGCAACCTACCTTTTATGGATTGACTGTCACACGATACATCCATTTGTGGATATGTTTTGTAAGTATCTTCGAGAAAAGAAGAAATTGCTAATTTCAGATGGTGCCGGTTTCGGGAAAAATGGTGAGGATTTTATACGAATTAATGTGGCATGTCCACAGGAACGGATGATGGATGGCCTTAAAAGACTGAAAGAAGGTATCGAAGAATTTACGGAAGAATATATAAGACTATGCTAAAATACGAATTACGCAACGAAGAAAGGACGTGGAAAAATGATAAGAAGTGCAAAAGTTATTCTTGCTGTTATAGCAATGATACTTCCTACATCATTTTTAGAGGTGAATGCACACTGTAATTGCTATGATGTGCTTACTGATTCCACAGTTGATCTGTCAGAAATAAAATATAAATCAACTGATCGATATCCTCAGACTGCTATTCATGACATCGTTGCAGATTTTCTTATAGACAAGAATGAAGGTAAGCAAAAAAAAGTTCTGGTATTGGGCTATGATGGTTATCGTGAAGATGCGTTAGAAAATATATTTGGTATGGAACAGAGTGCCGTAAAAAGGATAGCTAAGGAAGGCGGACTATTTCATAGTTATGCAGGTGCTAATGGAAACCAAGATACAAGTACTGCTCCAGGTTGGTTATCAATACTGAGCGGCAAATGGGCATATCAATTAGGTGTTCAAGATAATACTGGTCTAAAGGATGCAGGTACAGCCACTTTTTTGAATGATGCAGTATCAGCGGGATATCCATCTACTTTTATTGCTTCCTGGGCACCTCATTTCGATGTTACTTACCAAGAAGATATTATGAATGCTGAGGGAAAAGCGGTCTATCAGCAAATGGACAGTGATGCGGAAACATTAGAAACGTTGCAAAAAGCGTTGCAGGATACATCCGATTCTTCCTATGACGTCATCTTTGCGACTTTGGAGTATAGTGATCATGCAGGACATTCCATTGGTTATGGAAATGATGTGGATGAATATGTAGGCGCATCGCAGCAAGTGGATAGAGAAGGTTATAAACTTTTACAAGCAATCTATGAGCGTGATAGTTATCAAGAAGAAGATTGGTTGATTATTATTACGACAGATCATGGAGGTAGTGGCAGTGATCATGGTGGTCAAAGTAGTGAAGAAGTAAATACATGGTTCGCAGTAAATAAAGATGTAATGAATATATTAACAGAATCTAAATAAAACACAATGAATAGCATAAATGAAACTGATGCTATTTTTGATATCGATGAAAAGACAGTTACATTAAATAGTGGTTATGAAATGCCTTTGAATGGACTGGGAACCTATAGTTTGAAAGATGAAATATGTGTTCAATCTGTATCAAGTGCACTTGCGTCTGGAGTTAGACTGATTGATACAGCACATGCATATGACAATGAAGAAGCAATAGGAAAAGCAATAAAAGCCTCAGGTGTTCCAAGAGAAAATCTTTTTATAACAACGAAACTCTATCCGGATCAGTTCAGTGATCCAGAGGCAGCTATTGAAGAAGCCTTGGGCAAACTGGATGTTGATTATATCGATTTGTTACTTTTGCATCATCCGGGAGTTGACGATGTAAAGGCATATAAAGCCATGGAGAGCTATGTGGAAATGGGTAAAATACGATCTATTGGTTTATCAAACTGGTATGTTGAAGAATTAGAAACATTTTTACCACAAGTGTCTATTACGCCTGCTGTAGTACAAAATGAAATACATCCTTATTATCAAGAGAATGAAGTCATACCTTTTATACAGGAAAAAGATATTGTTGTAGAGGGATGGTATCCATTTGGTGGCAGGGGCCACATAAAAGAGCTTTTAGATGATGAAGTCATCAATGAAATTGCAGAAAATCATAAAGTTACATCCGCACAAATTATTTTAAGGTGGAATCTTCAAAAAAGTGTCGTTGTTATACCTGGTTCTAGTAATCCTGATCATATTAAAGAAAACACAGAAATTTACCATTTTGAGCTATCAAAATCAGAAATGGAGCGTATCAATGCATTAAATCGTGATGAAAAACATGATTGCTATTAAAGGATTCAATTAGCTGGAGGGTAACATGAAAAAGAAAACAATAGCTTCTTTTGTAATGATATTTGTTATTGGATTATTAGCTACATCATGTAGCAATAACAAAAATATCGTTCCAATAGACAAAGGAGAAGTAAAGGAAACTGAGAAAGAAATTACAAGTCTAGGAGAGAAAGTTCTAGTTGTGTATTTTTCACCTACAGGGACTACCCGAAAAATAGCAGAAAACGCCGCAGAAGTATTATCTGCTGATATATATGAAATAGTGCCAGAAATACCTTATTCTGAAGAGGATTTGAATTACAACACAAACTGTCGAGCTAACCGAGAGCAAGAAGATCCATTAAGCCGTCCCAAGATGATGGATAGAACAATCAATATAGGTCAATACGATACGATTGTAATTGGCTATCCGTTTTGGCATGGGCAGGCTCCTAAAATATTGAATACATTCCTGGAAAGTTATGATTTCAGTGATAAAATAATCATACCGTTTTGTACATCTCACAGTAGTAGTGTGGGAACAAGTGCTGTAAATCTTCAATCATTGACATCAAATACTTCAATATGGTTAGAAGGATATCGTTTTAATGGTACTGAAAACAAAGAAGAAATTCGAAATTGGTTAAGCAAGGTAATTCAGTAAAATCAGCTAGAATAAATGAATTTTTGTCATTTTTTAGTTTTAACCGAATCTATATTATTGTCGCATTCCTGTTATCCTGTTAAATTAACTGTTCCTGTAGTAAATTGGAATAAAATGTTAAAGCATATCACTGCTTATGAATATAGTTGGAAAGGAGCTGCAAGGCTCTTTTTTGCCGTAAGGAGTATAAATATTGATTTTAAAAACCTTTTGAATATCCAATTCAAGAGGTTTTTTTGCATCAATGATTCATAAGGTCAGATGTAACTGCAGGAGGAGGGTGAACATCATGAGATATGGTTATCTTTATACTAGAAAACATATGACAATGAAATTCATTCTGGAAAGTTATCAATCAGATTCAGAATTGAAGGAATGTTATCTTAAATTGCTGGAAACACAAGATATCGAAATCAATACATCATTTCTGAAAAGAGATATTATTAGGATCAACGACAATTTGGAGTTTGTAGAGAATAGGATTGAAAAGTTGCCTCATAAAGAGCGTGAGATATTATATGATGTCTATATAAAGAAGGAACGAGCAACGATGAAAGACCTTAGAAGCAGGCTATGTGGGTTGTGGAAAAAGAATATTAAAGGTGCAGCGAATCTGGATCTGACAGGATAATGACAGCTGTGAGTAAGGGACACAGCAGGATGGCAAGATGGCATGCGCAGGATTTACATTTAACACGAAGAACACACAGGCAGCATGTATGATTTACAAGTTTCAAATGCCTTGTATAATAAGCATGTCTAATGAGAGTACCATGGGCACCACAGGAACAGCACAATTGATGGAAAGGAATGTCGTCAATCATCTTATCATAGTCAATTTGTGAAAAGGGCTTGCCATCTGGAACTAAACAGGTTATCATATAATCCCTTCTTTGACAGTTTAAGGAAAAAATAACTCAAGAAAACCCTTTAGTTAAGGGTTAATCTTGAGTTTTTGGTTTTGCAGGGGAATATAGTAATTGATTGGCAATCTTAGACTCATGAATGATACTTCTCATTTTAGCCTTCTTGATAATCTGAGTATCTGTACGGAAACCAAATAATTCATGAAGGTCATCCGTCAAATCTGTTCTTTTATAAATTGGAATGTAGCCATATGCGTCAAGTGCACATACATCCATGCTTTTCAGTGTATCTATGATATTCTCTGTTGTATATTTCTTGTCCAGTTTGAATTCCAGAATCCTATATATCAGCAATGCCAGAAAGCAGATTAGGAAATGGGCCTTTATCCTGTCTTCTCTCTGCAGGTATACAGGTCGTGCTTCAAAGTCCGTCTTCATTATTCTGAAACATTCTTCGATCTGCCATCTTCTCTCATTGATAGCGATGATCTCAGATACATCTCCCTCTATATCTGTCGTTACTGCATAGAACCCATCATACATCGCCTCTTTATCTATAGCTGCTTGATCGAGCTGACAATATTCTTCTTCTGCCACCTCACCATCCGCAGTGATCGCAGTCTTTTTTATAAATCTGGCCGGATCATTAGGGTTGCGTCTATTCTTCTTAAACTTTTTTCCATTATCATTGATCATCTTCATAGCACGTTCGATCTGTCCCTGTCTAATCTTTGCTTGATAAGCCTTATATTTAGGCGAATACGTTACGATCATCGTCTCTGATAACTTCTTTGACTCGATTGGGACTTCTTTATAGTAAATGGATCTGTATACTTCAGGATCATTTTCATCCAGTTCTCTGAGATCGATCTGCCCTTTCGCTACCATCCTTATACTGGCTGTAAGCAGCGCCTTGTTCGCCTGTTTCTGAAGTAGGTGTAGGAATGCGCCAGAAGAAACTATCCATCAGCCTGCTGTGCATTCTGCTTCTGCTGTATGCGGGAAATGCGCTTTGCAGGCCTTTGACCATGAGGAAAGCATACCAATCATCGGCTATCATCATATCATACCGGACAGGGATTTGCAGGCCTTCTTCCCGGACAATATGTGGGTGGTCTCACTTTCTGAGTTCGAACAGTAGATGAAGCTGTTGAAGGAGGAGGGCTATCACAGCGTAACGCTGGAGGATGTGTACGCATGGAAGCAGGGGGAAAAGGAGCTAACGGAGAAGAGTATCGCCATCACCTTTGATGACGGATTTTATTCCACAACGAAATTTGCACTGCCGGTATTGAAGCGCTACGGCTTTACCGGTTCAGTTTTTGTGATAGGCTCGGCCATCGATGAGCATCATGGTCTCTATCATCCTGAAATACGCCAGCATGCTTCTCATGAGGATATGCAGGATGAACGCGTACTGCAGTATTATTCACATTCCTACGATCACCATCATAAGGATGGGGATGGCTTTCGAATCAACCAGCTGAATTATGAGCAACTGCGATGGGACCGCAAAGCAGGGCTCTATCACCTTTTATGCATATCCGTATGGTAAATATAATAAAAGGATACAGAAAATTCTGAAGGATAAAGGCACTCGTCTTGCCTTTGGATACAATGAGAATCGCAAGGCTAAACACAGTGATGATTCCTATGCACTGCCGCGTTTCAATGTAAACGCCTATACCAGACTGGATGTGTTTCGTGCCATGCTGGAAAGCAGGTAAGAAAAATACACAGATTTTCCCTCCACCATTGTAATACGCTTATGTTGGGCATCAGACATTTGCATATAGTGGATTGAGATGGATGATATCTCATATAAAGGAGAAAATCTTACATGTATAACTCAAGATGCAATTGTTCTTCCAACAGCGGACGCGGGTCTTCCTGTGCACGCAATGGAGAAAGAATTATGGTAAACCAGTCCGGCTACAATACGGAACGCCGTTCCCGCTGCTCCTGTGTCAACACCTACCGTCCGGGATGCGGTGGAAATCATGGCAGCTATGGCTGCTCATCATAACAATGACTGCGGCTGTGGAAACAGCGGAAATTCTCAGGGCTGCGGCTGTGGAAATAATCGTCCATGCCCGCCAAGATCGTGTCCGCCGCGTCCAAGCTGTGAGGATCACTGCCGTGACCAGTATCGCCGCTGTATGAGAAACTGCTGACTGCGTAATGATGATCTGCGTGAGAATTTTGCGGAAGCATTCGACTATGATGAAACCGATAGAAACTACGAAGAATACGGTGATTAACAGCTGATATCTTTTTCAGGCGATTCATATAACAAACAGACTCCTGTATGTGATGCAGGGGTCTTCTTTTTGGTATCCGTATGAGCAAGATTATTCACTCAGCTCTGCTGCAAGGGACGTATTGCCTATGCGGGAAGTGCAAACGATGATTTGTAAGCGGGCTGATTTCAACATATGATGAAGGCGTAAGGAAAGGAGGCGGCGTATATGGTATGGAAGCAGACAGCTTATAAAAAACGGAGTCAAAAGCAAGGAAAAGGGGTGCAGTATGCAGATGGAATATGAACATAAGAAATATCCTGTAGAGCATTTGATTTTTTATTGTCGTAATGAGCAGGAAGCGATTCAATATATAGAAGCGAATGATATCTGGACAGCCGCATTATCAAAATATGACGGCTTTGTATCCACCACATCCTATCTCAACAAGGCGAATCCGGGAGAGATTCATATTATCATAATCTGGGAAACCCTGAAGGATTGGTTCGCCATTCCCAAGGAGGCTCTGGCGGATATCGGAAAACGATTCGACGAAATCTTTCCCTATCCATATAAAAATGGGCCCAGATTACATATAGAAGACAATTTCAGTACCTATAAGATTTCACATTGTGAGGTGATGGAGCGATGAAAACTATGATCTTTGTTGGTTCTGCGAATCGTAACGGACATACGATGGCACTGGTAAATGAGCTTTGTACACATCTGCAGGGCAGCATTGAAATAATCAATGTATTTGACTATCTGGATGTCAAGCCATGTATTGATTGCGGATATTGTCATAAAAATCCCGGCTGTATTTATCACGATGCATTTGCGGATATTCTGGAGAGAAGCTTTGCGGCGGACTGCTTCGTTGTTGCCAGCCCTATGTGGTTTGGAAATGTATCCGGTCCCATGATGGCATTTTTCTCCCGTCTGCAGACGATCACCTCCGGACATATTTACCGAAAGGATATGCAGCATAAGTTTGATAAAGCGGGCGTGTTTCTGATGTGTGGAGAGGAAAAGTGGCACAGTATGGCGAAAACGATGGAAACGACTGCCGAATTCATTTTCAATCATCTGGACGCACTGATTCTGGATACGGTATATGCGCAGGCAGTTGATCGGGTAGCGGCAGGAGAAGCGATGCAGGATATTGTAAAATGCAGGCGGGCAGCCGAGGCTTTGCATACATGGTATTCGGATAAACAGTCCAATGCCTATTATAAGTACGGATATGCATCAGAGAATTATGTTCGTCTGGAGAAGGATTAGCCTATGTATACAGCAAAAAAGGGAACCATGTATCCGGTAAAGCGATTCGTGCTCGAGCTGGAGCAGGAAAAGAGTGTGGAAGCGTTTCTGAAATTGGATGCAAAGATATGGACAACGTTTTTGAAGCAGCAGAAGGGATTTGTTTCAAAGCAAATCTGGAGACAGGATATCGCGCCGCGGGTACTGCATATCATTGTCACCTGGCGGTCAATGGAAGAATGGGAACAGATGATGGAGCGGGAATGGGAAAAAACTGCCGCAGCATTTTCTAAAGCATTTGGCAATGGATACAGCCTTATTGAGGAACATCCTGCAGCGAAGCAGGATGTATATGAATGCAGTTCGTTTATCAAATAGGAAGAGGTGACTTATGAAGGTACTTGTATTAAACGGTTCACCGAAAAAGAGTGGACAGACGATGCTCTTGACAAAGGAGCTGACAGCCAGCATACACGGAGATGTGGAGATCATCCATATTTATGATTATATGCCGCTTAAGCCTTGTCTGGGCTGTCAGGCATGTAAGAAAGAAAGGGTCTGTGTACAGGAAGATTATTTTCAGCAGATTCTTGAACAAATAGAAGCAGCGGATTGTATTATTCTTGCTTCACCGATGTGGTTCGGAAATGTATCCGGACCGATGATGTCATTTCTATCCCGCCTGAATATCCTGCGCAATGGATATGAGGTGCGCAGGGACAAGCAGCATACATGGCAGAAAGCGGGTATCCTTGTTTTGACAACCGGAGCCCGCTGGAAAAGTATGGCAAAGTCTGTAGAAGCCACGGTGGAATTTTATTTTCATGAGATGGATGCTCTTATGCTGGGGGGGATCTATGCCAATAAAACGGATATCCTTTCGTCCGTAGAAAATAAATATGCAATGCAGCAATGCAAACACATCGCCAATATCGTGAATGCATGGGGCAAGGATAAGGCAGCGGGAGAGGATTGTGCCTATGGTTACAGCTCCTGGAATTACATGGAGTATGACCGTAATCGCATAGCATAAGGAAGGCAGTACATATTAGCAGGATATGGACAGCTGAAAAGCATACATCCAAGCATGCTGTCTGACTCCTGGGGGCCTGCACTTTCATAAAAGATGCAGAAAGCAAATGTATTGATTTTCCGGGGAAGAGGAAGCGGAAATGCGGGAATGATTGAGTAGCTACAGATGCGAAGACATCGTCAGTATGCAGCCTTTGCTGTATAGGAAGGGAGAAAACAGCTATGTCAGAATTGCAAATGCAGGGACGTGTGGCACTGGTCAGCGGGGCTGCCAGTGGAATGGGAGAGGCTGTCGCAAGACGGTTTCTTGCCATGGGGGCAAGCGTGGTCGGCTTTTCTTTGGAAAAGGAATGCGGCATTGACCATAAAAATTTCCGGTATATTTCCGGTGATATTACAGCTTATGCGGCTTGTGTCGATGCTGTTAGCAGGACAGTCACGGAGTTTGGAAAACTGGATTCTCTAGTAAATTGTGCGGGAATCGTTCATGAGGGAGGTCTGGAAACGACAGATCCCATGGTGTTTGAGCGTGTGTTACGCATAAATACCTGTGGTACCTTTTATATATGCAAAGCAGCAATCCCATATCTGAAAAAACAGAAATCGACAATCGTGAACATTTCCAGTGATATGAGTATTAAGCCGCTTGCGGACAGAATTGCCTATAATCCAAGCAAAGCGGCTGTCAATATGCTGAGTGAATGCATTGCACTGGAATATGCACCGATGGTTCGCTGCAATGCGATACTGCCGGGCATTATTGATACCCCTATGATTCAAAAGCGCTTAGCGGCAGCTGCACAGCCAAAGCAGCTGCAAAAGGAATACCAAGGTCTGTATGCCTTGCAGCGTATCGGCACCACAGAGGATATTGTCGACAGCGTCGTATTTTTGAGCACTGCACAATCGGATTGGATAACAGGCATCTGTCTGCCTGTATGCGGAGGACCTGCGGTATGAGTGATTTTTTGAAGACAGCATTTGATTATAAAAGCATGCAGCTGAAATGCCTGTATCGAAACGAGGATATCGCGCTTGTGCAGACCGGTATCGAGGATGAGCATTTACGTACCGTATATTCCGCACCCTTGAAATTTCCGGTGCATCCGCAGGACCGCCCGTATTTGTATTGCTCTCTTGTTACCTCTGTTGATGGCAGGATTGCATTTCCGGACGCTGCTGAGGGACCCTTTATCGCAAGCAAAAATTATCTGGCAAAGGAAGGCAGTGCTGCGGACTGGTATACGTTGAATGTTCTGCGCGCAAGTGCAGATGCGATTCTGTTTGGTGCTGCGACTTTGCATAATGAGCCTTCCGGAACCGGACATGTGTATGATGCCTCGCTGGAGGAATCCCGTGTGAGAATGGGGATGCAGGAAATCCCGTGGAATATTATTCCAACACTGGATGGCAGTGATGTGCCGTTTCATCATATAGAATTTACCTGCGGGAAAATTCCGGTGATTTTTTACACTACGCCAAAGGGAGTGCAGCGCTGTGTTCATAACTCCCTGAAGCCTGTGGAAATCATCGACAGTCTTGAAGCGTGCAGACAGACGCTCAAGCCGGAAAAAAACTATATCGTCGTCACAGGAGCTGATGTTATGGACAATGTTTTGGGGATGCGGATGCTGAAGACATTGGGCTTGCAGCGCATACTGGTAGAATCACCCTCATTAACGCATTTGCTGCTGCAGGATGCATTACTGGATGAGATGTTTCTGAATTACTCCTGTGTCTATCTGGGAGGGGATGCATTAACCATAGGAAAGCATTTTCAGAGCTTTGATAGTGTACATCATCCGCATACCTCCCTGATCAGTGTATATCTGCATTCCAGTCATTATATGTATCTCAGACACAAGGTTCTGTATGGTATCGGAGAAGGCCGTGAAGAATAGCTTTTACCCGGAACCGATACTGGAAATACAACCTGTGAGGTGCTATTGCGTATACGGATGCGTAGTTAAGCATGGACTATGAGGTCTGAAGTGGCGGCTATTCCGGGAACATCAGCCAACGATTCGGACAGAGTACACAAAGTATCTAGCGAGGCAGGCAAAGCGGCAGCAGGTGTCTGCCAAAAGCTGCCCGAAAGAAGAAAAAAGCGGACCGGGAAAATATAAAACGCATTTGTGCCTATCCTGTGGAAGATGGACTGATGAAACTCGCGTATTATCGTAAAACATCCTCAATAACACGAAGACAGCCCGGTGATAGCAGGCGGAAGAAACAGCGCCTTAAGGCTGACAATGAAAGGGGGCATTTCTATGTCCGTTTCTGTATTTGATGCAGTATATAAACAGATTATCCGTTATGTACAGGTGGTATTCCTATGTACGATGCTGGTTTTTCTCTATAGTGCCATACGCTCTGTTTTTGCTGTCCTGCCTGTTCCCTGTATCCTATCTCTGCTATGTGCTGCTCTGTTTGGCTGGCTGATTTGGAGAATGCAGTGCGCTGTGAAAGGTAAAAACCTGAAGAAAATACCCTTTTTATTGAGAGTATTGATACATTTGTTAAGAAAGCTGTATTAGGTTGTATCTGCCGCAGCAGAAGCTTTGTGCATGTCGAATCCGTGAATGTGCAAAATACCCTCTCGGAAAAAAGACTATCAACAGCGTTCCTGCTGTCGTGATATGCAGAAGCAGAGAAATCCTTGTATCTTCACCTTGTATGCATATACAACAAAAAAACTCAGGTGTGATCCGTAAGGATGATCCTGAGTTTTTGCTGTTGTTTTCATGCGGTCATTTCAATATTTTTTTGAAATGCGTAAAAATCAGTCTTTTTACATCCTCCGATGTCTGACATTTGTATAATCGGTTGACATGCTGGTTGGAAGAGCTGATATCCACAATCACCTTGTAGATGATGTTTAGTAAGTGAATATCCTCCTTTGCGGTCACGATCAGAAAGGCGCATTTGATTTTGTTTTTGTGCCACTGCATGGGGGTATGGAATTTCGCAAACAGAATTCCGGATTTCCTTGCGTTGTTTTCTGTGGTGTGGGGAAGGGCAATGCCTGTTTCAAAGGATGTGGAAAGCAGTCTTTCCCGTTCCATCAGCTGATCGTAAAAGGTATCCGATACGTAATGGAGATCCTGCAAAGTTTGACAGCTCTGCAAAAAGAAATCGGAAACACTCTCACAGGTGTTTTGAAAATCCAGAATACTCTCGTGAAAAAAATATTGAAATATACGCTCGAAATATGCGGTTTGCTTGATTTCAAATAACGGAGTGCATACCTTGCGTATATTCGCTATGTTCAAAGAGGATAAAGAAGAAGATATGTACAGGGTTTCCGTGTCGGGGAGTGTAATGTTTCGGGACGTAGTGATAACCAGATCAAAGCTTGCTGCTTCTGTTTGCTGTATCAGCTCACTATATTGCAGGATCGGCTGTATCTTGAAGCTGATGTCCTGCAGGGATTCGCCGATTAGTTCCTTGAGGTTGTTCAAAATGGCATAGCCTTCATTGACATACAACAGGATATCAAGGGCAAAGGACGCATACAGATCCTCCCTCAGATTTTTCAGAGGACCGATTAGATAAACCACCAGATAGCTGATTTCAACGTTGGTAAATTGCAGGGATTGCTGCTGGGAAAACAAATTCGATATGAAATATGCGACATCGAAAAGAAAGGTATAATTCATACGGATATGCTCAAGCAGGGGATTGTTGATGTGGATACCGTTTTGTATCCGGATGAGAGCGGTTTTCAGATGAGTCATGAGATCCAGAATCAGCTTTTCATTGGAAAGCAAATCCAGACAGTATTGCTGCTTAACCTCCTGTAAAATCTGAACCAGTGTCTGATAATCCGGGTCCTGCATGCTCACCTGATGCTTTATATTGGACTCCAGCATACTGATCTTTATGAAGGGTGAAATCAGTGAATCAAAGAGCGTTCTAAGACGAATGGAATCATGGATATCGTATTCTGCAGCCACCTTGCAAAAGAATGCGTCGAATTGATTGAGATAAGCTTGAAATTCCGTATCCATTTCCTTGATGGGAATCTCGTCATAGCATAAATACTGTTCTGTTACGATACTGCTGATAAGCAGAAGGGAATTATAGGTCAGATACCGGTTATACACAGCCGGGGAAATCTGTTCCTTCATATGCGTTATCATGGATGTCAAACGGATTTGGAAAAAGCAGGATTGAAAATCCATGATATGATCGTAAAGATCAAAGCTATGAAAGTAGGCATCCAGAAAGAGGGAGGCATTGTTGGCATGATCGATGACATAGACGTATTCTTCCTTTTTCTCGATGAAAATATCGAATTGCGAATACTCTGTCAGAATGGTTTTGATGGTTTCCAGATCATGCAGCATGGTGTATTCGGATATGTAAAATTCATCCGCCAGATCATAATACGAAAATGCTTCCTGATTATGCGTGAGAAGCAGTACCAGCAAATGATGGATGCGCTGTTCATTGGACATATAAACGGCTTTATTTGCTTCGTTATATACAAAATCCTTGGCAATATGGTATCCTTTGTTTCGATTGGAAAGTACGCTGTTGCTTTTCTCTGTATTGATAAAGCTGATATCATTGCGGATGGTTCGCAGGCTCACATGGAAGAGCTGAGCCAGTTCATTTCCTGTAATCCATTTGTTCTGCGTATAAAGGTACATCAGGATTTCATCCTGCCGCTTCAATAAAGCCATGACAATACCTCCGTTTCCTGATCATGTATAAATGCGTGTTTGTCCTGTATGATATAGATTGTACAGGTATATGATACCAGATATCTCCGCAATTTGCATTCTTTTAAAAATTGGATGATTGCACAAGGAGGAGGTGCAATTTTAGATTGGATAATGAAGCATGAGTGGATTATGATTAGATTAGAAAGAGAGGAGCAAACGTATGAAAAAGTTAGAACAAGTATTATCAAAATGGCTGTTGCCGATTGCCGCAAAGCTGGAACAGAATCCGCAGCTTGCTGCTGTGCGGCGTGGTATGATGACCTTGGTTCCGGTTACGCTGGTAGGCTCTATTCCTACAATCTTTTCCCAGCTGCCGTCCATACCCGGTATGCCGAAATGGTTTGTTGACGCTACTGTATTTCTGGGGGAAGTGACACAGCCTATGCAATTTGCCACAATGGGGTGTCTGGCATTGTATGTTGCTGCATTTGTCGGGTTTTACTATTCTCAGCAAAGGAAGGTATGGGACATCGGATCCATCGTAACTTCCATTATCGCTTTCATCATCATGGGGACGTTGTATGATCCCGAAACCGGTGCAACGATTACTTCCTATTACGGAGGTACGGGGATTTTTACAGCCATCGTGTTTGGTTTGATTTCCGTTGAGATATTACATATCTTCCGTAATAAGCTGCATTTTACCATCAATCTGGGAGATGGCGTTCCCACACCGATTCTGCGAAGCTTTGAGAACCAGTGGCCGATTCTGTTTTCCATCCTGATTCTGATTGTCTTTAAATACGGTGTTGAGAGTGTGAGCGGTGTAGCAATGGTACAGCTGATCGAAAAGCTGTTTTCCCCGCTGACAGCTTCGGTAAATACGCTGGGAGGACTTGTCTTTATCTTATTTATACAGCAGCTGTTATGGTGGTTCGGGATTCACGGCTATGCCGTCATGGCACCTGTTTGGATGGCTGTCGCATTTGCGAATGTGGATATCAATGCCGCAATCGCGGCAGGAACTTCAAGCGAGGCCATTCGTGTTTTAACACCGAATTTCATGTGGGATATTGCAGGGACTACAGGCTCCGGTATCTGTGGTGCAATCTGTATTCTGATGATTTTCTCCAAAGCAAAACGATTCAAATCCATCGGAAGACTCTCTATCATTCCGGAATTCTTCGGAATCGGTGAATCCGTCCTGTTTGGACTTCCTGTTATTTTGAACCCGATTATGTTTATTCCGTGGCTGATTTCCACACCATTGGCTGCGGTGATCGGATGGATTGCAATCGAAGGCGGATTTATGGCACCGTTTAGTCTGGTCGGTCCCTACATTCCGTTGCCGTTTGGCGCATGGGTTGCCTGTATGGACTGGAAATATCTAATTGTCTGGGTGATCATCATTCTGGTAAATGTCGCATTGTATTATCCATTCTTTAAAATTGTAGAGAAACGGGCATTGGATACGGAACAGAGTAAGGTCAGGGATACGAGAACCTTGGAAGATATCGAATTCGACTTCTAGGAGGAAGACGTGTGAATGGATATCGGTTGATAATAAAAAAGTGAGCTGAAACAACATTTATGCAATATTGTGCCCGTGCGCAAGGTGCGGGGGAATGGAGTAAAAAATGAAAATATTATTGGTGTGTTACGGAGGTCTTTCCACCTCGATGCTGGTAAATCGTATGAAAACGGCGGTTGCTGAATCTAAGAATCTACGAGATAAAAACATCGTAATCGAGGCATGGGGAAAGGAAGAATATTATGAAAAGCTGGATGATACCCGCATTATCATGCTGGGACCACAGGTATCCATGCTGCAGGAAGAGGTAAAAAAGGTGGCGCTGGATCATGGCTATGATGTTCCGGTTGTGGTTATTGATAAGGATCACTATGGTGCAATGGAGGCTGTGCCTGTATTGCTGGCGGCATTTGATGCCATGAAAGCAAACAAAGAACAAAAGGGGGGATAGACATGGAAGAGCTTATGCTGGAAGCATTTAAGATCATCAGTGAAGCCGGGAATGCATCCGCATCGTTTCTGAAAGCAGTGGCTGCTGCGGAAAATGAATGCTTTGAAGAGGCGGAGGTCCAGCTGCACACAGGGAATGAATCTCTTGTGGCAGCTCACCAGCTGCAGACCAGGCTGCTGCAGAAGGAGGCGAGCGGCTGTGTGAGTGAGTATTCACTTATCATGGTCCATGCGCAGGATCATTTAATGAATGCGATTTTATTAAAGGATATGGCGAATTCAATCATAAAGCTGAATAGGAAAGTAGCGGCTTTAACAGAAGCCGTGCAGCTGCAGAATTGACGAGGGAAAATGAGGAAATTCAATTTGGAAGGTTTTTTCCGGATGATTTTCCTCTTTTTCTTTGCAATCTGCATGATCTTTCAAGTACGGAAAGAAAAGCAGCTTCAAAACGATTATGATATATACAGATGTTCTTTTTCATTTGTGAAACAGTAAAGATTCAACGCACAATGGTTGCATCGCGATATTCTTTTGTATATAATAAGGGGCAATATAATAGAATAATACGAAGGAGGTTTCCTATGAATAATGTAAAGCATGTCGTCTGGGACTGGAATGGTACACTGCTGGATGATATTGATGTCAGTATGGATGCGTTGAACACCATTTTGAAAAAGGCACAGCTGCCTCTGGTTCTGGATAAAGGCGAGTATCGGAAATATTTTCAGTTTCCGGTTATCGAATATTACAAAAAAGTCGGCTTTGATTTTGAAAAGACACCGTTCCCCATGCTTGCGAAGGAATATATGCGATATTATCAGCCCCACAGTATGGCCTGCTCTTTGCATGACGGGGTAACGGATATGCTGTCACAGCTGAAGAAAAAGGGAGTGCATCAGTATCTGCTGAGTGCCAGTGATTTGCATTTCCTTCATGAGCAGCTGGATAATTATGAT
This sequence comes from [Clostridium] innocuum, assembly GCA_012317185.1. Lineage (NCBI taxonomy): Bacteria > Bacillati > Bacillota > Clostridia > Eubacteriales > Clostridiaceae > Clostridium > [Clostridium] innocuum. The sequence continues at coordinate 3,051,124 of CP048838.1, read as the reverse complement.
ATTGAACAATATTTTGAGCAGGTACGCGGTCTGGATAATATCCATGCGGCATCCAAGGCAGAGCTGGCAAAGCGCTTTGTACAGGAAAGCGGTCTGAATCCGCAGGAAGTGGTCTTTATCGGTGACAGTGTACACGACAGTGAGGTTGCCCATGGTGCCGGCTGCCGTTGTATTCTGATTGCCAACGGACATGAGGATAAGGGAAAGCTGGAAAAAACAGGCTGCGTAGTTGTCGATACGATACGCCAATGTGAATCCCTGATGGCGTGATCAGAAAGAGAAACTGGAGGTCTCCAGTTCTTTTTTTATCGCACTGCGCTGCTGTTCGCTGATTTGCAGCTTGCCGTGGATGCAGTCCACAAAGCCTTCCTGTGACAAGGTGAAAATAATGCGGTTACAGGTACGCACACTACAGCCGATGGAAGCTGCAATCCGTTCCCGGGTCGCAGGAATCCTTCCACCACTCTGTCCATTGGAACGCAGCAAAAACAGAAGCAGGCGTGTGCGATTATCCATAAACAAATACTGCCGCTGAAGCTGCGTCTGCACAGACAGCTCCTTCATCAGCATCTGCGTACGCAGAAACAGGGCGTTTGCATCACTCTTCATCCAGTGCAGATAGGAGGCAGCACTCAGTCTGGCGCAGCATGAGGCTTCCATCGTTTTCAGCGTCACATAGTGTCCCTCTATGCCGGTGAACAGCTCATAATCGCCGACGATATCCACCGGGTGCAGCTCCGTAAAGCTGTAAGGAATATCCACGACCCGCTCTTCGATTGCCTGCAGACGGCCATCCAGCAGCACAAATACCGGATTGCTGGTCTGGTAAGTGGAAATCAGATTTTGATTCTTACGTAGACGGATCAGCTGCATCTGCTGCAGCACCTCAACGGGACAATTGGCAAACAGCTGCTTCAGCAGACTGTGATGGCATTCCTTTGTTTCCTCTAATAAATCCTGCAGGGCAGTCATAAAATTCACCTTCTTTTCAAAAAGAGGACAGATGTCCTTTTTTTATTAACTGCTCCTATAGTATGATACTATTGTAAAAAAAGCAAGCAGGATGTATGGGAATCTGCTTTGCGTAAAACCTATGTAAAGGAGGAAGTATTTATGTCAACACCACATAACGCTGCTGCCAGCGGCGACATCGCCAAGACTGTACTCATGCCGGGGGATCCGCTCCGCGCCAAATTCATTGCAGAAACCTATTTGGAAAATCCGGTACAGTTTAACACGGTCCGCAATATGTTCGGATATACCGGTACCTATAAGGGAAAGAAAATCTCTGTCATGGGAAGCGGTATGGGAATGGCAAGTATTGGAATCTATTCCTATGAGCTGTATAAATTTTATGAGGTAGAAAACATTATTCGAATCGGTAGTGCAGGAGCCTACACGGATACGCTGAAGCTGTTTGATCTGGTACTTGCAGACAGTGCATGGAGTGAATCCACCTTCGCGAAGGCACAGGCGGATGTCGACGGTGATATTCAGACACCGAGTGCTGAGCTGAATGCTGAAATAGAAGCAGCGGCCGCAAGGGTGAACAAACCGCTGACAAAGGCAAGAATTCATTCCAGCGATGTTTTTTATCATGAGGACAACGTGGACGGACACCGGGAATTTTTTGAAAAGCATGGCTGTGTATGTGTTGAAATGGAAAGCTTTGCTCTATTCCACAATGCCAAAATTTTAAACAAGCGCGCTGCCTGCCTGCTGACCATCAGCGATTCTCTGGTTACACATGCAGAGACAACTGCACAAGAGCGTCAGACATCCTTCCATGATATGATGCTGGTTGCACTGGAAACAGCTGTGGCATTATAACATACGACAGGAAAGCAGGTTATAAATAAAACACACAAGGAGGTTAACATGAAACCATATAAGAGGATTTTTACAATCGTCATAGATTCTCTCGGTGTCGGTGCGATGCCGAATGCGGCGGAATATGATGATGAGGGCTGTGATACGCTGGGACATATTGATGCAAGCATGCCGAAGTTTCATATTCCGAATCTGGCAAAGCTGGGACTGGCAAACCTTCATCCGCTTAAGCATGTGGCACCGGCAGCCGAGCCCCTGGGTTATTATACGAAGCTGCTGGAAGCCAGTGTCGGCAAGGATACGATGACCGGACACTGGGAAATGATGGGACTGCATATCACGACACCGTTTAAAACCTTTACGGAAACCGGCTTTCCACAGGATTTGATCGATGAGCTGGAAAAACGTACAGGGCGTCATATTATCGGAAACAAGTCTGCCAGCGGAACTGAGATTCTGGACGAGCTGGCAGAGCAGGAAATACAAAACGGGGATCTGATCGTCTATACCTCAGCGGATTCTGTTCTGCAGATTTGCGGAAATGAGGAAACGATGGGTGTGGAGACTTTGTATCATTACTGTGAGATCGCAAGAGAACTGACCATGCGTCCGGAGTGGATGGTGGGAAGAGTCATTGCGCGTCCGTATACCGGAAGTAAAAAAGGGGAATTCAAACGCACCAGCAACCGTCACGACTATGCATTGAAGCCGTATGGGAAAACAGCGCTGGATGCGCTGAAGGAAGCCGGGCTGGATGTAATCAGCATTGGAAAAATCAAGGATATTTTTGATGGTGAAGGCATTACACAGGCTCATAAATCCAAGAGCAGCGTGCATGGCATGGAACAGACGATTGAGGTCATGGAGCAGGATTTCCACGGCTTATGCTTCGTCAATCTGGTAGACTTTGATGCATTGTGGGGACATCGCAGAAATCCGGTCGGCTATGGAGAAGAGCTGGAGCGCTTTGATGAGCTGCTGGGAGTTGTTCTCAATAAGCTGCAGGAGGATGATTTATTGATCATTACTGCAGATCATGGGAATGACCCAACCTATAAGGGAACGGATCATACTAAGGAAATGGTTCCGTTTCTGGCATACAGCCCGCGTATGGAAGGACACGGACTATTGCCGGTAAGTGATACCTTTGCCATGATCGGAGCCACGATTGCGGATAATTTTGAGGTATCCATGCCGAAGAACACAATAGGAACAAGCTGTCTAAAACAATTGAAATAAGGTACTGACGAAAACACCAAAAGGTATCTGCAGAGAAGGATTGTAGGAATGAAACCGGGAATTCTGCTGCTGATACCTTTTTATTATGTATAAAAGAAACTATCCGGACAATTAAATGGCAGGGCTTTAGCTGCTGCGGACACAAAGACTACGATTTTATTCTTATGAATGCTGTTTTCTGAAAGGGCATGGGTTTTCATAGTCCGCTGTGATAAAATGTATTTAAGAAACATAAGAATCTGAGATGGAGAAGTAGGAATGCAGGGGGGATGAAATTATCATCAAGCCGCATCATTTTATAGATATCATAAAGCTGTATGGCGCCGGTATTGAACGATTTATACCGGATGAAACCATGGGACATGATTTCTATAAAGTCGCAAATGAACTTATCAATCATCCGACAATCAATGTAAAATTAACCGTCTATGATGATATATGTAGGCCGTGTAAAAAATATAATGGCAGGTGTGTTGATGCGTTGACATCCATTTCCTGATATACAGGCAAGGATGCTTATAATAAAACATTGGATGAAAAACTTATCAGACTGTATACTTTAACTGCTGAAAAATATTCAGCATTGCAGCTTTGTTCGATACTCCTTGAAAAGAAAGCGTTTATATATACTGTCTGGAATGAGGAAGAGCCTGCTTTCACACAAAACGATATGCTTTATTTGTAAAGGGGGTAAATAAATTTTTAGATGGAAAATAGAATTTGCGATAGACATACACGGTGAAATCACGATGCCAGCTCCAATCCCATAAGAGAGGATCCTGAAGGTGGAAATACAGGCTGCCTACATCAGCTGTTTTGCTGCCAGAATTGTTTTACAGCCGCATGCAGACGGGTTGGATCATTGATAATTTGAAACGGCCGCATGTGTTCTGGTAACAGCCGCTGATAAAACGGTGTGGTGAAGCGCTCGTCAATGAGTAACACGATACCGATATCACTGTGCGAGCGAATAACACGGCCGGCAGCCTGCAGTACCTTATTCATGCCCGGTACCTGATATGCGTAGGCATACCCCGTTTCGTTAACCTCATCAAAGTGCTCACGCAGCAGCTCCTGCTGTGGATTGACCTGCGGAAGTCCTACACCGACAATGATCGTACCGATCAGCTTTTCCCCCTTCAGGTCTATTCCTTCAGAAAACATGCCGCCTAATACACAGAACAGAACATGCAGTTCTTGTGTGGTATTGAAGTGTTCAAGAAAGTGCTGCTTCTCTTCTTCCTTCATACCACTTTCCTGCAGGGATACGTGAATATCAGGGAACTGTTCACAAAAGGTCTGGGCAACCTGCTTCATATAGGCATAGCTTGGCAGAAAAACAATGTAATTTCCTGTTTTGGCCTGCACCGCTGCGTGAATCATAGCGGCAATCGGGTGCAGGGAGCTATCGCGGTTTCGATAGCGGGTGGAAATGGCGTCACACAGGACGATTTTACGCTTTTCTGCCGGGAATGGAGAAGGAAGAAACAGCTTTCTGGTCTTTCTTGTTCCACCCAGCAGATCGAGATAATAATCAATGGGAGAAAGCGTCGCAGAAAAGAAGACAGTGCTTTGTCCCATGGCACAGGTTTCCTTTAATGGATGTGCCGGATTCAGACAGAGCTGCTTCAGTACGATATCACTGCTCTGCTTTTCATAACAGGTGACAAAATCCTCATCATAAAACTCGGAAATCCGGTTGTAGTTTATGCATGAAAAATACAGATCGCGTAATTCTTCATCCCAGGTATCTTCATGCTCACTCTGCAGATAGATATCCATTTGTTCAATCACATCTGCCAGACGCTGCCTGATGGAAGAAATCGGTTCCTTTTGGTGAATAAAATTCTGTCCTTCCTCTTCGCACTGCTTTTTTAACCGCAGGAATTCACGGTTGACAGCGCGCAGTGCCGCATGCAGCGGCTTGCGTTGCTTTGGGATATTGCGGGCTGCCGCAAGAAACGCCGACTTATTCAGCTCACAGCTGTACATGCTTCTGGCACGATCCACCAGATTGTGTGCTTCATCCACCAGAAAAATATAGTCTCCCTTTTCCATAAAAAAACGTTTCAGATACACCCGCGGATCAAATACATAGTTATAATCACAGACAATCACATCCCCATACAGACTTGCATCAAGGCTCAGCTCAAAGGGACAGATCAAATGCTCCTTTGCTTTTTTTTCAACGGCCTCACGATCGATGAACTGTGTTTCCTGCAGCAGCTCATACAAGGCATCCTGACAGCGATCATAATAGCCCTTTGCATAGGGACATACCTCGGGGTCACAGTTACGCACATCCTGAAAGCAGATTTTATCCTTGGCTGTGATTGCCACGCTTTTAAAGGATACCTCCTGGTTGTAAAGCAGTCGCAGAGTATCGTAGGCAACTGTGGCCGTTACATTTTTCGCACACAGATAAAATACCTTTTCCGCCTTTCCCTCTCCAATTGCCTTCAAAGACGGAAACAGGGTGGAAATCGTCTTTCCGATACCGGTTGGTGCGGAGGCGAACAGCTTTTCCCGATCCAGAATGGTTTTGTATACGGCGACTGCAAAGTCACGCTGTCCGCTGCGATAATCCGGAAACGGAAACTTCAGCTCCTTCAGTGTTCTGGAAGAGCTGATTTTCAAATCTCTGCTGAGTGCTGCCCACTTCACATAGCGCCGCAGCGTATCCATATAGAATGCCGCCAGCTCCTCCCGTGTTTTCTCCTCGTCAAACTGCTTGATTTCCTCGGTATCAATCTGATAATAGGTCATCTGGATGCGAATGGAGGGAGCAACGTGCTCAGCCAGATACATATGGCCATAGCAATAGGCCTGTGCGAGATGGACCATGACGGGCTCGTTCAATTCGGAAAAGGGAATCGCGGTTGTTTTGATTTCCTCGATCGTCACCTGATCGTCCTCCTTGCGAACACCATCCGCTCTGCCTTCTATTTCAAACAGGATATCATCCAGTTCACTGGACAGCTTCAGAAATACTTCGCTTTCATAGTCTCCCTGTGCAGAGCTCTGCAGCATGCGATGAATACGGCTGCCCAGATTTGCCCGTTCGATGGATGGCGCTGTGGATACCAGATCACCGCCAATCCATACCGATTCTACCATAGCGCGTACGGACATTTTGCATCGATACATACGCATCCCTCCTCCTGTTTCACTTCTGTACTGTAATTTTAGTCGTTTTTCTATGATTATGCAATGCAAGTACGGTATAATATACAGGGAAAAGATAACAATTCATGAAAAAATGCTTTCTTCGTGCGGATACCGCATAGGATCTGTTCTGAAAGCCTGCAGGATCTATCAGGGATTTGCTGTGAATTGATATCATGAAAGGTGAGGAATGTGTATGAAAGAATTCATTATCAATGAAAACGATGCGGATCAGCGTGTGGATAGGTTTATACAGAAAACGATGAAGACCATGCCCAAGAGCCTGATGTATAAATATATAAGGAATAAGAAAATCAAGGTGAACCGGAAACGCTGTGAGATTTCCCAGCGACTGCAGGCGGGAGACACCATGCAGTGCTATATCCCCGAGGAATTTTATGAAGCAGCAACCATGCGCAGCTTTCTACAGGTCCCGAATGCACTGGATGTGGTCTATGAGGATGATGCTGTTCTGCTGATTAACAAGCCCAAGGGACTTCGCGCACACAGTGACACCAGTGAGGTGCAGGATAATCTGGCAGACCGCCTGCTGCATTATCTGTATTGTAAAAAAGAATACAATCCAACCACTGAACAAAGCTTTACCCCTGCCTTGTGCCATCGTATCGACCGAAACACGCAGGGGCTGGTAATTGCGGCTAAAACAGCTGCGGCTCTTCGTTGCATGAATGAAAAAATCGCACTTCGTCAGGTGGAAAAGAAATATCTGTGTATCGTACAGGGAAAATTGAAAAAAAAGCAGGATCATATCGTGCTGTATCATCGAAAGAATGAGAAAAATACGGCGGAGGTTATCGATCGTGAGCGGGAAGGCTATACCCGCATGGAAACAGGCTATCGTGTTTTGCAGGAGGCAGAGCGCTACTCTCTTGTTGAGGTGGAGCTGCACAGCGGTAAAAGTCATCAGATTCGAGCTCTTATGAGCTGGCTGGGACATCCTCTGCTGGGCGATGTAAAATACGGGGCGAGGAAGACAAAAGAGAAGACTTATCAGGCACTCTGTGCGTATCATGTGGCATTTCATTTTCAGGGGGATGCGTGCTGTCTGCAGTATCTCAACGGCAGAGCATTCGAGCTGCAGGATACCGATATTGAGCGGCAGTTTGTGGATATCGCAAGACCTTTTTGAAATGGTATAACGGCATCCTTTGACTCTTTCAAAGATACGAGCCGGATGTTATCGGATAGATACGGTCCTTTGAAAATCGTAAAATAGACCGGTGTACCCACAGAACCTGTAGCATTCCCCCCATCTTTACTTGCTTCATGTAAAATCGCATGCACAAGACTTATTCTAATAGAACTTCATGCACAGATATTGGCAGGAAACAGTATGCAATAAAATGACTGGCAAAGGATCATGACCTTTATGAAAATTGCGGCCTATGCTAGAAACGTATGTTATTTCATATATACACTGTCTGGTTGATCATTGAATCGCAGCACTGGAAATAAATACCGGATAGAATTTGAATGAAATCGCTTGCTTTTATGAAAAAGGGGTGTATAATCAGTTAAGTTGAAAATAAAAGGAGAGAGTTTATGGAATCTTATCGTTACCTGCTGGACGTGGCGCTGATTCTGCTCAGTACGAAAGTATTCGGACTGCTGACAAGAAGAATCGAAATGCCGCAGGTCGTTGGGGCGCTGGTTGCAGGACTGCTGCTGGGGCCGGCATGCTTTAATATCGTACAGGAATCGGAATTCCTGGATCATATTGCGGAAATCGGTGTTATCGTACTGATGTTCTCCGCCGGTCTGGAAACAGATATATCCGAGCTGAAGAAAAGCGGCAGAAACAGCTTTGTCATTGCCGTTATCGGTGTACTGGTTCCGCTGATTGCCGGTTATGTGCTGGCATCCTTCTTCAATACGGAGCCGGAGGCATTTCTGCAGAACATGTTTATCGGCGTCATTCTGACGGCAACCTCCGTCAGTATCTCAGTGGAAACGCTGAAGGAGATGGGGAAGCTGTCCACACCGAGTGGCAATGCCATCCTTGGGGCGGCTTTGATAGATGATATTTTGGGAATTGTCGCATTGACCATCATTACCGGTATGGCGGATACATCCGTACAGCTAACAGAGGTTATGCTGAAAATCGTTGCATTCTTCGTACTGGCAATTGTTGTTGGCGTGTTTGCACGCAAGGGAATCGAGAAGCTGTTTGACCGTTATCAAAAGGTTCACCGCCGTTTCTCTATTCTGAGCTTTGCCTTCTGCCTGCTGTTCGCCTATGTTGCAGAAGCGTTCTTCGGTGTTGCGGATATCACCGGGGCGTTTATCGCAGGGCTGATCATCAGTGGGACAAGCCGCTGCAACTATGTACAGATGCGTATTGAAACACTATCCTATCTGCTGATATCACCGGTCTTTTTCGCCAGCATCGGCTTAAAGGTTGTGCTGCCGGAAATGAGTACCAGCATTATGATATTCTCTGTACTGCTTCTGGTACTGGCGATTCTGACAAAGATTGTCGGATGCGGTCTGGGGGCCAAGCTTTGCCGATATGAGAATATTCAGAGCCTGCGCATCGGCATCGGCATGGTATCCCGCGGGGAGGTCGCTCTGATTGTCGCCAGCAAGGGCATAAAGGTTGGCTTGATGAATGAGGCATTTTTCGGCCCGATTATCATTATGGTTGTACTGACAACTGTGATAACCCCGATTCTGTTGAAAATCGTATTTAAGGATCGTGAAAATGACCCGGATGTATATGCATCCTCGGAGCTGATTGAAGATTACGAGAAAATCGAGCAGAACGAAAAGCTGGCACAGAAGGTGCTGGAGCAGAGCTGATAGCTTTCGCAAGCTGTGCAAAGAGCAGGAAGTTGGACAATCATCGGATGTATTACATGCAATATTGCTTTCCTATATAAATATAGAAGAGGATACCCACGGTTATAAATATAGGAGAGAAGATCCACGCAAATTCAAATTAGCAGCCTTATCTATATAGATATAAAGTAATATCCACGAAAACTTCAACGTGGCGGGCTTTATCCATTCGGATGAGGTCTGCTTTTTTTTGTACAGCTGTATGAGCTTGACATTGCAGCTGTAATTGCTGGGACCATACAGTACCAGCTTACGCATTCCCTGTAAGATATCCATGTACAGACAGCGTGTTTTCTTCATGGAAATGATCAGCTGTGCGTGAATGAAATGCTTTATTGCAAGGGGATGCAAGCTAGCATTACAAATTAAATGTCTGCTATGTGGAAAGGATAAAAGCAGTAATCTCTTGAGCCCTCTGCCTGTGTGTGCCTCTTTCATGGTTCGCAAAATGCACTGCGAGATATTCTTTTTACAATCGTTGAAAAAAAATTCAAGGAAAAAACGGAATGCCTCCTAGTGAATATCAAAAATGATATATTCGTAGAAAGAGGCAATCGTGCATTTAGAAAATGAACGTTATATCGCCACCTTTACAGCGCAGGATGGCGAAATTGAAAGCTTCAAGAATAAAGAAACAGGTATGGAATATATGTGGCAGGGAGATGAAACCTACTGGAAAGGGAAAAATCCAACGCTGTTTCCCCTGATCAGGAGCACCTTCGATCACGGAAACTATACCATTGACGGGAAAACCTATCATATGAAAAATCATAGTCTGGTTCGCTATGAAGACTTAGAAGTGAAAACACAGAAGGACAAAATTATTATGGTTTTGGACAGCAATCCCAAGTTGCTTGCAAAGTATCCCTTTGAGTTTCATTATGAAATAGAATATGTATTGCATTATAACTGCTTGAATATCACCTATCGTATCACGAATACCGGTAAACGGGATATGCCGTTTATGCTGGGGGCGCATCCGGGCTTTAATTGCCCGCTGTGTGAGGATGAGGTGTATGAGGATTATACGTTCTGCTTATCAAAACACGAGCATATGGAACAGCTGGTTTTTGACCACGAGAAAAAAAGCCGTACAGCGGGTTGAACTGCAGGAAATACCATGTGACTACTCTTTGTCTGTATCCAGTCATTGTGAAGGCATGATGTCATTGAAACCGGAAGAGACATTTACAGCCGGATATACAATAGAGGTGTTTCTGATAAGTATCCGATTTTCACTGCTTGATGTATTGTGGGTTTAACAGAAGCCTGTGTTTCTATTGTAAGGTGTACAGATCAAGCTCCTGCTTATTTCAAAGAAGCACGAAATTATCATAGACTTTCAAAAAGGAGTAATATAGTTCAAAATGAACCGATTACTCCTTTTCTGATAGTTGAGCATTACTGGAATGCTTTCAGCGATAATAACATTAAAATAAAATTTGAAAGAAATGGAGCTGTTGGTATTATTTCTTTTCATATTTCGGAAATACTCCTGCTATGATAAAAACAAAACCGATGAGTGCTAAAAAAGAAGTTTCTTCACTGGAAATTAAAATAAGAGCAAAGCCCAATATTACACTCCTGATTTCATATGGTTTCATAAGTATTCACCCTCCTCCACTATTATATTTAATTATACCATATAGAGTGTTTTATAAATAGTCTTATATTTTATAAAATACGTGTTATTTTTTAAATAGAGGATAGCTATATAAAAGTGAGGAGGGAAAAATATGAAAAAGACACTTATTGCGATGTTATCTATCTCTATGCTATTTGGATTTTCACTATCAAATGGCAGCATAAGCGCAAAGTCCCGGCAAGATACATCAGAAGCAAATAATATTATGGAAGCATTAAAAGATTATGAGTATAGAGAATTAACTTATGAGGAGTATGTTCAAGCAGTAGCTGAAGCGGAGCATATAACTTATAACGCAGCAGAAGCCAGAGTGAGCTTAGGAACAAGAGGTAATACAAGAGCAGCGACATATGGTGAATTTACTAGATATTATGACCTTAATGATGCCCCTTTAAATAGTTATAAAATTAAATACGGGGTTTTGGCAACATGGTATTCTCCTAGTTCCAGTGAACCTTGGAGTTCGCGGAAATGGATGACAATTCATGCTACACTTCTTGAACCTGGTGAAAACGTAAGAGGATTTACGTATTATTCAAAAAACGCATCAATAACAAGTAACTATATTATCAATTATTATGCCAGTGTAAAATATTATATCTTTGAGCAACCTTCAAAATCCGGTACTATAAATGATATCTTTGCAATTTAATTCTATGCGATTGAGAAAATGTACTCCTTTGGGATGTTTAAAAGGTTTTGCGTAGTACGGTTATAACTGTAAAAATAGGTCTTAAGTCCTTTATCTAAAGGGCTTAGGACTTTATTTTTACTATTTGTTCAGCTTTGCACTCTACTTGAATTTATAGTAATTAAGAGAATTTATGTTTTGTTTATATTTTACATAATTGAAATTTTTATGCACGGGATCCGAAACCGCATATAGAAAAGCAGCTTTAAGACAGCTTTTTAAATCGGAAACAACATCCGACAGCCGTGTACAGAAAAAGGGGTTTCAGGATAGCTTTGTTTACAAAATTTTCATAAGGTAAAAAATACGTGAAAAAAGGAGGGAAAACCGCAATTTTTACAGGGGTTTTACGGAACCGATTTCAGGGAAAAAAGGAGTGAAATCTTTGCTTGCACACCAAAATAAAAAGGTGTATACTTCTAGAAGTTTGGTGAACGGCCAAACGAATCGGTGGTATAATAAGGATAAAGGAGGTGTCGTTTTTTGGAAGAAATCATTCGTAATATTGTAGATGCCGACAAGCAGGCAAGAGCGCGTGTCGAGCAGAAACAGCAGGAACGCCACAATATCCAGAATCTGATACAGGACCAGAGTATGGAAATCAGAGAAAAGTATCGAAAGGAAACAGAAGACTGCATAGCGAAGCAGCGCGAACAGATGGACGCGGATTTACAGAGTGCTATGCAGCAGGAAGAAAAAGTCTATGAGGAATCGCTCCATGCTCTCCAGCAGAAATATGAGGAGCATAAGGAGGAGTGGGTTTCACAGATTGTAAAACGAACGCTGGCGATGTAGCCGTGTGTTCGCCTGTACACGTTGGGAGGTGATGTGTATATGAGTATGGCAGAAGGTGTTATTGTGGCGAAGGCCAGAAGCATGCATGGGGAAGCGCTGAGTGAAGAAATGTATCAGGAGCTGCTGCATAAGAAAAGCGTGGCGGAAATCGCCGGTTACCTGAAGCATGAGACCTCCTATGCCGCTGCCCTGAAGGATGTGCGTGAGAACAATATTCACCGCGGTCAGCTGGAAAGTATCCTGCGACAGGAAATTTTCAAGAAAACCATGAAATTGTACCGTTATGCGGATGCGGCCATGAAGCCGTATTACCGGCTGCATATGCAGCAGATTGAAATTGATTTGATTCTTTCTCGAATCCGGGTACTGATTTCTCAGGAGTATGAAGCTGCTATTGCGGAATTTCCTATCTTTCTAAAGCCGTACACCAGCTTTGATCTGCTGCGGCTGGGAAATGTTCACAGCTTCGATGAGCTGCTGGATGTTTTGAAACATACGATGTATTATGCAATACTTCTTCCTTACCGTGTGAAAAAGGGGGAGGAAAATGATATTGATTATACAAAAATCGAAACACAGCTGCAGGTGCAGCATTACACCCATACCTTTCAGGTGATTGACAAGACACTGAAGGGGAAAAGCAGAAAAGCAGTCAAGCAGTATTTTGCAACACAGATCGAGCTTAGCAACATTGAGAAGATCTACCGCTACAAAAAATACTTCAATGCCCGTGAGGATGTCATACGTGAATCCCTGGTACCGGTGCATGAGCATCTGTCCGCCGCCTTTGTGGAAGAGCTGATTGCGCAGCCCAATGCGCGTGCATTTATCAAGCTGCTGCAAAGCAGCACGTATCGTCTGGGGATTGAGGATACGGAGAAGGATTATGTATATATTGAATATTATACCGATTCCTTTCTGTATGCACTGGCGAAGAAGAATATTTACTATTCTCTCGATGCCCCGCTGGTATATTCCAGCTATCTGTATACTGCAGAGCGTGAGCTGGAAAATATCATCAATATTATTGAAGGTGTGCGTTATCACGTATCTATCGAGGATATGCAGCGCATGCTGATCTACTAGAAAGGAGAATGTTCATGGCAATTTCAAAAATGAAACTGGTCAACATCCTTGCGGATAATGAATATCTCAATGATGTACTTTTGAAATTCGTGGAACTGGATTACTTTCATCCGGAACCTGCCAGCAAGTTTGTGGACAGTGTACACGGGCTTACCACACTGAGTGATGAAAACCCGATTACCGATGTGCTGACGCATTTCAATGAAGTGCTGCAGGACATGGATATGACTCTTCCGATGAAGGATGTGAAAAACGGGGAATATGATCTGGAAGGTATCCGCACTTATATTGATTCCATCCACGAGCGCTTCGAAAACGGTGCTGCAATCCGCCGCGAGCTGGAAACTGTTATTCAGGAAAACCGCGATGCGCTGACACAGGTTCGCAATATAGAAAGTATCGATCTGAATCTGGATGATCTGTTTGAGTGCAAATATATCAAGATCCGCTTCGGAAGACTGCCGATCGACAGTGTCGAAAAGCTGCAGTATTACCGCAACCGCCCGTTTGTATTCAAGTCATTCAGTACGGATGACACATACAGCTGGTGTGTATATTTCACAACCGCGAAATACGAGGGAGATGTGGACAATATCTTCTCCTCTCTCTACTTTGAACGAATCCGCATTCCGGAATTTGTTCACGGGAATCCGGTTCAGGCAAAGGAATCACTGCAGGAGGAAATCGATAACGATCTCAAGCAGCTGCAGCATGTCAATGAAGTAATTGAAGCTTTAAAGGCTGAATGTATTGACAATTTCGCTGATATCAAGGCGGAACTGGAGTTTATAAACCATACCTTTGAAGCCAGAAAATATGTACTGGGTCTCGGTGAGAGATTTTCCATTACAGGTTTTGTGGTTGAAGAAGATGTGCCAAAATTGAAGGAATCATTCTCGAATTTGAAGGAGGTGGAAATCGAAGTCAGGCCTGCCCATAGCGACAAGCGACTTTCGCCTCCGACCAAATTAAAGAATGGGTGGTTTGCCAGGCCCTTCTCGATGTTTGTAGAAATGTATGGCACCCCCGAATATGAAGGAATCGATCCGACGCCCTTTGTAGCGTTTACGTATTCTCTTCTGTTCGGTATCATGTTCGGCGATCTTGGTCAGGGAATCGTCCTGATTCTGGTCGGATATCTGTTCTATAAATGGAAAGGCATGCGTCTTGGGGAAATCGGTATGCGCATCGGTATCTTCTCCAGTATCTTTGGGGTTGTATACGGATCCGTGTTCGGTAACGAGGAGCTGCTGAATCCATTGTATAAGACCGTTTTCGGTCTTTCCGAAAAGCCGGTTGAGGTTATGACCAGCAACTTCATCCCCGTTCTGCTTGTTATGGCAGTGGGGCTGGGGGCTGTTCTGATCATAATCAGCATCGGTATCAATCTGTATCTGCAGATTAAAAACAAAAACTACGGTGAGCTGTTCTTTTCACAAAACGGTATCGCCGGACTTGTCTTTTATATTTCTCTGGTTGGAGGAGGCGCTTATCAGCTGATTAGCGGAACCGGCGTCCTAACCAATCCGGTCTTTGCCATTGTCTTTCTGCTTGTACCGCTGGTACTGATTTTCCTGAAGGAGGCATTGGAGCGGAAAATGGAGAAAAAGGAAATGTTTCCGGACGGCTTTGGAGGCTTCTTTGTGGAGAGCTTCTTCGAGCTGTTTGAAATCTGCCTGTCTTTTATTACCAACACCATCTCCTATCTGCGTGTCGGCGGCTTCGTCTTGTCACATGCCGGTATGATGATGGCCGTTATGCTGATTATGGACATGGCCGGAGGTGCAGGATGGATCGTGATGATCCTCGGGAACATCTTCGTCATGTGTCTGGAGGGTATGATTGTCGGAATCCAGGTGCTTCGTCTGGAATTCTATGAAATGTTCTCCCGTTATTTCACGGGGAACGGAATTGTGTTTAAATCACTGAATGATTAAAGGAGGAACTATCATGTTAAACATGTTTGAACTTTTATTACCGCTTATTCTGATCGCGCTGATTTCTTTACCGCTGGTGAATGTATTCCGTGGAAAGAAGAGCGTGTCAGTAGCAAAACGCCGTATGATTACGCACGTCTGCTTCTTCTTCGCTATCGTACTTGGAACGGTGTTCTTCAGCGCTACAAAGGCGTATGCTGCCGGTGCTGATGATGTCACAATGAAGATGGCCGGCTCCATCGGTCAGGGTCTGGGCTTTATCGCCGCTGCACTTGCGACCGGGCTGTCTGCACTTGGTGCAGGTATTGCCGTAGCTGCCGCTGCTCCTGCCGCAATCGGGGCATTCTCTGAAAACGAAAAGAACTTCGGTAAATCCATGATCTTCGTTGCTTTGGGTGAAGGTGTTGCTATCTACGGTCTTCTGATCTCTATCTTCATTATCTTCATGAAGCTGTAATAACGGGTGGTGATCATTCGTGAAATTCTACCTGCTCAGTGATAACATTGATACCCAGATGGGGATGCGTCTGGCAGGTATCGAAGGGGTGGTCGTCCATGAGCGTCACGAGGTTCTGCAGGAACTGGAGCGTGTGATGCATATGGAGGATGTGGCCATCGTCTTAATGACGACAAAGCTGATTGAAACCTGCCCCGAGGTTATTTCTGAATTAAAACTGAAACAGAAGAAACCGCTGATTGTCGAGATTCCCGACCGTCATGGCTCCGCCAAAATCGGAGAAACCATTGACCGCTACGTATCTGAGGCAATCGGTGTGAAACTATGAGGTGTTTGCTATGCTAGATGACAAAATTAAATTGGAGCAGTACTTTGAGGAAGAGATAAAACGAGTTAGCGACATCGAGATTGCCGGTATTGAACAGGAAATTGATGAAATCCGTAAAAAATCCATGGAGGACCTGGAGCTGGAAGCACAGCGTGAGGCTGGACTTACCAGAGAACAGGAGTTGAAGGAAATGGCCAGTGAGCATGCCATTCGTCTAAGCAAGGCGCATGAGGAAACGAATCGCAGACTTATGAAAAAACGCCGTGAGCTTACCGATGCAGTATTCAGGGCCGCAAAACAGCAGCTGAGGGATTTTGCTGTCAGTAAGGATTATGTGGAGCTTTTGAAGAAAAAAGCTGCCGATCTGGCACAGCTGTCCTATGAACAGGTTGTGTTTTATGTCGCAGACAGAGATCAGGCTGTTTTGAAGGATATTTGTGAGGCGTATGGAAAGCCCTGTGAAGGGAAATGCGATGCAGATATTCTGCTTGGAGGATTTCGCATGGAATGTGAGGAAAAAGGAATTGTTGTAGATGAGACCTTTGACACCGGCATTGATGAACAGAAAGACTGGTTCTATACGAACTCCGGATTGTTTATAAAATAAAGTGCATACGAAACCGTATGATTGAGGTGATAATGTGAGTGAAAATGTTATATATTCCATCAACGGTCCAGTCGTAAAGGTCAAAAATGCAGTCGACTTCTCCATGCTGGAGAAAGTATATGTCGGTCATAAACGTCTGATGGGAGAGGTTATTTCCATCAGCAAAGAGGCAACGACGATTCAGGTGTATGAATCCACAACAGGGTTAAAGCCGGGAGAACCAGTCGAGCCTACGGGCAGTCCGATTTCTGTAACACTGGGGCCTGGTATCCTGCGTAATATCTTTGACGGCATCGAACGTCCGTTGAAGGAAATCGCTAAGGAATCCGGAGCCTTCATTGCGACCGGAAGCGATGTGGCACCGCTGGATGAAGAGGCTTTATGGGATGTGACAGTAAAGGTTTCTGTGGGAGATGAGGTTGTTCCCGGACAGATATTTGCGACGCTTCCGGAAACGGATCTGATCGAACACCGCTGTATGATTCCGCCAACCCTGTATGGAACGGTTGTTGAAGCGGCAGAGAGCGGAAAATACAATATCAACCAATGCATCCTGAAGGTGAAGGATGCAAAGGATAAGCTTCATGAGCTGACGCTGGTACAGAAATGGCCGATCAAGACGGCTCGTCCTGTGGCAGAACGATTGCCGATCAGTGTGCCGTTGATTACCGGGCAGCGTATTTTCGATACGCTGTTCCCGATTGCCAAGGGTGGAACGGCAGCGATTCCGGGCGGCTTTGGTACCGGAAAGACCATGACGCAGCATCAGCTGGCGAAGTGGTGTGATGCCGATATCATCGTCTATGTCGGCTGCGGGGAGCGTGGAAACGAGATGACGCAGGTTCTGGAGGAATTCTCCGAGCTGATCGACCCGAAATCCAACCGTCCGCTGACGGATCGTACCGTACTGATTGCCAATACGTCCAACATGCCGGTTGCAGCTCGTGAGGCGAGTATTTACACCGGTCTGACACTGGCCGAATATTATCGTGATATGGGATATCATGTTGCCATTATGGCGGACTCCACATCACGCTGGGCGGAGGCGCTTCGTGAAATCAGCGGACGTCTGGAGGAAATGCCGGCCGAGGAAGGCTTCCCTGCATATCTGCCAAGCCGTATCTCACAGTTCTATGAGCGTGCCGGTTATATGAAGACACTGAATGATCAGGTGGGGTCGGTATCCATCATCGGTGCCGTATCCCCGCAGGGTTCTGATTTCTCTGAGCCGGTTACCCAGAATACGAAGCGTTTTGTCCGCTGCTTCTGGGCGCTGGATAAGCAGCTGGCCTATGCACGTCACTATTTTGCCATTAACTGGACGGAAAGCTATTCCGAATATGTGACGGATTTGACGAAATGGTACAATAAGAATGTGGATATGCGTTTCCTGCGCAGCCGTCAGGAAATCATGAGTCTGCTGGCAGAGGAAGCGAAGCTGATGGAAATCGTGAAACTGATCGGTAGTGATGTACTGCCGGAGGATCAAAAGCTGGTCATTGAAATCTGCAAGGTCATCCGGGTAGGATATCTGCAGCAGAATGCGTTCCATAAGGATGATACGTATGTACCTTTACAGAAGCAGCTGAAGATGATGGATGTGATTCTGTATCTGTACAAACGCTGCAAGGATTTGGTAGCACAGGGAAAACCGATGAGTCAGGTTGTGACCTCCGGTATTTTCGATAAGGTTACCAAAATGAAATACGATGTGCCGAATGACCATATCGAGCTGCTGGATGATTATTTCAAGCAGATTGATGCGGCCATCTCACAGGTTGCGTAAGGAGGAAAGTGCATGAGTCTTCAATATGTAGGATTGAGTGAAATTAACGGACCTCTTGTCTTCCTGGATAACGTGGAAAACACCAGCTATGAAGAGATGGTGGAAATCAAATGCGGAGATGGAACGACACGTCTGGGAAGAGTGGTTCAGCTGGAGGGTAAAAAAGCAGCCATCCAGGTATTCGAGGGAACCAATGGAATCTCTTTAAAAAATACAAAAACAAAATTCATGGGAAAGCCGATGGAGCTTGCCCTGTCGCGTGAAATGCTGGGACGTACCTTTAACGGAAGCGGGCAGCCAATCGACGGTCTGGGTGAAATCTATGCGGAGAAGAGTGCGGATATCAACGGACAGCCGTTGAATCCGGTTTCCCGTGTGTATCCAAGAAACTATATCAATACCGGTATCTCCAGTATCGATGCCCTGACGACTTTGATCCGCGGTCAGAAGCTTCCGATTTTCTCCGGCTCCGGTATGCCGCACAATGAGCTTGCTGTTCAGCTTGTTAAGCAGGCGAAGATATCGGAGGGGGACGGTAAGAATTTCTGTATCGTCTTTGCGGCAATGGGGGTCAAAAATGACGTTGCCGATTACTTTAAGCGTTCCTTTGAGGAAGCTGGGGTTATGGAAAAGGTTGTTATGTTTATCAATTTATCCAATGACCCGATTATTGAGCGTACGCTGACACCGCGTTGTGCCTTGACCGCTGCAGAGTATCTGGCGTATGAGCAGGATATGCATGTACTGGTTATTCTGACGGATATCACATCCTATTGTGAGGCGCTACGTGAATTCTCCAGCAGTAAGGGGGAGATTCCGGGGCGTAAAGGATATCCGGGGTATCTGTATTCTGATTTGGCTTCGCTGTATGAAAGAGCAGGTATCGTCAAGGGAGCGGGAGGCTCTGTAACACAGATTCCGATTCTGACCATGCCCAATGATGATATTACCCATCCGATTCCTGACCTTACCGGTTATATTACCGAAGGGCAGATTGTACTGGATCGTAATCTGAACCAGATGGGTGTTTATCCGCCGGTTGGTGTTCTGCCTTCTTTGTCACGTCTGATGAAGGACGGTATTGGTGAAGGCTTCACAAGAAAGGATCACTCCGATGTTTCCAACCAGCTGTTTGCAGCCTATGCAAAGGTGCAGGATGCCAGAAGTCTGGCTTCTGTTATCGGTGAGGATGAGCTGAGTGATGTCGACAAGCAGTATATGTCCTTTGGTACATTATTTGAGGAGTATTTCCTGAATCAGGGATTTGATGATAACCGCAGTATTGAGGAAACGCTGGATCTGGGCTGGGATCTGCTCAGTGTCCTGCCGCGTGCAGAGCTTGATCGTGTAGATAACGAGGTTCTTGAAGAGTACTACGATCATGAACGTGCGGTGAAACGCTTTGGGCTGAAGAGTGGACCTATCATCAAGGAACTGGCATCTCAGGGTAACTGATTATGGCTAATAAACAGGTGTTTCCAACCAAAGGAAATCTGATTGCGACAAAGAAATCAAACGATCTGGCTCATATGGGCTATGAATTGATGGATCGGAAACGAAATATCCTGACGCGCGAAATGATGTCGCTGCTGGATGATGTAAAGCTTCTGCGTGATAAAATTACCATTACCTATCAGAAGGCTTACTATGCCTTACAGCAGGCGAATATGTCCCTAGGTGTCATCAGTGATATGGTGGAAGCAGTGCCGGTGGATACCGGTATTCAAATCAGCTATCGAAGTGTTATGGGTGTGGAGATTCCAAAAATTCAATATGAAAAGCAGGAGTATAAGCTGACATACGGCTTGGATCATGCAAATTCCAAGCTGGATTATGCCTACCGCTGTTTCTATAAGGTTAAGGAAATGACGGTGATTCTGGCAGAGGTGGAGAACAGTGTCTATCGTCTTGCGAATGCAATCCGTAAGGCGCAGAAGCGTGCCAATGCTTTGAAGAATATCGTCATTCCGGATTTTGAACATAATATCAAGTTCATAACGGATGCACTTGAGGAAAAGGAGCGGGAGGAGTTTTCCCGTCAGAAGGTCATCAAGGCAACCAAGGATCGAAGAAAAGCTGAAGAGTCCGCAACTTAGCGGCTCTTTTTTTTGATGCTGTGCTATACTAGAGATAGAGATAGAGATAGAGATAGAGATAGAGATAGAGATAGAGATAGAGATAGAGATAGAGATAGAGATAGAGATAGAGGTATAAGGAAACGTGTTCATGTAAAGGAGAGGAATATATGGTAAAGACTACGTATCGGACAATACAGGACTATGTACAGGGATGTGATGAGGAATATCGCGGCCGCATACAGGACATACTTTCAATATGCAGAGAGCTGGTGCCGGATGCAGAGGAGAAAATCAGCTGGGGATTGCCAACATTTCTGTATCATGGGTATCTGGTGCAGGTGGGGCAGTGCAAGGGCTATATCGGCTTCTATCCGGGCGATGATGCTATTCGTGAATTTCAGGAGGAGCTTGCTTCCTATAAATGTACTAAAACAGCAATTCATCTGCCTCTGCATGAAAAACTGCCGCTTGCTTTGATTCGCAGAATACTGATTTTTTGTAAAGAATATAATGAGACACACGATTAATCCTGCAAAAGGGGGGGAAAGCAATCGGAGAAAAAGGCACAAGTCCTTTATTTATAAGGCTATTTTGCATCTGTATAAAAAAAACGAAAAAAATTCAAAAAAAGTCTTGCATAAATGGTCTTTCTGTTGTATTATATATGAGCGCTGATGAGAACAGCGTGATGATAGAAAACGAAAAACGATGCGCCCATAGCTCAACTGGATAGAGCGTTTGACTACGGATCAAAAGGTTGTGGGTTCGATTCCTGCTGGGCGCGCCATTTATTTCGGGATGTAGCACAGCTTGGTAGTGCACTTGATTTGGGATCAAGGGGTCGCAGGTTCAAATCCTGTCATCCCGACCATTGTAAAATTGTAAACACGGCTGGGTAGCTTAGTTGGCTAGAGCATCCGGTTCATACCCGGAAGGTCGCGAGTTCGAGTCTCGCCCCCGCCACCAATTTTGCTAATTGGACCCTTAGCTCAGTTGGTCAGAGCATCCGGCTCATAACCGGTGGGTCGTAGGTTCGAGTCCTACAGGGTCCACCATTATGTTACCGAACATCTGGAGGAATACCCAAGTGGTTGAAGGGTCCGGTCTTGAAAACCGGTAGGTCGGGAAACTGGCGCCTGGGTTCGAATCCCAGTTCCTCCGCCATTTAAATCTTCAACAAAAAAAGAATAGCTCATTAAACATCGCGGGGTAGAGCAGCCTGGTAGCTCGTCGGGCTCATAACCCGGAGGTCGTTGGTTCAAATCCTTCCCCCGCAACCAAATGGTCCCGTAGCTCAGTCGGTAGAGCAATGGACTGAAAATCCATGTGTCGTTGGTTCGATTCCGACCGGGACCACCATTTGACGAAATGTAACCACTCAGAAATGAGTGGTTTTTTCTATGCTCTGCGGGGAAGGTGCCTTGATTCGAATAGGCTGCTCTTATTCAGCGGCGGAGGAGCTGGGATGTTATCCGTTCACCTTCCGGTTTTCGACAGGGGATTCCTCATGATGGGCAAATATTGCGGGGCGAGGCGTTTCACACGCGATAGCTTAACGATATATGGGTAACAGAGGAGGTTGTAGCCTGCGTGAGAAGCTGTGCGGTAAAATTACCATAGACAGCGACCATGAAAAACGTTCCATATGTGAAAGGTGTACACTTTTCTTACACAGTCCCTTTCCGAATTGCAATAGAATGGTAGCTCTTACATTGATTAACACACAGAAAGCGTATATAATGGTGTTATAAATTACATATGCAGGTTTGCAATCAGCCCGTTTCGATTATGATGTATTCTGTCATGATACGAAGCAGCGGCATAGCTCTACCTTCATTCCTGCAGCTGTTGAACTACATGAAAGAAGGTACCTTATGAAAAAAGGCTGGTTGTTTTCTCTGCTCGGAATTTTTTTATGTCTTATACTACTTGGCGGAGTCACCATCAATTCCATACATCGTGTCCAGCGACATGGACGCCTGATCAATTATACCGGAATCGTGCGCGGAGCTTCTCAGAAACTCGTGAAAATGGAGCTTAATGATATTCATGGGGATGACTTAATAGTGTATATTGATGATATTGTGAACAGCCTTTGTACCGGACGCGGTGCTTATGACCTGCCTTTGCCGGACGATGCTGACTATCTTGACGAGCTGCATCAAACAAAGGAAGCGTGGGAACAGCTGAAACAGCAAATCTATGCTGTCAGGACAAGCAGGAATGATCAAAACGTGAAGCATCAGCTGCTACAGGACAGTGAGGATTTCTTTCAGACAACCAATGATATGGTCTTCGCTGCAGAATCCTTTACCGAGCAGCATGCAAAGCGCCTGATGCTGCTGGATATTATCATGTTTTTGAGTGTGCTCGCTTTATGGGTTTTTATTTTCATAACAAATATTCGTAAAATACTCCGTTTGGAAACCACAAACAGACAGCTGAAGGATACGGCGGGAAGAGACACCCTAACCAAAGCCTATACACTTGAATATTTCATCACACGCGCAGAACAGCTTATGAAAAGCAATACGAATTTTAAATACGCACTGTTCTATGTGGATTTTTCGGATTTCAAATATATCAATGATGTTTTCGGTTATGCGAACGGAGACAATCTGTTGAAGCACTATGCGGCGCTGCTGATAAAGGATAAGGAGCATGATGAGCTGGTAGGACGCATCAATGCGGATAATTTTATCATTCTCCGTCATTATAACAGCAGAGCTGAGCTGACAAAACGGCAGTCTGCCGTGGATGCTGCTATTCGTGACTATATGCGCTCTCATCTTGACAGACAGGCGCTCAGTATTTGCTGCGGTATCTGCTGTCTGGAGGATGTCGATGAAAAGCTGAATCTGAATGAATTGCTGAACCGTGCCAATTTTGCGAGAAAAATGGTGAAAAACGGACATGAATTAAACAATTACTGCTTTTATGATGAAAGCATCCGGCAGCATTTACTGGAAGAAAAGTCGATAGAAAGCAGTATGGAGGAAGCTTTGAGTAGCCGCCAGTTTGAAGTGTTTTACCAGCCGAAGGTTTGTATGCGAACCGCAGAGATTGCAGGCTCGGAAGCACTGGTGCGCTGGCGTACGCAAAAGGGCACGTTGCTGATGCCGGATCAGTTTATCCCTGTCTTTGAAAAAAATCGTACCATCCCTCAGCTGGATCAATATGTATTCGAATCCGTTTGTGTGTGGTTGCGAAAGCTTCTGGATGAGGGTAAGCCGATGCTTCCTGTATCTATCAATGTTTCACGTCTGCAGTTCTGCAATATGGATTTTGTAGAGACCTATGCAGGCATAAAAAAGAGCTATGCCATTCCCGACGGCCTACTGGAAATTGAATTTACAGAATCCGTCATGTTTGACAACTGGGAGAGGCTGACCTCCATTGTGGATCAGCTGCATTCCTGTGGCTTTGCATGCTCCATTGATGATTTCGGGAAGGGCTATTCTTCTCTGGGAATGTTTAAAAATCTGAATGTGGATGTATTGAAAATTGATGCGCTGTTTTTCCATAATCTGGAGACAGAGGAAAAGGATCGGCTGCTGGTTGAAAGCATCATTCAGCTTGTACGGCAGTTTGGTGTGAAAACAGTGGCAGAGGGGATTGAAACCAGGGAACAGATTGAAATTCTAAAGCATATGCGCTGTGATTATATTCAGGGCTATGTTTACTATAAGCCAATGCCGCAAAAGGAATATGAAAAGCTGCTGTTGCAGTTGTTTCCTCTTTGCGCACAAGAAGCGGTAACGGTGTGTCCGGTTTGAAGATAGGAGGAATGCATATGCAGGCTGGAGATTGTTTGCAAATTCTGCGTGAGATAAAGGATGTTTCCTTTGCGAGCGTTGATGAACAGGGGAATCCGCAGGTCAGAATCATTGATGTTATGCTTGTAGAGGATGAAAAGCTGTATTTCTGTACTTCAAGAGGGAAGGATTTTCACAGGCAGCTGCTTCAGCATCCGCAAATCGCGATTACCGGAATGAACAGCGCGTATCAGATGGTGCGCCTGCAGGGGCGCTCGATTCGTCTGTCACAGCAGGAGTATTGGATTCATCGTATTTTTGATGAAAACCCGTCTATGAAGGACGTCTATCCCGGTAATTCGTTCAGCATACTGGATGCCTTTGTGGTTTGTGATGCACAGCTTGAATTCTTTGATCTTGGAAGACAGCCGATCGAACGCCGATATTTTACAATCGGAGAAGCATCGATGCCGAAAAAGGGGTTTATGATACAGGAGAGCTGTATCCAATGCGGAAGCTGTATTCGTCATTGTCCGCAGCAGTGCATTGTGTGTGGGGAACCCTGCCATATCCGGCAGAACAATTGCCTGCATTGCGGTCTGTGCGCAGAGGTTTGTCCAGTTCATGCGATCATCAGAAGATAAAGGCAACTCCTGTTTCTGTTGCAATGAGAAAAATGTGTGAATTTGCATGAGAATCAGGGTTAAGAAAAATGTAGTTGTCATGCAGCAATGAAGCAGTTTCATCATTTACTGCTGTTCTCATTCATTAAGCACGGATAACAGCAGATTATTCTTAAAAAAATCAGGTTTTTTCCTGATATATGTGACATCTGTGTGATAATGTGCTATGATATTACTATCGCCGCTGTTATTTCAAATAGAAAGAGATACCTAGGCAAAGGAAGCGGCAGTCATCCGAAAGGATGACTTTTTTCGTTTGCAGGGGGATTCACCTGTCCGTTCGCCTTTTATAAAAAATAGGAATCGTTCAGAGCTATCCGGATCGAGAACGGTAAGCTGCAGTATTAGCAGAGGGAAAAGAATCAAGTGTACGGGCTTGTAGAAAATAATGCACCTGATCTTTTCTATTAGCAGATTATCCAAATGTGTATCCCTGTCTGACTGCCCTGAATCGGTTGTCCTATAAATAGCCATGATGAAAGAAGCATACAGCAGGATAGGACTTATTTATATGGGAAGTGATTGCTGGCGACCTTAATTTCGATAAATATTTCTATGTATTGCTTGACAATTCTTTCTCGATACTGTACTATTGTATTAGATGGTTAATACAGTGATACACAAACCATTTACGAGGGAGGAATTATATGTTCTGGAAATTATGCAAGCATGAGCTGAAATGCTCATATCGAAGCTTTCTTGTTTTATATGCCATCGTCATGGTGGCGGCACTTCTGATGAATCCTAGGAATGAGGGAATGATAACCAACATTGCAGCAATTGTCTATATTATCATGAGTGTGGTTATGTTCATCATGTGTGTTGTCGTCATTATTAAGAATTACAGCAATTCGATGTTCTCCAGGAATTCGTATCTGACGCATACCCTGCCTGTCACAAGCACACAGCTGCTGTTGACAAAAATTCTGAGTGCGGTGTTCTGGATCATTGTTTCCGTGTTTGTCCTGTTTCTGTCGATGCTGATTATCGGTCTGCGTGTCAGCGGCTTTGATTTTTCAGCTATTACAGAGACGCTGCAGCAATTCTTCAGCACCGTGATTGCAGTGGATTCCCTGCTGTATCTGTTCTATATGATTGTCGGTACGGCAGAATCCGTGGCCTTGGTCTATCTGGTTATGAATATAACGCATACCACCTATGTACCGCGATATCGCACGGCAGTTGCCATTCTGCTTTATATTCTGATATCCTGGATACTCAGCTTTGTGTTTGATCGGATATTGCTTGCTCCGTTTCATCTTGCCTCCGATGATTTTGCCGGCACGATCATGGGGATGTTTATGGGAATGCAGGTGGAATACCAGTTCATGGCAGGTGTGGGCATTATGATTGTGAAATCCCTGCTGCTTCTCAGCCTGTTCTTCTTCGGAAGCAAATATATCCTGGATCATAAACTGGAAATAGAATGATGAATGACCTGAAGGAGAGAGCACTGATCATACTGATTATTCTGCTATTCTCGTTCTGGTATGTATTTACCGGATATCTGCTGCTGGATTATTTCAGAATCGGATGGCCAATCTATATCGTAGGAGCACTGCTGCTGGGAATTATCATCATAGCAGTGCTGCAAACAGTGAAACGAATGAAAAACGGAGAGTATTAGGAAGGAAGTGAACCTGCATGAATTTTGATTCCAAGATGCCGATCTATCTGCAGATTATGGATGAAATAAAGCGATGGATCGTTACAGATGTATATCAGCCTTCTCAGAAAATTCCTTCTGTCCGTGAACTGGCTGTGGAATTTGGTGTCAATCCGAATACGGTACAGCGTGCGCTGAGTGAACTGGAGCGCAGCGGTCTAGTGGCGAGTGAACGCACGAGTGGCAGATTTATCTGCAACGATACAGAAATGATACGGAAACTAAAGGAAGATGTAATCTGTAGAAAAACAGACATGTTTATTGAAGAAATCCGTCAATACGGATGTGATGATGAAGCCATCATCGCCACAGTGGAAGAGAGGTTGCACAATGGAAAAGCTGATTGAAATAAGCGGGCTTAGCAAAGCCTATGGGAAAAAGCAGGCCCTGCATAATGTGGATATGGTTTTTGAGGGAGGGCAGATCATCGGTCTGCTCGGTCCTAACGGAAGTGGAAAGACAACGCTTTTAAAGGTTATGACCGGACTGCTGAAGGATTATGACGGTGTCGTAAAAATCGATGGAACATGCATCGGGGCAGAGACGAAGGCGATGGTGTCCTATCTGCCGGATGAGCCGTATTTCTCAGACTGGATGAAGGTGAAGGATGCACTGGCTATTTTTGTCGATATGTATGCGGATTTTGATCTGGATAAATGCCTGACGATTATGCGGCGTTTTCAAATTGATGATGGAATGCGCATCAAGACGATGTCTAAGGGGACAAAGGAAAAGTTTCAGCTGGCTCTGGTAATGAGTCGCAAGGCAAAGATCATCGTACTGGATGAGCCGATTGGCGGTGTCGATCCAGCCGCAAGGGAAGTGATTCTGGATACAATTCTGGAAAATTATTCTCCGGAGCAGACGATTCTTATCGCAACGCATCTGATTGCGGATATCGAACGTATCTTCAGTACAGTTGTCTTCATCAAAAACGGACAGATTGTCTTGAACAGTGAAGTAGAGGATGTGCGTCAGGAAACAGGAAAATCCATTGATGAACTGTTCCGTGAAGAATTCCGTTACTATATAGTATAGTTGCTTGCTTTTCAACCATACAGGTATCAAGGAGATTTCCATCTGCGCTTTTCATTCAGCGAAATGGGAATCTTTTTTTATTTTGCGACCTGACTGTATATAATATGTACAGCAGCTATGTCTGAAGCGGTGACTATGCCCGTATGCACTATCGGGCATATACGGTTGCGTATCACATGGAAGGCACGGTAGGTTATTGGACCATGGCTCGTACAAGCAGTATACACAGGCAAAAAGCTTAGCACATTATGCGATTGTCCTGCATTGCTGTATATGAAGAAGAGGGTACGATGAAGGCATCATGCAATTATAAAACTTCAAAACATCCTTCAGTATGCGATTGTTTGCACAGCATTGCAGACACAGCTTCGAAAAAGTGGGAAAATCCACAGTATTTTCTCTGTTCAAGGGCTTTTAAACACGATATAATAATGCAGTATGAGAGTACATGATTGATCTTGTTTGGGAGGTACATATGAAATATGATTTTGATACGGTTCTGTCGAGAACGGGAACCGGATGTATCAAATGGGATAAGCCCTTTGCCTGCAGTGATGAACAGACGGTGCTGTCTCTATGGGTGGCGGACATGGATTTTCCCTGCAGCACAGAGATACAGGAGGCCCTGCACCGTCGTGTGGAGGAACAGATTTACGGATACTCCTGCGGCTTTGATGATGCATACAGAAACAGTGTAACTGGATGGTTTCAGCGTCGCTTTCAATGGACGATTGCGGCAGATTCCATCTTTTATGCAGGGGGAGTCGTTCCAGCTATCGCCTATCTTTTGGAAATTCTGAGTGAGGAGGGTGACAGCATACTGATTCAGCCGCCGGTATATTATCCGTTTCGCAATAAGATTCTGGCAACCAGGCGCTGTGTTGTGGAAAGTCCCCTGTGCAATACGGATGGAGTCTACACGATTGACTTTGCGGATTTAGAGGAAAAGCTGGCTGCGGATGAGGTAAAGGGAATGATTTTGTGTTCTCCGCATAATCCGGTAGGCCGGGTATGGTCAAAAGAAGAGCTGCAGCAGGTGGCTGATCTTGCGCATACCTATGGAAAATGGATCATCAGTGATGAAATTCACTGTGATCTGATACGGGAGGGGATTCATCATATCCCGCTGCATACGCTGGTTCCGGAATATAAGGATGAAATCATCGTCTGTACAGCGCCCAGCAAAAGCTTTAATCTGGCAGGTCTGCAAAACAGCAATATCATCATCACAAAGCCGGAATATCAGCAGCGCTGGAAGGAGTTTGTCGGAAACCGACTGTCTTTGAACAGCTGCAATTCCTTTGCATTAGCGGCAACGAAGGCGGCATATAATGAAAGTGAAGACTGGTTGAATCAGGTGAATTCCTATATCGATCAGAATATTCGCTATGCATGTGACTATCTGGTAAAAGAGCTGCCGCAGGCTGTTGTTTCCCCCTGTGAGGGAACCTATCTGTTGTGGGTGGATGTCCGTGCGTACTGTCCTGACGAGAGGCAGCTCGAGAAGCGGATGCGACAGCAGTCTCTGATTTTGGATGAAGGCTATCTGTTCGGTGCGCAGGGAAAGGGCTTTGAGCGTATCAATATGGCTGCACCGCGTTCACTGATTGAAGAATGCATGCGCCGGTTTGTCAAAGCGGTGTCGGGGGAAGCTATAGAATAAATAGAAAAAGAGCAGCTGCTTTCTGCGAGGGAGGCTGCTGGAAAAGGAAAGGAAAATGGTATGCTGTATCTTGAATATATCGTATTGGCGGCACTGGTGGTGTTTTTGTCTGTACGTCTGTCGTATTACGTTGATTGCCTGGATAAGAAAACAAATCTGTCCGGTGCGTTTATTGGAGGTGTCATGCTTGCGGCTGTGACCTCTCTGCCTGAATTATTTACATCTCTGACTGCCGTTCTGGCACTGGATCAGCCGGATCTGGTACAGGGAAATGTGCTGGGAAGCAATATCTTCAATCTCTGTGTCATTGGAGGACTGATGCTGTTTACATCCCGCCGTTATCAAAGAGCCACACTGTCAAAATCACACAGCAAGACGCTGTGGTTCGGTCTGGTCATGTATGCCCTGGTATTTGCGGCCATCATGATGCCGAAGGAGGTTGGGTTCAGTTTTCTGAAGGTCAACCTGATGTCCATTCTCATTCTGCTTGTGTATGCGGTAAATGTGAAATTCATGGGGAATGATGACAGCGGTGATGTGGAGGAGGAAGTGTACATCTCGCTGAGTGTAAGGCAGATTGCTGTTCGGTTTATCTGTTACAGTGTGGGACTTGTTATCGTAAGTATCCTGCTGACAACGGTAACGGACCGCCTTGCGGAGGAGCTGCAGCTGGGGGCTACGGTTGCCGGGGCAATCTTCCTGGGAGTGGCTACCTCACTGCCGGAGCTGAGTGCTTCTGTCAATCTGGTACGGATTGGAAATTTCAACGCATCCTTCGGTAATATCGTCGGCAGTAACCTGTTCAATTTTATCATACTCTGCTTTGCGGATGTTCTCTTTACGCAGGGAAGCATTTATGTCAATGAACCGCAGGTAATGAATCTGCTCGGCTTTGGTGCGTTTTCCATGGTCTGTACACTGGTGGTTATATATGGAAAGAAGCATCGCGCCCTGGTTCTGTTGGCGAGTGTGGCGATACTCGGCTCTTATGTCACAAGCATTTTACTGTCCATGTAATAAATAGCGGAGGGTATGGCCTGTTTCTATGGTTTTTATGCTTTGAAAATAGAATAATCAGGAGGATCAGGTTCGTCTTTATCATGTACCTGATCTTTTTTCTGTATATTTATCATCCTGCTTGTTTTTCGAATATGCTTTTATGCGTTCATTTTTTGTACGGTTATGCAGATTGTGGTGGATAGGAATGACAGACAATGGCTTTGTTAATCTACTGAAACCATCTTGACAGAATGACCGGGATACGATAAGATAAACATAAATTAAACAGTGTTTAATTTATTAAGAGGTGATGACTGTGAGAACATTACGATTGAATGATACGGAATATGCGTTTTGCGATGAATTGGGGATGGAGACAGTGGATGTCAGAGAGTTGAAGCTGCAGGGCTGTATGGGATGTGGGGCCTGTGAACGTCGCATACATCATGGTGGTGAATGTGCAGTTGCGGATGATATGCAGATGCTGTATCCCAAAATCGCGCAATGTGAAAAGCTGGTCTTCATATGCCGGCAGAGCTTTGGGTGCTGCAGTCCGAAGTGCAAGCGCATTTTGGATCGTATGGCGGTGCTTGGCTATCCGGAATATACCGTAAAAAACAGGGAGCTGACCAAGAAGGGATGGAAAATACCGCTGCGTGAAATCGAATTTCTTCTTTACGGAGAGGCGACGCCACAGGAGCTGGCATTGTTTGAGGAATGGCTGGAGGAGATCCATGGTATTACCGGGGGTACGCTCATGCGTGTACAGTATATTGGCGAGGAGGCAGCACTATGTCCATACTGATTTTGAATCTGAGTCCGCGCAGGCTTGGAACCAGTGCCCTGTTGGGAAGACTTATGCAGGAGCAGCTCGGTGAGCAGACGCAGCTGTGGAGCTGTCTGGATATCGAGGCTGCATGGGACAGCTTTCTGGAAGCTGCAGGGCTGGCAGATACATGGATTTTTATCACTCCCTGTTATGTGAACGCTATCCCGGGGGATGCAGTAGAGGTACTGGCTAAGCTGCATCAGGCAGAGCTGTCGAGAAACAAATATGTATATGCAATCGCACAGGGTGGAATGCCATACACTCATACGCATCACTGCTGTATCGGCAATATCGAGCTGTTTGCAAAGGCGATGCAGCAACGATGGATGGGCGGCTTGATTATCGGGGGAGGGGCAATCATTGACGGTGTTACATTGAAGCGTCTTCCCAATGCGGTACCGGTGGAGCATTGCCTGCAGAAGCTGATTGCCTGTGTCCAGCATAAAACGGAAGTTGCCAGCTTGCTTTCAAAGCAGGCGGAAATGAAAATCCCAGGCTTTGTAGCCCGTCTGATGTGTTTGAAAATGAATCATACGATTCACAAGCAGCAAAAGAAAATAAAAGCAGACCGCCATATCTGCTTTTATGCAAAGGAGGAGAAGCATGCGCGTAAAGGATGAGGAACAGATAGCATCACGCAGGGCGCTTATCATGCGTGCAGCCAGAGAAATCATGGAAACGCAGGGAATGGAGGCTTTAAGCATTCGTAAAATAGCGGCGATGATACAGCAGACACCCGGTATTATTTATCATTATTTTTCCGGAAAGGAGGAGCTGATGCTTGCGGTCGTACAGGAGGGATATCATAATATCCTGTGCATCATACAGCAGACCATGGCATCTGAAAAATCTCCCGCTGCCCAGCTGCGAACCACGTTGTTTGGTTATGTTAGAGGGATGCTGGAGGATCCGCTGCTTTATCAGGTCGTCATGCAGAGCAAGCTTCCTTCCGTACAAAAGCAGACTGCAATTTTGCAGGAAAATCTGCGCCAGCATCGAAAAAGTATCGCTATGCTGTGCACCTGTCTGGAGGAAGGCATTGCATGCGGCGAGTTCAGTGTGGAGCAGGTGGAGCTTCGCGCACAAGGCATCTGGTGCTGTGTATACGGTCTTTTGGAGCGTATCCTCATAGAACAGCCGGTGCCTGCATACCGGGATAAGGTCATTGAGGAAGTGCTGGATTTGATCATGGCATCTCTGCGACCGCATGAAACAGCATAGGATGCAGAGCAGTCAGAAATGCAGGCATATGACAGAGACAGTATCACGATCTATGAGGCAGCCTGCAGAAAGCAGGGGAATGGAGAACAAATGAAAACACTGATTATTTATAAAAGTAAGCATGGCACCGGGGAAGAGGTGGCAGCGTATCTGCAGCAAAAGCTTTGCGCAGATTTACAGGAAGCAGACCCTGCACTGTCGTGGGAAGGCTATGAGCGCATTGTATGTGTTGGAAGCATTTATGCGGGCAGGCTGGCAAAACAGCTGCTTGCCTGCATTCGTGCAAATACGAAGGAGCTGGCGGGGAAAAGCGTCGGTATGCTGCTGTGCGGTATGAGCGATGCTGCACCGGAAAAAATCATCACAGAAAATCTGGGAGAAGCATGTTATCGGCAGCTTGCCTTTTCTGTGAATATCGGCGGCAGACTGGACTTTCAGAAGCTGGGCTTTCTGGAAAGAAAAATCATCCGCATGGTGAATAAGCAGGAACATCTGTATGAGGATAAAGACGCTGTACTTGTAGACCGCCTGCGCTGGGATACGATTGACAGTGTCATTGCAGGGCAGACTCATGAAGCGTAAGCTCATCAAGGCTCTGGTGGTACTGATTCTTCTTGGCGCGGGAGGGATTGCTTATCAGTTCTATCAGACGAAGCAGCAAAGTGATGCGCTCGCATTTGAAGCCGTGGATATGAACCGTCTGCAGGATGGCAGCTATGAGGGAGAATGTCAGACTGGTCTGGTGCAGGTACGGCTGCGGCTGCGGATTCAGAATGCTGCCATACAGAGAATTGAACTGCTTCAGCACGATAACGGTATGGGGAAAGATGCTGAGCGTATTCTTGAAGATATTCAGAAGCAAAACAGTACGGCTGTTGATGATGTTTCCTCTGCCACCATATCCAGCAGAGCAATTCGCATGGCGGCACAGAATGCACTGAAAAAGGCGGCTCTGCCGCAGTAAAGCAGCCTTCTGCATTCCACCAGTGAATGGGGAACGCAAAGTCCGATTGGGATGAGCCAGTGCGGCTAACTGCTTAAACAGCGATATACGGATACATCCGAAAAGGACGGGATGTATCCTTTTTATGTGCAGGGAAGAAAATTTCTTGCGCCTGATCCATTACGGCACATGAGGATTGCTTTTTGCATCCTGCACAAGATGTTGTGAAAAGCGCAGCGGATATACGCAGTAAAAAGGGAGCGTCAGCTGAACATCGCATGCGCCGTGAACAAAATGGTCGCGCGTGGTTTGAATATGACACATCCGGAAAATGAGCGATAATTTTACTTTTTCAAAGGGGCGAAATATGCTATCATATAAGGAGCGGAAAAGAGGGATTCAATGGAACTGAAACTGATTGATTTAGTGAGAAAAATGGAACAGAACAATCCGGATCTGGAGTATTTTAAACAGGGTACCTTTACCATGAAGCCGGTATATATGAAGAAGTCCAATGTTATCAAAATGGAAATCTCTCTGCCGAAACCACTGCCGTTTCAGGTATGGGATGTTTTCTGTATGCGTTTAACAAAGCTGACACGCTGCAGTGTGGATTTGCATATCACAGCTGAAAAGGCCGAAGCGGAGCTGTTGGAGGTATCCAGCTATATCGAACGCTTTGTCTCCCGGCATATGCAGCTGAAAATATTTCATGAATCACTGCCGACCATCAATGAACAGAAATATCTTGTCTATCAGATTCTGGATGAGCAGGAACGCGACCGGGCGATCCAGAATAAGCATTTGCTGCAGGAATTTCTGGAGCGCTGCGGCTTTCAGCTGGAAATTCATGTTGAGGAAATGAAAAAATCCGCACCGATTCCGACGGTCACGGTGAAAAGTGAGGCGGCAGCGAAGCCGGTGAAGGTGTATGAGGAAAAGAAAAGCTATAATTTTAAGCCGAAGGGGAAAAAGGGACTGGACCAGTATGTGCCGTTTTCCATTCATGATATAACGGAAGAATGCCATGGTATCCGTATCCATGGTAAGATCTTTGAAACGGAAACACGAACGCTGCGCAATGGACGTGATATCCAGATGCTGTGGATCGGGGATGACGACGATGCCATCATCATGAAGCGGTTTGAACGCGGTGCCGTCACAAAGGAAGTACTGGCGGAAATAAAGAACGGAGACTGTGTCGTAGCCTATGGTAAGGCGGAATACGATGCCTATACCCGGGAGCTTGTCTTTATGCCTGACGTGATTGAAAAGGTTGCGGAAGTAAAGCGTGTGGATGAAGCAGAGGAAAAACGTGTGGAGCTGCATGTGCATACCAAGCTTTCGGAAATGGATGGTGTCTGCAATATTGAAGAATACATCGATCAGGCGAATGCGTGGGGAATGGATGCCATCGCCATTACCGATCATCTTGTGGTTCAGGCCTTTCCAAAGGCACAGCATAAGGTGGAGGCGATCAATAAGGGCAGAGAAACACCGTTTAAAATGATTTACGGTCTGGAAATGAATATGGTGGATCCCGCACTGCAGATTGTTCGTAATATTCAGGACATTGAACTGGAAAAGGGAACCTATTGCGTATTTGACCTTGAAACAACCGGCTTATCCAGCCGTTTTGATCACATTATCGAATTCGGCGGGCAGATCGTTAAGGATCGTGCCTGTATAAAGAGTCTGCAGCTGTTTATCAAGCCGCCGGTGGCGCTGAGTGCCTTTACCACGGAGCTGACCGGTATTACGGAAGAGCATATGAAGAATGCGAAATCCTTTGCGGACAGCATAGATGAGATTCTCGACTTTATCGGGGACAGTATCCTGGTGGCACATAATGCGACCTTTGACTATAACTTTCTAAACGATGAGCTGGCAAGGATCGGACGTCCCCCAATCATGAATCCCGTGATTGATACACTGGATCTTGCCAGAAGCATGCAGGCGGACCGTAAGGGCTATCGGCTGGGGCAGATTGCCCGTTCCTATGGCATTCGATACGATGAGGATGTTGCTCACCGTGCCGATTATGATGCGGAGGTTCTTGCGCAGACCTATATGAATATGCTGAACGATTTGAAGCATATCAAAAACCTGCAAGAGCTTCAGGATATGCAGACAGCAGAGAGCTTTCGCAAGGTGCGTGTCAAGCATGTGACGATACTGGCGAAAAATATGGCGGGACTGAAGGAGCTGTTTGAGCTGGTGACGCTTTCCCATACCAGCTATCTTGCCTACAGCAGTAAAAGTACAAACAATATCGTAGCGGAGCCTAGAATTTTGCGAAGTGAAATTGAAAAGCGGCGTATCAACGGCAATCTGCTCATTGGCTCCAGCTGTCTGAACGGCGAAGTGTTTGACATGGCACAGACTCGTAATGAACAGACACTGGAGGAGGTTATGCAGTTTTATGATTACATAGAGCTGCAGCCGCTGGAAAACTACCGCCACCTTGTGGAACGTGATTCCATTTCCAGTATGGAGCGGTTAAAGGAAATTCTGACATCCATTGTGAATGCAGCCGATAAGCTGGATAAGCTTCTGGTTGCCAGCGGAGACTGTCATTATGTACAGCCCGGTGAGAAAATGATTCGTGATATTTATATTTCCTCACAGGCGATTGGCGGTGTCCGTCATCCTCTCTATATCTACAATCAGGAAAAGCGTCGGAAATTCAAGGCGCCGGACCAGCACTTCCGTACAACGAAGGAGATGCTGAAGGAATTCGCATGGCTGGGAGAACAGCGCGCCTATGATATGGTTATTAAAAACACCAAACGGATTGCCGATATGATCGGGGAAGTGAAGCCTGTCAAGGATCGTCTGTATCCGCCGGATATCGAGGGCTCTGATCAGAAGCTTACGGATATCTGTTATGAAAATGCTCATAAAAAATACGGACCGGTGCTTCCCGAAATCGTGGAAAAGCGCCTGGAAAAGGAGCTTGCAAGTATCATCGGACACGGCTTCTACGTTGTTTACTATATTTCCCATCTGCTGGTTAAAAAGAGTCTGAATGACGGGTATCTGGTAGGCTCTCGTGGATCGGTCGGCTCCAGCTTCGTTGCGACGATGTCGGAAATAACCGAGGTTAACCCGCTTGCACCGCATTATGTATGTCCGAAGTGTCATTATGTGAAATTTTATACGGACGGAAGCGTGGCAGATGGCTTTGATCTGCCGGATATCATCTGTCCAAACTGTGGAGAAACCATACGAGGGGACGGACACGATATTCCGTTTGAAACCTTCCTTGGCTTTGAAGGGGATAAGGTTCCCGATATCGATTTGAACTTCTCCGGTGATTATCAGCCCAATGCCCACGCCTATACAAAAGAGGTGTTCGGGGATGATCATGTGTACCGTGCAGGAACGATCGGTACCGTTGCGACGCAGACAGCGTTTGGTTATGTGAAGGGCTATGAGGAGGAAATGGGCATTGAGGGAAGTATGCGAAATGCACAGGTCCTGCATCTGGCGAAGGGCTGTGAGGGAGTGAAGCGTACGACCGGGCAGCATCCGGGTGGTATTATCGTCATTCCGCTGGATTTGGATGTTCATGATTTTACACCGGTACAATACCCTGCCAACAACCCGTATGCGGAGTGGAAGACCACCCACTTTGAATTCCACGATATCCATGACAATGTTTTGAAATTTGATATTCTGGGACATGTCGATCCGACCGCAATGAAGATGCTGGAGCGGATGAGCGGGATTGATCCGACGACGATTCCGATGAATGACCCGGAAACGATGAGTGTTTTCTCCAAGGTGGATGCCCTGAAGATTGATACGAGTAAATCCTGTGAGGAAACCGGAGCAGCCGGATTACCGGAGTTCGGAACGCCGTTTGTGCGCGGTATACTGGAGCTGACGCGCCCGACCACCTTTGATGAGCTTTTGAAAATATCCGGTCTGAGCCATGGTACCGATGTCTGGCTGGGAAATGCGAAGGATCTGATCGACAACGGAACGTGTACGCTGAAGAGTGTCATCGGATGTCGAGATGACATCATGGTCTATCTGCTGCACAAGGGGCTGCGGCCGAAGCTTGCCTTTACCATCATGGAGAGTGTACGTAAGGGGAAGGGCTTAAAGGATGAATGGATTCCGGAAATGAAGGCCAACGGTGTGGAGGACTGGTATATTGATTCCTGTCTGAAAATCAAATATATGTTCCCGAAGGCACATGCGACGGCTTATGTTATGATGGCGATTCGTATCGCATGGTTCAAGGTGCATCGACCGCAGGTATATTACTGCATGTTCTTCTCGATTCGTTGCGATGCCTATGACATTGAAACGATGATTAAGGGAGAACAGGCGATCCGTCGCAGAATGCAGGAAATCAGCGATATGCTGAAAAATAATGAAACGAAAAAGGATGTTTCCAAAAAGGATAAGGATACCTTCAATACGCTGGAGCTTGCTCTGGAAATGAACCTGCGAGGCTATTACTTTACCAATATTGATATCATGCGCTCGGCATCCCGTGAGTTTATCGTCGATCCGGAGAATGCGAACTACATCATTCCGCCGTTTACCAGCATCGACGGACTTGGTGAGAACGTTGCGGATACGGTTGTGGAGGCACGAAAGCAGGGAGCCTTCCTTTCCAAGGAGGATTTACAGCGGCGTACGGCATTGAGCGGAACACTGGTGAAGAAGATGGAGAGTATGGGAGTTCTGGAGGGAATGCAGGATGAAAATCAGATGTCTCTGTTTTCCTTTTAAGCGTTAAGGAATCCTTGACTCGCAAAACAGCACTTCCGTGTTGTAGGATGAACAGGCATATGCCTGTTTTTCTTCGCCCTTATAAAAGAGCATTGACTCGTAAATTGCACCTGTACAGGCTGAACGGTGTGACTGCTGAACGGCTTCGGCTGTATAAGAATCGTGTAGCAACGGGAAGTGATTTGTAAAAGGGAGATACGAATGCTATAATTTTAGAGAAAGAAGGATGAGATTTGTGAAAGAGAGAAAACATGGAAGTACGCTTCATATTCTGCATAGTGCAGGAAATTTTAAATACGTATTGATTGGGGAAGGGCTTGCGGCCGGTCTTTGTGCCGGTCTGATTGCCGTGCTGTATCGCATCATTCTGGGCTACGCGGAGGATTTTGTTGCGGCTGCGGTTGCATTTATCCGCACCGACTGGACGCATATCGTGTTGTGGTTTGCTTTTCTGCTCATACTGGGATTTCTGGTTGCGCAGCTCTTGAAGGCGGAGCCGTTGATCTCCGGTAGCGGAATTCCGCAGGTGGAAGGAGAAATCATGTCCTTTATCGACCAGCAGTGGACGCGTGTGCTGCCTGCGAAGGTGATTGGCGGAACGCTGTGTGCCTTCGGCGGTCTGTCTCTGGGAAGGGAAGGCCCCAGCATACAGCTGGGAGCGATGGCAGGAAAAGCGATTGCAAAGCTGTTTCACCGTGTAAAGATGGAAGAGCGTCTGCTTTTGACCTGCGGGGCTGCGGCAGGATTGGCTGCAGCATTTAACGCACCCCTTGCCGGTGTGATGTTTGCACTGGAGGAGATTCATAAAAATTTCAGCGTGTCGGTATTGATTTCCGTCATGTGTGCGAGTGTGAGCGGAGATTTTCTATCCCGCAATGTGTTCGGTCTGGCTCCGGCATTTCATTTTGAAGTCCTGAACACCTTTCCGCTTGGCTATTACTGGATGCTGATTCTGCTGGGAATCGTCTGCGGCTTGTTTGGAGTACTGTATAACAAATCCACGATGAAGGTGCAGGCACTGTTTGCAAAAAGCGGTCTGCAGCATTACGGTGTGATGGTGGCAATGCTGCTGTCCGGTGTGCTTGCCCTGTGTCTGAGCGATGTGCTTGGCAGCGGACATGCGATGATCGAAATGCTCAGTGAGAATCCTGTCATGATGCTTCGCACACTGTTTCTTCTTCTGGCAGTGAAATTTGCGTTCTCCCTTATCAGCTTCGGCTCCGGAGCTCCGGGCGGTATTTTCTTCCCGCTGCTTGTCCTTGGCAGCTTTACCGGGGCAATTTTCGGGAATATCGCCGTACAGGTGTTCGGCTTCTCTGCCGGCTATATGAATAATATTATCATTATGGCGATGGCAGGGGCATTTGCCGCTATCGTTCGCGCACCGATCACCGGAATCATTCTGATAGCAGAGATGAGTGGTACCTTGACGAATCTTCTGCCGCTGGCGGTGGTATCGCTGATCAGCTATCTGTGCGCCAGTCTGTTGAACTGTGAGCCGATTTATGAAAGCCTGCTGCACAATCTCCTTGTGAAAAACGGTGTGAATCTTTCTGCCTTCCATGGAGAGCGCCATCTGGTGGAAGCCGTTGTAGAGCTGGGAAGTCCGGTCTGTGATCAGGCGATATGCGATGTGAAGTGGCCGAATAAGTGCCTGCTGATCAGCATTGAGCGGCAGGGGAAGGAGCTTCTGCCGAAAGGAAGTACTGTGCTGCATACCGGGGATAAGCTAATCGCCTTACTGGATGATGAGGATGCCCCCTATATTCAGCATCAGCTGGAAAAATGCTGCAGCTCAAAGCTGGAATAATGAAGCGTATGGAAGCAGAAGGAATACGGTATACAGCTGGTTCATGAGACAGATGAACAGGAGAACTCCTAAGAAAATCATACAGCTTGTTCCTGTATGCAAGAGAGACATGAAAGCGGCGCAATCTGGAAGCAGGGAAAGACATATGCTTGCGAAGGAAGAAAATGGAGGCGTTTATGAAGCTGGTTTATAAAAATTTTACCATCTGCAGCAAAGCGGAAGGAAGTATTCCTGTATGTGATACAACCTGTGTTCCTCAGCTGCAGGAAAATCTAATGAACAGCACTTTGCAGCTGTATCTGCTGCTGGATACCATTTATGCCGGCTATATGCAGGTGACGCTTCAGTCTGCACGCACGGTGACGATCGCAATGCGGCTGGCGAATATCGGAAAGAATTTTGCACTGCTGCATCGACAGTATGTGTATATGCTGCTGTTCTACGTCCTGTATCGCTGGGATATCGAGCAGGTGATGATGGAGGTGCATGCAAAGGAGCAGCAGCTGCAGGAAAATCTTGTTCAGCTGGGCTTTCAAAGAATCGAATATGAGCAGGAACATCCTGCCATAGCAAAGACCCCTCTTCTGTACCGATTACAGAAGTCTGATTTCAATCGTACAGATAATCAGGATGCAACGGAACTGCAGAAGCTTTCTCTGGAACAGCTCTGGGAACTGTTTCCGATTGTCATACGACCGTATAATGAGCAATATACAGCATGGTATGATGCGCAGCGTCTTCGTCTTCAAAGCCTTCTAAAGGCTTCTATCGTACGAATATCCCATATGGGAAGTACCGCGGTAAAGGGATTGGAGGCGAAGCCCTGTGTGGATATCCTGCTGGAAACGGATACCCGCCATCCGCAGAAGCTGATCAAAACGCTTACACGGGACGGCTGGATCCTGATGTCGAGAAAACAGGAGGAGCAGGGGGAAATCCTATGCTTCAACAAAGGCTACACGGCACTTGGATTTGCGGATAGAGTATTTCATCTGCATGTCCGCTACCCTGCGGCATGGGGAGAGCTTTATTTTTGTGAGTACCTGCGTACGCATGATGCGGTGTGTCGCAAATATGCAGCCTTGAAAAAAGAACTGGCACAGACCTATC
Source organism: [Clostridium] innocuum (assembly GCA_012317185.1). Taxonomy (NCBI): domain Bacteria; kingdom Bacillati; phylum Bacillota; class Clostridia; order Eubacteriales; family Clostridiaceae; genus Clostridium; species [Clostridium] innocuum. The sequence continues at coordinate 3,010,155 of CP048838.1, read as the reverse complement.
GCAGAGATCGGGATGGATATACACAGGCAAAAACAGAATGTATTGAGGAAATAACAAAACTGGCCCGTGCAGAGCTTTCTGATAAATTCATCATCAAGTGAGGAAATAGCAGAGAACGCAGCTTTTGATGCATTTCTTCCATATACGTCACATAACTGGAAAATTAAGGAAAATCCGTCGAAACCGGCAGGATAAAATCCTTAATTTTTTTAATTCTTTATGTACAAAACCATAGCCAGAGGGTATAATGGTGGTATAAAGTAGCAGAAAGTGGTAGATAGTGGAGGTGAAGGGCATGTTCATGGGTGAATACGCACATAATATTGATAAAAAAGGGCGTATCATCATTCCTGCAAAGTTACGAGAGGAGCTGGGAGATCATGTCATCATCACACGCGGGCTGGACGGCTGTCTGGCTGTTTACACAAAAGAGCAGTGGGAGACCATCTATGAGCAGCTGATGAAGCTGCCTTCAACGAAGAAGGATGCCCGTATGTTTGTCCGAATGATGACAAGCAAGGCCGCTGAATGTGAAATTGATGCACAGGGTCGTGTACTGATTCCCTCTCCCCTTGTGAAGCTGGCAGAGCTTGTGAAGGAATGCATGGTGATCGGTGCTGCCAATCATGTGGAAATTTGGTCCAGAGAACGCTGGGAGCCGGTGGATGAGGAAGCAAACGACGCCTTTGAAGACATAGCCGAGAGCTTAACGGAGTTTATGATATGATGAAACACTACAGCGTATTACTGCAGGAGAGCATTGACAATCTGGCAATTCATAGCGATGGAATCTACGTGGATGGTACGCTGGGACGAGGCGGTCACAGCGCGGAAATACTCGCACGGATACCGCAGGGGCATTTATATGCCTTTGACCGTGATGCCTCTGCTATCGAGGAATCCAGGGAACGGCTTGCGCAGATTGGCGATAATGTAACCCTGATACATAGTAATTTTTCAAATCTGAAGCGTGAATTAACAGCACGCGGCGTTACCGGCATCGATGGTATGGTTCTGGATCTGGGCGTATCTTCACCGCAGTTTGATGAAGCACAGCGCGGTTTCAGCTACCGCTTTGATGCACCACTGGATATGCGCATGGATCAGAGCCAGAAGCTCAGTGCCTATCAGGTGGTGAACGAGTGGGAGTACCAGGAGCTAGTACGCATCTTTTTTCAGTTTGGTGAGGAAAGCTTTGCGAAGCAGATTGCCAGAAAAATTGAAAAAGCAAGAGAAGTAAAACCGATTGAAACAACCTTTGCGTTGGTGGATGTCATTAAATCTGCACTGCCTGCGAAGGTGCTGAATAAGAAGGGACACCCGGCAAAAAAGGTGTTTCAGGCAATTCGTATTGCCGTGAATGATGAGCTGGGTGAGCTGCAGCTGGTGCTGCGGGATGCACTGGAGCTTCTCCATGTCGGAGGAAGGCTGTGTGTCATCAGCTTTCAGTCGCTGGAGGATCGGATCGTAAAGGATACCTTTGCCTCCTGCAGCAAGCCGAAGCAATATGATAAGCGCATTCCGATCCTGCCGCAGGATATGGAAGCTGCACCGTATCGGCTTCTCAATAAAAAGCCGATAACCGCTACGGAAGAGGAGCTGAGGGAAAACATGCGCTCTCATTCCGCAAAGCTAAGATGTATAGAAAGGATCAGGTGATGAACATGGCGAAGGCGAAAATAGTGAAAAGAAAAAGAAGACTGCGTATAGAAGGACTTGCGACACTGCTTTTAACACTGTCGATTTTCGGATACTTCGGTGCCAAGTTTGCACTGAAATCCTATAACATAACGCTTCAGCTGAAGGCACAGGAAAGCGAGCAGAAGGCAAACACATTAAAAGAGGACGTGGCAAATCTGGAGGCGGATATCACAAAGCTGGAGGATCGCGACCGCGTACTTGGAATGGCTGAAAAAGAGGGGATCAAAACGAATCAGGACAACGTTGTTGTTGTAGATAAAGATGAAAAGAAATAACAAAGGCGTGATGATATGAACCCGAAAAGAAGTAATCGAACATTAGTATATATGCTGTTGATGATAGGGATCATTGGGGTAGTTATTTTATCCAATGTCCTTTTTACTATGGTGACACAGAAGCATCTGCGTACCGGTACCAATGTAAAGGAATACAAGGATCCCGACATTTCCAGCAGCAATGTCCTGAAGGCAAAGCGCGGTACAATTTATGATCGAAACGGCGAGGTAATTGCGCAGGATGAGGATACCTACAAGCTGATTGCATACCTGAACAAGAATCGTAAGGGAATCGGCAACAAGCCTGCCTATGTGCAGGATATCACCAAGACAGCCAGATTGCTCGCCCCAAAGCTAGGTATGGATGAACAGGATATCGTCGATACGCTGACAAAGGCACAAAAGAACAATCTGTATCAGACAGAGCTTGGGGATAAGGGGAAAAATCTGACCAAGGAGGTAAAGGAGAGTATCGAAGCGCTGGAGCTGCCCGGTATCTCTTTTGAGGAATCGGTAAAGCGGTATTATCCTTCCAGTGTATTTGCATCTCATCTGGTCGGTTATGCGCAATTTGATGAAGAAAAGAATACAATGGTTGGCAAGATGGGGCTGGAGTCTGCGTTGAACGACTATTTAAGCGGTAAAGATGGTCTGGAGGTGTATCAGCAGGATGCAGACGGAAACCTGTTGCCGGGTACCAAATATACGAAGACCTATGCGACGGATGGGAACAATGTCGTTTTAACACTGGATCGCAATGTCCAGCAGACCCTGCAGAATTCACTGGATAAGAGTGTGAAAAAAACAGCAGGCGGAGTCCGTGGCTGGGGCATTGTCATGGAGGTGGAAACAGGGAAAATTCTCGGTTGGGCATCCTCTCCTTCCTTTGATTTGAATAAACGGGATATGAAGGATTACATAGACCTTCCATCAGGCTATCTGTATGAACCGGGGTCTGTTATGAAAGGCATTACGTATTCTGCGGCCATCGACAGCGGCAAGTATCCGTATAATGAGACCTTTGATTCCGGAGCCTTCCATTTCGTGGAGGACTCCAAGGGGAAAATCTATCGAACAAGTAATTCGGATTTAACTATATATGATGCATTGGGTAAGAATCACGGCACGGTTACCTTTGATAAGGGCTTTGTATTGTCCAGCAACATTGGAATCTGTGAGCTTTTGACAAAGTATATGGATCCCTCAATCTATAAGGAATATCTTGATAAATTTGGTTTTTTGAAGCCGGTGAATTCGCCATTCTTAAATAATAGAGGAGGTACGATGTCCTTTAATTATGCATCGGAGAAGCTCTCCACCGGCTTTGGACAGGCAATCAATGTTAATGCCCTGCAGATGGTACAGGCATATTCCGCAATCTTCAATGATGGGAAAATGGTGGAGCCGTTTGTTGTCGACCGTATTGAAAATGCGAATGGCAAGATTGTAAAGCAGTATGACACAACGATAGCAGGTCAGCCGATTTCAGAGAAAACAAGCAAGTATATGCAAAAGCTGATGAAACGGGTCGTATATGATAAGGATGGTACGGCAGCTCCCTATAAAATGAATGATGTGGAAATCATTGCCAAGACAGGAACCGGCGAGGTTGCGGGGAAAAACGGCTATGACGGCAGCTTGTACACCAACTCTGTCATGATGGCGGCACCGGCGGATGATCCGAAGGTCATGGTGTATTATGCATTTCAGGCAAGTGATATTCTCAGCTATGACAGAGAGCCGATGAAGGAAGTCATGCGCTCTGCTCTGGTAGCGGCAAACATCACCAGTGACGGGGAATCGAATAATGGACAGAAAACATATAAGGATTTTAAGCAGTCCGATATGCCTTCTTTATTGAATCATTCTCTTGACTATGCGAAGGAAAAGCTGGAGGGAACCGCAACCAATCAGGTCATCATCGGAAACGGCTCCAGTGTTATCAAGCAGTATCCGGAGGTGGGAGAAACCATTATATCCAATCAGAATGTCTTTATTCTGACAGATGGCTCCAAAATCACCATGCCGGATATGAAAGGCTGGACAAAGAAGGATATCACCGCATTCTGGGAGCTGACGCATATCGAGGTTGAAATGAGCGGTACCGGCAGGGTGACCTCACAGAATATCAAAACGGGAAAATCAATCAATAAGGATACCGTTATTAAAGTTAAGATGGAATAGTGGAAGTGGCACCTGTTAAGGGGCCATTTCCTGTAAAGGGGGATTGTAGATGAAGAGAAGCAACCGCACACTGGTAATGATGATGATGGCTATGGGATGCATTACGCTGTTCATTTTATCCAATGTTTTATATACCATGACCTCCGCCAGACATTTTCGTACCGGAATGAATGTAAAAGAATATAAGGATGGCGATATCGTAAAAACCGAGGTTTTAAAGGCCAAAAGGGGAAGCATTCTGGACCGCAGCGGAGAAATTCTTGCAAAGGATGAGGACACATATACAATCATTGCTGTTCTCAGCAGGACTAGAAAGGATATCGGTAATCGACCCGCTTATGTACAGGACATTGATAAAACAGCAAGGCTGCTTGCACCCAAGCTCGGTCTGGAGGAGGCCTTTCTTCGTAAAAAGCTGCAGGATGCCAGAGATTCGAATATGTATCAGACCGAATTCGGAGAAAAGGGGAAATATCTTTCCAACAATGTCAAGGAAAGTATAGCTGCCTTAAAGCTGCCGGGCATAGAATTTCAGAGCAGTGTGAAAAGAACCTATCCCAACAGTGTCTTTGCCTCGCATCTGCTTGGCTTTGCACAATATGATGAAGCAAAGAAGAAAATCACCGGTCAAATCGGTCTGGAAGCAGCGCTGGATGAGGAGCTGAGTGGTACCAATGGCAGTAAGGAATATCAGAAGGATGCGGATGGCAATCCACTGCCGGGTACGGAATACACAAAGGCCTATGCGAAGGATGGCGATAATGTCGTATTGACACTGGATCGCAATGTGCAGCAGACCCTGCAGAGCTCGCTGGATAAAAGCGTAAAGAAGACAAGCGGCGGTGTTCGCGGCTGGGGGATCGTCATGGAGGTAAAAACCGGTAAGATTTTGGGCTGGGCTTCCTCACCGTCCTTTAATCTGAACAGCCGGGATGATATTAAGGATTATGTGGATCTCCCCTCTGATTTTTTATATGAGCCGGGGTCTGTCATGAAGGGCATCACCTACGCAGCGGCGGTAGACAGCGGACATTATCCCTATAACAAAACCTTTGACAGTGATGTGTATCATTTTGTGGAGGACAGCAAGGGAAACATCCATCGTACGAATAATGCGAATGATCAGGCAATCTATGATGCCGAGCGATACAAGCACGGGACGATCAGTTTTGACAAGGGCTTTGTGTTATCGAGCAACATCGGTATCTGTGAGCTACTGGCAAGCTATATGGAGCCATCGATCTATAAGGAATATCTTGAAAAATTCGGCTTTCTGAAATCGGTGGATACCCCTTATCTCAGCAATAAGCCCGGAGAAATGCAGTTTACCTATGCATTGGAAAAGCTTTCCACCGGCTTTGGACAGGCAATCAATGTCAATGCTTTACAGATGGCACAGGCGTTTTCTGCTATTTTCAATGACGGCACCATGATGCGGCCCTATGTGGTGGATCGCATCGAGCGTTCCAACGGAACTGTCGTGAAGCAATATGAACCAAAGGTGGTGGGGAAGCCGATTTCAGAAAAAACAAGCACCTATATACAAAAGCTGATGAAGCGGGTTGTGGATGATAAGGATGGAACGGCAAGAATGTACCGGATGGAGGATGTGGATATCATAGCGAAGACCGGTACCGGACAGGTGTATGGCAAGCAAGGCTATGATCGCAGTCTGTATACGAATTCCATCATGATGGCAGCTCCTGCAAAGAATCCCAAGGTGATGGTCTACTATGCATTTCAGGCGAGTGATTATCTGAACTATGACAGAGAACCTGCGAAAGAGGTCATGCGCTCTGCATTGGTCGCAGCCAACATCACTGCCGATAAAGCGTCCCTGAATGAAGAGAAAGCATATAAGGGTTTCAGAGAAACGCAAATGCCCGTACTGAGAAACCATTCACTTTCCTATGCATTGGATAAGCTGAAGGACACGCATACGGAGCAGATCATCATCGGGGATGGCAGTGAGGTTATGGAACAGTTTCCACAGCCAAAGGAAACCATCATTTCAAATCAGAGAGTATTCCTTCTCAGTAATGGCGGCCGCTTAACGATGCCGGATATGACAGGCTGGACGAAAAAGGACATCACCGCATTCTGGAAGCTGACACATATCGCTGTGGAAATGGATGGAACCGGAATGGTTGCTTCGCAGAATATAAAAGCAGGAAAGGCGATCAATAAGGATACTGTGATTCAGGTGATAATGAAATAATGCGATTGCCAAAGAGCGGATAGCGGCGGATACAGGATGAAAGCAGGGAATACACAATGCCTCCCGATAAAGCAGGGAAAATGTAATATGGAATAAGACTTTACAATCCTATAAAGTGATTATGATAGCAGGAGTGCATACTTGGGACAGCGAGTCATGAAACTTGGATGAATAAGAGGATGATACAAAGCGAATGCTTGTCATCTTCTTTTTTTATACATTCCCGATGATGCTTTACAGCCTGATAGGAAATTCACCTTTTCTTTTTTTTACTGTTATACGTACTTTAGAAGGCGGATAGAAGCTGATAGATGTGCTGTTCTTCTTTTTTCATCAGCTGCACGTGCAAAATATAAAGACGAGATACCGGTGGAATTGCTCGCTGAAGGGATGTGAAGCTCCTGAAAATACGACCTTACACAGCATGGCAGCACTGCGGTATTTACCGGTTACATGACAAAACTGATAGATACCTGATCGTGTTCTTCAGGTATAATAAAGAAAAGAAAATACGCTAAAGAAGAGAAAGAAGGAATCGTATGAAAATTCTGATAGCCGAGGATGATGAGGTATTGGCAAGAGAAATACAAATGGCCTGCACACGCTGGGGCTTTACCGTGGATACCGTGCAGGATTTCCAGCAAATCGCAGAAACGCTAGCACAGCTGAAGCCGGACCTTCTGTTGCTGGATATCAATCTCCCATACTATGACGGCTTTTACTGGTGTGAAACCATCCGCAGATGTTCCATGCTTCCGATTTTGTTCATATCCAGCAGGGATCAGGATCAGGATAAAATCATGGCGATGATGAGCGGTGGCGATGATTATCTGCAAAAGCCCTTCTCTTTACCCCTTCTGATGGCGAAGCTGCAGGCGCTTTTGCGAAGGAGCTATGAATATGTCGGACATACCGTAATTGTACTGCATGAATCTCTTTGCTACGATCTTGACAAAGGAGTGCTGCAGTATGGTTCACAGGAGATTGTGCTGACCAGGACAGAGCATAAGATTTTGCAGATTCTTGCTCGAAACCGTGGCAGTATCGTAAGCCGTGAGGAGCTGATGATGCAGATTTGGAGTACGGATGAATTTATATCGGATGGCTCCTTGACTACCGGCATTTCACGCTTAAAGGCAAAGCTGCGGTTGTTCAGTGATGAGGATTTGATACAGACACGCAAGAAACAGGGGTATCTGCTGATATGAAGGGCTGGCTGAAGGACAGGCGTTTATGCATTTGTATCCTGTTAGCGGTGCTGATCATTTACCATCTGTATTTTCTCTGGCTTTCCTCTGTAAAAATGGAGCTGTCCGAACTGCTTTATGCGGATTTCATGCTGCTCGTGGTGATCGGAGTGTGTACGGTGTCTGATTGGTATCGATGGATAAAAAAGACAGAAGGTTGGCAAAACGCGATGCAGACAGCCTCCTATGTACTGATTGAGGAGCTGGATGATACCGGAGAACTGCAAACGGTGCTTGCACATAATGAGCAGGAATACCTCAGGGAACAAAAGGAGCATTATATGCAGCAGCAGGAGCTGCAGGACTACATATCCCGCTGGTCGCATGAAATAAAGCTGCCGCTGGCTGCCCTGCGAATGATGAATGAGCGAAATACCGATGCCGCCTTGCAGAAGGATATGCAAAAGCAGCTGGAGAAAATGGAGCGTCAGCTGCATATGATGCTGTGCACCGCCAAAGCCTGGATGCCGGCAGGGGATCGCAGCATTATGAAAATAGAATTGAAAAAAGCCATTCAAAGCGCTGTGAAAAATGCTTCCTATTTTCTGATTCACGAGGGCTTTGAAATTCAAATCGAGGATTCTGTGGATATCCTTGTCCTCAGTGATGAACAATGGCTTGTCTATATGCTGGATCAGCTGATATCCAATGCTGTCAAATACCACAAAGAGCACCCCGTGCTTACCTTTTCCTGTGAAGTAAGGGAATATGCTGTTCTGCACGTTCGAGATAATGGCATCGGAATTCGTCAGGAGGAGCTTTCAGCGGTGTTTGAACGGGGGTATACGGGAAGAAATCAACGCAATGGTGCCTATCGTTCGACGGGGATGGGTCTGTATTTTGTGCGCAAGATTGCAGACCTTCTGGGACATACGGTTACCATCACCTCTCGTGAACAGGACTATACGGATATACAGATTACCTTTTCCCATGACGGCGATTTCTTTCATCTGACAAATTTGTAAGGTTACGTATAAAAACTGTCATCCTGTGGTAAGGATTTTACTATCACGGGCATGGTATGCTTAACCTGTAAGGAGGAATCTGAAGATGAATGAAATCATGAAAATAAGAAATCTGTCGAAAATCTATGGAAAAAAAGAGGTAAGAACGACAGTACTGAATAATCTGTCACTGGATATTGAGGAAGGGGATTTCATCGCGGTCATGGGTCCCAGCGGGGCGGGGAAGAGTACGCTTTTGAATCTGCTGAGTACGATTGACAAGCCGACACAGGGCAGCATTATACTGGATGGACAGGAGCTGACAGCCATTCGCAATGAAAAGCTGGCAAAGCTTCGAAAGGAACACATCGGCTTTATCTTTCAGGATTACAATCTACTGGATAATATGACGCTGATGGACAATATTGCCCTGCCGCTTTCTTTATCAAACGAGAAGGCAAAAAACATACAGCAGCGTGTGCAGGAAATGGCAGGACTGTTTCATCTGGAGGGGCATTTGAAAAAGTATCCGCATCAGCTAAGCGGAGGTCAAAAGCAGCGTGGAGCCGCTGCACGCGCACTGATTCGCAATCCCCGCATTGTGTTTGCGGATGAACCGACGGGTGCACTGGATTCCAAAAGCAGCCGTGAGCTTTTATGCAGCCTGAAGGAAATCAACGAGGAGCGCAATGCGACGATTCTGATGGTCACACACGATGCCTTCAGTGCCAGCTACGCCCGCAAGGTGTTTATGCTGAAGGACGGAGAGATATTTACAACGCTTCATGCGGATGCAGAGCGTTCGGTATTCTATGAGCGCATCCTGCAGCTGCTCGCTTCCATGGGAGGTGACTAACATGCAGATACTGCGTCTGAGTATTGCAAATTTCAAACGCAATATCCGGTTCTATCTGTCCTATATTCTGTCTCTTTCCTTCAGCGCCTTTATCCTGTATGACTTTCTTGCCTTAATGGATTCCGGACTGCTGGAAATCATGGGAAAAAAGAATCAGGAGTTCAGTGATATGATTCTGGTCTCTATGATTGTCGTGCTGCTGTTTTTCGTCTTCTGCTTTCTCTGGTATGCGACCAACGTGTTTTTGAATTTGCGGAAGAAGGAAATGGGGACCTTTATTTTCATGGGACTGGACCAGAAAGAAATCTCCCGTATGTATACGCTGGAAATGCTGTTGGCTGCTTTGAGTGCCGTATTGACCGGTATTGGTGCAGGTGTTGTATTCTTTAAGCTGTTTGCCATGCTGTTTTTTCAGCTGAGTGGTATGGAAGCGGATATTTCCATGCAGTTTTCCTTCGTATCCGCTCTGCAATGTGCCGCAGCCTTTCTCATTTTATATCTGCTACTTGCCATAAAAGGGTATTTTTCTATCATAAAGACAAGCATCAGGGATATGCTGGAGGCAACCCGTCAGCGTGAGGTGGTAAGGGCAACAGGGCTTCGTGCTCTGCTTTCTTCTCTTCTCTTTTCCATCCTGCTGATTGGCGGATACTTCTGTGCTATGCAGATTGGGGAAATGGACAGCTTCAGCTATATGCTGCTTGCTGTTGTTCTGGTCATTGCTGGTGTATACGGCCTGTATCGTTCGCTGTTTCCCTATCTTTTACAGCAGCTTTCTATCAAAAAGGGTTTTCTTTATCGAAAGCAGCGGACATTATGGATCAACAATCTGGTATTTCGTGTAAAGAAAAATTATCGTACCTATGCCATCGTAACCATTATGATGCTGTGCTCCGTCAGTGCTCTGAATGCAGGGCTGGCCTTTAAGCAGCGCTATGACGCCATGGCGGCAGGGGAAGGACAATTCTCCTATATTCTGCTCAATACACAGCCTATTCCGACAAAAGACCTTAACAAAGCCGCAGCGGCTTTTGGAAACATGGAATATCAGGCAGTGCTGCAGGGCTTTCCGTATACCTATGAGGATGAAAACCATCTGATCTATACAGATATGGTGCTTTCCTATACAGACTATGAGACATATTGTAAAAGCATTCATAAACAGGTGTTCGCCAGGGAACCGAAGCCGGGAAACGGTCTTCGTCTATCAAAGAAATATCTGATTTCCATGGCTGATGAGGTAGAGGATATCGTTCCCTTTCCTCGACGCTCTATCCATATTCAGGAAAAGAGTGAGGAGTATTATTTTGGAATCATGCAAAACAATATGAACTTTATCATTCTGAATGATGAGGACTATCAGGCTGTTATCAATGAAAAAACACAATATATGCATATGCAAATGGTGCAGATGGATACCGCCGTCGATATCAAAGAGCTTCGCAAGACATTGGCACCGCTGTGTGATGAACAGATTTCAGCTATGGGGGTCGATCCCGAAAATGATGATCTGGCATTTGTCCGCGTTATGTACGCTGCCTGCGTCTTCATGTTTCTAGTCTTCGTCGTTTCCTGTGGTGGTGTGATCTTTATGAAAACCTGCAACGATGCGGATGATGATTATGGCCGCTGTCAGATTCTGAAAAATATCGGCATATCGAAACAAGACATGAAAAAAGCCATCCACAGGGAATTGGGCTTCACCTATATCATGCCGCTGCTGCTGACAGCTATTTCCAGTGTGTTCATCATTCATGCCATTGAACGGGTTATGCGAACAAAAACACTGCTGCCGATCAATCTTTTAACTCTGGCGGTTGTCTTCCTGTTCGATCTGATGCTGTATCTTATTTCTGTACAGATGTATGAAAAAAGCTGCGGACTTGCGGATGAAAAACAGAGGTAAGGATACGCATGAAAATACAGCTGGAACGGTATACGTAAAAAAGTATTCGGTTAATGCAAGCTGTATATCCAGTGTGCATAATTCAAAGTCAGGATATCCTGTGCATAGAAATTGATAACCTATACTCATAAGGAAAAGTCGTATACAGGGCTGTCTTCAATCTCAAATCGGGCAGCTTGAACAAGGATAGAAAGAGCTTCTTTGGAATAGGGATGTGAAGAATTATGTGTAAGCTTACCATGCAGTTTCGCCATATTCCCACAACCCGTTGACTGGAGCAGGAGCCCCTATACCAAAGGTGCTTCCCAGAGTGTGATTTCTTAACCGTTTGCCTACTTGTGGTATGTATCGAACGAGGATGCCACATGCCTCTTAAGCATGTCCTTATAAAGAAAGTATCCGGAAGATAAAAGCAGAGGATAACATGATCGCGCTGCTTTACTTCTTGCACGCAAAAGGAAGCTTACATAAGCTTCCTTAAAAATAATGGATATCAAATTATCGTAGGGGTACGTCATTTACATGCTTTTCTTTACGAGCACGGTTGTATAACCGGCATTGGAACAACAGCCTCTTTGGTATATCTCATGCGGGTGTCCTGGCTTAGCTTATTTAAAATCCGGAATAAACCATGTAAGGATATCAAAAATTATACCTATGATTCTGCACTGTTTATCACCTTTTATTTTATCTTTTGCCACATATGCTATTTGTTCCATGGTGAATCCTTCCTTTAACAGCTCTGTTACCTCCTCCTCAGTAAATTTTTCTTTTATTAGTTTTTCTTGCTCATCCTTGGCAGCTAATGGCTTTTTTCTTTGTGTTGCTTGTTTGTTATTTCTCACGATTGAGTTTGTTTTCAGCTGAATATACAAGTATCGTTTTCACAGGGAGCAAACACGGTGATCGCCATTAGATTTGCGGTTATAGCAGCTGTTATTTTCATAGTATGCGCCTCCTCGGAATGGTTCTTCTATCACCTATATCATATCATAAAAAACAGGTGATAAAGCTAATTTATTCTTTTTCCTATGCTGCACCAGCTCTGCATTCACTGCCGGTTCTGTCACTGCAATACAACGCATGAAGTTCTGAGAAATGATGTTTGCGTATACCCTTGCGCATCCTTAAGAATGCTTCTTCTCCTCATAATCAGCATCTGCACCGACACGATTCGGATATTCTCTACACATTCTTTTTGTTATTCCAATAGCTGTGTTCCCATGCAGAGGAATCCGCGATATCGTCATCCAGCACAGCCATTTGCATATTGCAGTCTTGCTTGCATACGTTGTTGATTAAACAATTTATAAAAGCCACAGGGCTTTTGTTAGTTCCTGTGGGTTTTATGCATTCCTTTGCCTTTCTCATTGCCTGTTTCTTCATCTCTGTTTTTTTGCCGCATCCTCCTTGTCAAAATAGATGCGCAACGCTTTTCCCATGAATCTGGATGCTCCCTTGCCATAGCGCTGATCCGTCTGCTGTATCAACGCTTCATTGTGCAGGTAGCTGTCAATCAACAGCTTTTGCTGATGCATACCTGGATTACTGCCACAGGCTTCCTCTTCCGGTATCAGATGCTGCATGTCGTAAATGATCTGCTGCACCTGTGCGGATGCGGGGTCACATGTGGTATCCTGCAGCAGCTTCTCCATGAGCTGTTGATTACGTTTTCCATAATCCTGCTGCCTGATATGCTCCAGCTTTTCCATAATCTCTGAAAAATGCTCCAGATTGTACTTCATGGCATCAGTATACGCCGCAGTGCTTCCATAGTATTCAACTGCGGTTTTTGCGATATCCGCTTCATGCTCGCGTATATGGGCGATAATGTCATCAAAGGCGGCAATGCTGCCCCACTGCTGCATGATTTCCTCGGTATGCTCAGCTTTAAATTGCTCCAGCAGCTGCAGGTAGCTCTGCAGCTTAAAATCTTCAAATTCCATACAGGATTCTCCCTTCTCTAATTTATCGAGCAGCGATAGCAGACGATCTAACCGATCCCGCCGCTTGATCAGCAAAGCCTTCTGCTTCTGAAATGCTTCTGCCTGATCGTATTCCTTCTGTGTCATAATGCGTTTGATTTCCTTCAGCGGAAAATCCAGCTCCCGAAAGAGCAGAATCTGCTGCAGGGTTTTCAATGCTTCCTCATCATACAGGCGATAGCCTGCTTCCGTAAGTGTCGTTGGTTTGAATACGCCGATTTCATCATAATATTGCAGGGTCCTGACACTGATGCCTGTCAGCGCTGCGACCTCTTTTACTGTTTTCATGGTACCACTCCTGTCTTCGATACGTAAGTCATTTTACTTTGCGTGCGCCAATGCTTACCATATCTTCTCTTTCATCATACAGTATCACGCAGCGTGAGAGTCAACAAAAAAATATTATTTACTGAGCACTGCTGCAAAAAGGAAATCCTAGGAATGAAGCCAGGGCTTGCGCATGATTTCCATCATAAAACCGGACTTGATTTCATACGATGGATTGAGGTGATCCGGTATGATTCGAGGAAAGGTCAAAACGAGAATATCCACTATCTTTCTCTGCTGCATTCTTATTTTTTGCTGTATACTGGGCAAGCTCGGTTATGAACAGATCTTTCATCATACCGATATTATGGAAAAAGCCCTGAGCCTGTGGGAGCGTGACTTTACCGTAGCGGGTCTGCGCGGTTCCATTCTGGATAAAAACGGAAATGTTCTGGCACATGATATTCCAAGTACATCGGTGATGGTCGTACCTGCCCAGATACAGGATGCCGACAAGACAGCCCAGCAGCTGGCAGATGTATTACAGGCGGATAAGAAAAAAATCCTGTCTACCATCACCAAGCATGTCAGCACCCAGAAGCTGCAGCCGGAGGGACGTTTGATCAGCGATGATAAGGCGCGCAAGCTGGAGGCGATGGATTTACCAGGCGTTTATCTGGTGCAGGATTCCCTGCGCAACTATCCGAATAATAACTATCTTGCACAGGTGCTGGGCTTTACCGGTATCGATAATCAGGGACTGGCAGGTCTGGAGCTGCAGTATAATGATATTTTGTCTGCGAAAAGCGGTGCTTTGAACATCCCGTTTGATGCCAAGGGGCATAATGTTGAATTATATAAGGAAAGCTATGAGGCACCGGGCAGAGGGATGGATGTACAGCTGACCATTGATTCCAATATTCAGGATATCGTGGAGCGGGAGCTGAACAATCTGGTCAAGCGCTATAAGCCGAAATCCGCACTGGCTCTGGCGATGAATCCGAATACCGGGGAAATTCTGGCCATGGTCAGTAAGCCTGACTTCGATCCGAATCATTACAAGGATTATTCCAGTGATGTATATAACCGCAATCTGCCAATCTGGAAGAGCTATGAGCCCGGCTCCACCTTTAAATCCGTAACCTTCGCTTCTGCATTGGAGCTGAAGCTGTTTGATATGTTTAAGGATACGTATTACGACCGCGGCTATGAAATGGTCGGCGGTGCCCGTATCAAATCCTGGAAGGCGGGAGGTCATGGGCAGCAGACCTTCCTGCAGGTGCTGGAAAATTCCTCCAATCCTGGCTTTGTGGAAATATCGAGGCGTATGGGACTGGACAATGAATATGACTTTGTAAAAAAATTCGGCTTCGGTGAAAAAACGGGCATTGATCTGCCCGGAGAAAGCAAGGGCATCATGTTTAAGAAAAGTGCGATGGGAGAGCTGGAACAGGCGACGGTTGCATTTGGACAGGGGCTGAGTGTCACACCGATTCAGCTGGTTACCGCTTTCTCTGCCATCATCAACGGCGGAACCCTGTATACGCCGTATATCACCAAAAGCATCAACGACCCGATTACCCATGATGCAATACTGGAATATAAGCCGACAGCAAAACGCAAGGTGATCAGTGAGGATACCAGCAAGAAGATGCGCTATGCATTGGAAAGCGTTGTCGCCAATGGCGGCGGTAAGCCGGCATATACCGAGGGCTATAAAATCGGTGGTAAGACCGGTACGGCACAGATTGCGGAAAACGGTGTGTATTCCACCAGTAACTACATTCTGTCCTTTCTGAGTGCGGCACCGATTGATGATCCGCAGATCGTGCTGTATATTGCGGCAGACAGTCCGCAGAATGACGTACTATACGGTGGAACGGTCATTGCGCCGGTCGCAAAGGCCTGCTATGAGGATATTCTGCCCTATCTCGGCGTGAAAAAGGCGGAGGAACAGATTCCGAAGAAGCTGGTCTGGCCGGAAACGGAAAATATCAAGGTGCAGGATTTTAGAGGAAAGAAGAAAAAGGATGTAGCGCAGGAGGGTGTCACCTTTACCTTTATCGGCAGCGGCGATACGGTAATGGAACAGATGCCGGAAGCAGGCACCACACTCAGTGCTGAGGGAGGGGAGGTTTGGATTTATCTTGGAAATGATAAGGTTAAATGAGTTGTTTGCACTGCTGCATATCGACTGTGAGGATGCGCGTATCCTGCAGGGAATCAGTGATGATACCCGCGACGTAAAAAAGGACTGGCTCTTTGTCTGCCGCAAAGGAAGCCTGTATGATGGAGCGGCGTTTTTACAGGAGGCGCTGGACAAGGGGGCAGTGGTGCTGTGCGATCAGATGCTGCCTATGCAGCATGTCTACTACACACCGCATGTAGAGCGCATTACACAGGCATTGCTGGAGCTGTACTATGGGGATTTATGTACCCATCTGCATGTGATCGGCATTACGGGAACCAATGGAAAAACAAGCGTTGCCAGCATCATCTCCCAGCTGCTGAAGATGGAAGGATGCCGGGTTCTGCAGATCGGCACCGGGAGTGTCCGCTATCCGGATGAGGTCATTGAAATTCACAACACCACTCCGGGCTGTTTTCAGCTGGCAAACTATTTCAGGAGAGCGCACGATGAGAAGATTACCCATGTTGTCATGGAGGTCAGCTCACATGCCATTGATCAAAACCGCATCAGCTTTCTGCATTTTGATGATATCGTATATACGAATATCACACAGGATCATCTGGATTATCACCTGACCAGAGTGCATTACCGCTATACCAAATTCAAGCTGCGCCGCTATCTGAAGCCACAGGGAACCATTGTGTACAACAGTGACCTCAGCTATATGCAGGAGCTGGTCAACCTTGCCCAGCATGCCTGTATCAGCATCGGTATGCAGGCAGCACATTTTCCGCTGCATGATGTGGAACTTAGTGATCATGACCTTTCCTTTCGCCTGCAGGGCTATGATTTTCATGCCCGTTTGCTGGGTATGGTGAACGTATACAATCTGGCAGAGGCAATTGTGGTTGTCCATCGACTGGGCTTTTCCTATGAGCGCTTGCGTAAGGATTGTGAGAAGCTGCTGCCGGTCAGCGGTCGCATGGAGGTTATGGAGGTTGGCGGATTCACCATCTGGATCGACTATGCACATACTGCAGCCGCGGTCGAAGAGCTGCTGGTCTTTGCCAATTCTGTAAAAAAAGGAAGGATTCTGACCATCTTGGGGTGTGGAGGAGAACGGGATCGCAGCAAGCGTCCTGCCATGGCTGCCATTGCCGCAAAATACAGTGATCTTGCCGTTTTCACGAGTGATAATCCAAGAGGGGAAAGTGTAGACCGTATCCTTGCTGACATGAAATGTGAGAGCTTTCCCAACGCAGCAGTCTTCGAAAATCGCTACTTTGCGATAAAACATACTATCAAAGTAGCACAAAATAGTGATATAATAATAATCGCTGGAAAAGGGAGCGAGGAAACCATCACGGCTTTCGGACACGAATATCCCTTTTCTGATCGATCCTGCGTAAAGGAACGTCTAGCTAAGGAGGAACTACTTTGGAAATAAAATATCTGCTTGCATTCGGAATCAGTCTGGTGGCAACCCTGGTGGTAATGCCGCTGCTCATTCCGTTTCTACATAAAATTAAATTCGGACAGAGCATCCGCAAGGAAGGACCGCAGAGCCATATGGCGAAAACGGGAACCCCGACGATGGGAGGACTGGTATTTGTAAGTGTCCCGATCCTAGTTATGCTGGTTCTGGACTACAAGGCTTTTTTCTCAGGGGAAATGCTGATCTGTGTCCTGGCTTATCTGGGCTATGCCCTCATCGGATTCATTGATGATTTCCTGATCGTCGTGAAAAAGAACAATGACGGTCTGAAACCATCTGTGAAGTTTCTGATGCAGTCCGTGCTGGCGGTCGTATTTTATCTGTTCTACCGCTCCATTGCGGAAACGACGCTGATTCTTCCGGTTGTTCATATTTCACTGGAGCTGGGAATTCTGTATTTTGTACTGATCTTCTTTATGTTCACCTGTGAATCCAATGCCGTCAATCTGACGGATGGTCTGGATGGCCTGTGCGCCGGAACCTCCATCATTGCGATTGCGCCCTTTGTGATATTTGCCCTGCTGCAGGGAAATAAGGATCTGGCAATGCTGCTTTTGGCGGTATGCGGTTCGCTGCTTGGGTATCTGCGCTTTAATGTGCATCCGGCTAAAATCTTTATGGGGGATACCGGCTCCCTGGCAATCGGCGGTCTGCTTGCGGCAAGCGCCATGATTTTAAAGCAGGAGCTGCTGCTGGTAGTGATCGGCGGTGTCTTCGTCATGGAGCTGCTGTCTGTTGTCATTCAGGTAACAAGCTATAAGGCGACAAAGAAGCGAGTGTTTCGGATGGCACCGCTGCATCATCATTTCGAGCTGGGCGGTATGAAGGAAACACAGGTGGTGCTGATGTTCTGGAGCATCGGTGTTGTCCTTGCGGCACTTGGCTTATGGCTGGGGGTAATGTAATATGAAGGAACATGTACTGGTAATTGGAGCCGCAAAAAGCGGTGTTGCGGTCGCAAAGCTGTTACAGCGGCATGGCTTTGATGTTACGATTACGGATATGAATGCGATCCATGAGCTGGATGAGCTGCAGACTCTGGGCATTCATGTGTTTGAAAAGGGACATCCGGAAGAACTAAAGCGCGAGGACTATGCCTTCGTTGTGAAAAATCCGGGGATCAAATACACGGTTCCCTTTGTCCGCTACTTTGTGAAGCACAAGGTGAAGATCCTGACAGAGGTGGAAATCGGCTACCGGTATGCGACAAAATTCAAGTACGGTGCTGTGACGGGGACGAATGGAAAAACCACCATCACCACCATGCTGTATGAAATGCTGAAATATAATCAAAAGGCAATCGTAGCCGGCAACATCGGCTGGCCGCTGAGTGAGCTTGCGCTTGCTTATGAAGCTGAGGAAAAGGATGTCGCTTTGGAGCTGAGTAACTTTCAGCTGCTGGGCATTGAACACTTTGCGCCAAGTGTCAGCGTGGTATGCAACCTCGCACCGGATCATCTGGACTATATGCCGAGTGTGGATTCCTATTATGAAAGCAAAATGCGCATTTATGAGAACTGTACAGAGGATGATTGGTTCCTGCGCAATGTGGATGATGCAACCGTCATGCAGTATGCGCAGCATATTCCATGTAAAGTGATTGATTTTTCCCTGACACGTCAGGATGTTGATTTGTATCGTAAAGACGGTACGGTATATCTGCATGAGCTTGCGCTGTTTGAAGAAAAAAACTTTCATGTCGTCGGCGACTATAATCTGTCCAATGCCATGATTGCATCCTGCATGGCCTATAAGCTGGGCGTATCCGTTTCTGATATTCAAAAGGCGATCGCCGCCTTTTCGCCGGTGGAGCATCGTCTGGAATATATCGGAGAGAAAAACGGTGTAAAATTTTACAATGACTCCAAGGCAACCAATACGCATGCGGTCACTGCGGCATTGAACTCCTTTGATAAAAACATCATTCTGCTTGCCGGCGGGCATGACAAGGGTATCAGCTTTGCGGATTTAAAACAGTATGATGAACGCGTCAAGCTGTGTGTGGCCTTTGGGGAAACCGGAGTGCAGTTTCAGGATATCTTCTCCCGTGTTCAGGTTGTGGAAACCATGCAGGAGGCACTGGATGTGGCAATTGCGAACAGTAAGGAACAGGATATCGTCCTGCTGTCACCGGCCTGCTCGAGCTATGACCAGTTTCCAAACTATGAGGTGCGCGGAACCCTGTTTAAGGAAATGGTAAGAAAGTGGCTGCAGGCATAGGTCTGAAAAAGGAGCTTATGCATACACCCTAGTTGTTTTGGTCCAGAAAAAAGCTTATTTCTTACACAATTGTTATTGTTTTTTCAAGGGGAAAGGTTGTGCTTTACCTCCGCGTGGTTTACAATGGTAAAGAATGAAAAAAAGGAGATTACACTATGTTTCTATTTGATATGATAAAAGCGGTTCTGCTGGGAATCATTCAGGGGATTACGGAATGGCTTCCTGTCAGCAGCACCGGACATATGATTCTGTTCAACAGCTTCTTTCCAATGAGCTCGTCGCTGGCCAAACCGGATACTCCGGAATTTGCATTTTGGGGATTGTTTCTGGTAGTTATCCAGCTGGGGTCCATTCTGGCGGTCTGTGTTTTGTATTTTCATAAGCTGAATCCATTTTCACCAAGAAAATCCATCAGTGAAAAGCGCAATACCTGGGATTTGTGGTTTCATGTGCTGGTAGCGTCCATTCCCGGCATCATCGGTATCTTTCTGAATGACTATGTTGAAAAGTATATGAACAATGCCATTGTTGTGGCAATTGCACTGATCGTATTCGGTATCGGATTTATTGTACTGGAAAGCACCAAGCATCATCCCAAATACCGTAGGGTTGGTGAAATCACCTATCAAACGGCCTTTCTGATTGGTTTGTTCCAGCTGATTGCGGCTCTGGTTCCCGGAACCTCACGGAGTGGGGCAACCATTTTAGGAGCTTCCATACTGGGGTGTTCCCGTTTTGCGGCCAGTGAGTTTTCCTTCTTTATGGCAATTCCTGCCATGGCGGGTGCCAGCGGATTAAAATTCCTAAAATACTTCATGCATTACGGATTCTCCATGAGCGGGGGAAATATTGCACTGCTCGTTGTCGCAAGCATTATCGCATTTGTGATATCCATGTTTGCCATCCGCTTCCTGATGAATTATATCCGCAACCATGATTTCAAAATCTTCGGTTATTATCGAATCGTTGTAGGTGTTGCAGTGCTGATCTGTTACTTCCTCGGCGTATTAAATTTAAGTGCAATTTAATCCAATCGTATACAGGGCAGAGGCTGGTTCAGCTTCTGCCCTGTTTGCTTATGCATAAAGTCTGATATGGCTTGTTACCAGCTCATGCTATTCTCAAACAGAAGCCGTGCAACGATAATGTACATAGAGAAGGATGCTTCTCAAAAGGGTTCTTTCTTACTTTAGTCTGTTTGAAAAAGGGAGAAATCAACTTCTATTGATAAATACAATCGTGTTGATATCTCCCTGTTTAAGTTTACCAGCAATAGAGAAAGAACCCTCAAAAAGACGCATCCCTTTTCTCTATCGCCTGTAGACGACCTCAAAATCCTCGAATACAACCGGCATATCCTCACAAAACGAATAGCCCAAAGCATTTCCTTCCTTTGTGAAAAAGGCACGATGGGTTTTCTGCCACGATTCCAGTGTATCGTCCTCACCCTCCCGCATACACAGCGCGAAGGTTATCTTATGGAAGGGAAGGATCGTAACGGTTGTGGTTTTGATCACACAGAAGGGAGTGCCTGCCCAGTCAATCAGAATATTGAAGTCATTGACCTGCGGCAGCCGTTCATGCTGTATTTCATATGCATAGAGGCTGCTTGCAGTCGCTCTTTTTATGTTATCAAGCACCAGCTTTAGCAGGCTGTCCGCAAGCGTTTGTGTCAGTTCAAAATGAAAGGCTTCCTGATATGTGGTGGTAAAGGGAAGCTTGCGCCTCTTTCAGAAAGGATTCCCAAAATTTCTGTATTTCCATACTGCTATGCTTCCTTTAGCCGCAAAACGGCTACGGTTTCACCGTCACACAGCTCGTTGTTTTCACGAAAGCCTGCTGCATAATACAAGGCACCGGCTGCTGTATTCTCTGCCTCATAGGAAAGCCATACGAACTCTGCTTTACCACAGGGCATCGTTTTTACAAAATCAATGGCAGTCTGCAGCGCCTGCTTGCCTAGTCCTTTTCCCTGCCAGGCTTTATCAATCATAAACCGCCAAATGGAATAATTATTCTGTGCGATCGGCGGATCACTTTCTTCCTGTCGTCCGTAGCCAAACATGACAAAACCAATCAGACTTTCCTCATCGTAGATGCCAAACGGCAAAGCAACACCACCTTCTGTCATCGTTGTATATGCCTGCAGCATGCTCTCTGTATTGGTTGCCACAAAGCTTTGCTGTTCATCATGCACCTTCAGCCAAACAATGGACCAGATATTGCGTTTGTCAACCTTGCGTAGTGTTATCATCAACATCTCCTTTGCTGTATGGTAGCAGCTTGTTTTGTATTCATCGCTTTTTATTTCTCGTTTTCCCGTAACAGCTTGTCGAGCATATACTCACGGTTATTCATAAACATTTCGGTGATCTGATAGGATGCGGTCTGCTCATAGGTGATTTCTTCAATGATTCCATCATCAAAGCTTAAAATCTGTGCATTGGGAATACCAAGCAAAATCGGAGAGTTTGTTGCAATGAGAAACTGTGAGCCCTCCCAAGCCATCGTTGACAGCTGTATCAGCAGGGTCAGCTGGCGCTGTGGGGACAATGCGGCCTCCGGCTCATCCAGTAAAAACAAGCCGATGTCCCGAAAGCTTTGTATAAAGGATAAAAAGCTCTCACCATGGGAACAGGAATGCAGTTCTCTTCCCTGATAGATGGACGCATACTCCTCAGCCTTGGTCGCAAGATTATAAAAACTTTCCGCCCGTAAAAAATAAGAACAGGAGGGCTGACAGAAACCGCGGCTTAAATGAATCCCCTCGTGCAGGGAGGAATGCGTATCCTTTGTATAAAAGCGGTAGTTTTTGGTACCACCCTCCGGATTAAAACCATAAGCAACAGCAATCGCCTCCAGAAGCGTTGATTTGCCGGAGCCGTTTTCTCCTGTAAAAAAGGTAATCTGTTTTTGAAAGATTAGCCGGTCAAAGGAGTGCAGTGCCGCAATATGTTGCGTATAGTCGCTAACAGCATCCCAATCTATTGATACTTCGCGTAGAAATAAGCTATGCATACAACCCCCTCCTTCTATATGTATCATATCATACATTAACAGGAAAACCAGCAAATAAGCTGCTGGAAGAGAAAAGAAGCATTACGGGGAATGCTTCTTATTCGAACAATTGAAAAATTATAAACAATGCGTTTATTTAAAATAACTGGAAACCAACTTTTTTCTTGACCTTCATCAGCTTTTTGTGCGCACTGCGTCTTGCTTTTTCATTTCCTTCTGTAATAACCTTTTCCACCATACCGCTGGAGAGAATCTCTTTGTACTTTGCCTGCAGCTCACTCAGGAAATCAAAGACTGCAGCGCCGACCTCCTTCTTGAAATCGCCATAGCCCTTACCTTTATAGCGCTCAACAATGCTTTCGATGCTTTCCCCATTCAAGGATGATAAGATTGTTAACAGATTGGAAACACCAGGTTGATGTTCGGGGTCATACTGAATGATACCCAATGAATCAGTAACTGCAGACATAATTTTCTTTCGTGCTACTGCCGGTTCATCCAGCAGATCAATGGTACCCTTTGGATTTTCCTCAGATTTGGACATCTTCTTTGTAGGATCCTGCAGGGAATAAATTTTTGCACCTACCTTACTGACAAGCGGTTCCGGAATGATAAAGGTATCACCATAACGGTTGTTGAAGCGCTCTGCCAGATTTCTGGTCAGCTCCACATGCTGCTTCTGATCCAGACCTACCGGTACATAATCCGCATCATACAGCAGGATATCCGCAGCCATCAAAGAAGGATACGTAAACAGTCCTGCGGTAATACCTGTTTCACCCTTTGCGGTCTTATCCTTATACTGTGTCATTCGCTGCAGCTCGCCCATATAGGAATTGCAGGTCATTATCCATCCAAGCTCCGCATGTTCATGCACATCGCTCTGTAAAAAGATCGTAGCTTTTTTTGGATCCAGTCCGGCAGCCAGGTACAGGGCAATTAAATCCTTTGTGTTCTTTTTCAGCTCTGCACGCTCCTGTGGAACCGTGATTGCATGCATATTCGCAATGAAGACATACATTTCATAATCGTCCTGGTAAGCTACGAAATTCCGTATAGCTCCGATATAGTTTCCGAGTGTTAAACGCCCGGTTGGTTTGATGCCGCTTAGCATTCTTTTCATATAAAACACCTCCATAAAATAAAAAAAGTACCATGTAGGGACGCTGACAGCGTGGTACCACCCGACTTATTCCATTGCTTTTCGCACAAGGGAATCACTTGCCTGTAACGTTAAAGGCTTTTACGGTTCCCGCAGGAACATGCTCCAAAGACCCAATTCATTTTACAGGCTCCTGCTGACTTGCACCATATACCAGCTCTCTGTTGAGGAACTGCCGTAAAACTACTATATCTTCATCTCTGCATTTCTGATTCCTTATTATCATACTATTATCAAATATGAAAAACAAGGAAAAAAGCAAAATCTGCAAAAATTGCTTTCCTATTAAAATACAATGAATTATAATAGATATATGTGAAGGAGGCAGAGAAGATGATTATTTTATATACTTCGCCTGGGTGTGCTAGCTGTAGAAAAGCGAAACAATGGTTAAAAGACAATGATATGAAATACATTGAAAAGAATATTTTTACAACACTGCTGAAGGAGGATGAAATCAAATACCTTCTGCAGAGAACAGAGAATGGTACGGAGGATATCATATCCACGCGTTCCAAGGCATTTCAGGAGCTGCATAGAGATTTGGATGATATCTCTATCAAGGAGCTGGTGGATATAATACAGAAAAATCCATCCATTCTGAAGCGTCCGATTATGATCAATGAGAAGAGCTTCGTTGTCGGATATGACGATGATGAAATTACGGCACTTGTTCCGGCGAAGCTGCGGCTTACCGCACAGCAGGCATGTAATCCAAGCTGTGCAAACTATCCGATCTGCGGCAGGGTTCGCGAGGAAGCATAAGAGCTTTACAAAATGGAAGCAACTAAAAGAGCTGTGACAGACTGTCTTCAGGCAGGTTGTCACAGCTTTTTATTACCTTTCATCGCATTTTATTTTATAAACGGAGATGGAAAAGCTCCTATAGAATAGAGAAACAGCTGTAAACAAAGGATGTAACCGTTTACGATTGATAATGTTAAAAAAAAGATGAAAAAAGTGAATTTTATCGTTGACACAGGGTATGATTCGTTGTATTATATACGAGCGCTGATGAGTACAGCGGCAAACGAAATAGAAATTTCGGTCTTTGAAAACTGAACAGGAAACGTCAATTATTTGAGAAAACAATATTCTCGGAATAACGATAACTAAAATGAAATTCAAACGCAAGTCATGCGTTAGAGCTAAATCAAATGGAGAGTTTGATCCTGGCTCAGGATGAACGCTGGCGGCATGCCTAATACATGCAAGTCGAACGAAGTCTTCAGGAAGCTTGCTTCCAAAAAGACTTAGTGGCGAACGGGTGAGTAACACGTAGGTAACCTGCCCATGTGTCCGGGATAACTGCTGGAAACGGTAGCTAAAACCGGATAGGTATACGGAGCGCATGCTCTGTATATTAAAGCGCCCTTCAAGGCGTGAACATGGATGGACCTGCGACGCATTAGCTAGTTGGTGAGGTAACGGCCCACCAAGGCGATGATGCGTAGCCGGCCTGAGAGGGTAAACGGCCACATTGGGACTGAGACACGGCCCAAACTCCTACGGGAGGCAGCAGTAGGGAATTTTCGTCAATGGGGGGGAAACCCTGAACGAGCAATGCCGCGTGAGTGAAGAAGGTCTTCGGATCGTAAAGCTCTGTTGTAAGTGAAGAACGGCTCATAGAGGAAATGCTATGGGAGTGACGGTAGCTTACCAGAAAGCCACGGCTAACTACGTGCCAGCAGCCGCGGTAATACGTAGGTGGCAAGCGTTATCCGGAATCATTGGGCGTAAAGGGTGCGTAGGTGGCGTACTAAGTCTGTAGTAAAAGGCAATGGCTCAACCATTGTAAGCTATGGAAACTGGTATGCTGGAGTGCAGAAGAGGGCGATGGAATTCCATGTGTAGCGGTAAAATGCGTAGATATATGGAGGAACACCAGTGGCGAAGGCGGTCGCCTGGTCTGTAACTGACACTGAGGCACGAAAGCGTGGGGAGCAAATAGGATTAGATACCCTAGTAGTCCACGCCGTAAACGATGAGAACTAAGTGTTGGAGAAATTCAGTGCTGCAGTTAACGCAATAAGTTCTCCGCCTGGGGAGTATGCACGCAAGTGTGAAACTCAAAGGAATTGACGGGGGCCCGCACAAGCGGTGGAGTATGTGGTTTAATTCGAAGCAACGCGAAGAACCTTACCAGGCCTTGACATGGAAACAAATACCCTAGAGATAGGGGGATAATTATGGATCACACAGGTGGTGCATGGTTGTCGTCAGCTCGTGTCGTGAGATGTTGGGTTAAGTCCCGCAACGAGCGCAACCCTTGTCGCATGTTACCAGCATCAAGTTGGGGACTCATGCGAGACTGCCGGTGACAAACCGGAGGAAGGTGGGGATGACGTCAAATCATCATGCCCCTTATGGCCTGGGCTACACACGTACTACAATGGCGACCACAAAGAGCAGCGACTTGGTGACAAGAAGCGAATCTCATAAAGGTCGTCTCAGTTCGGATTGAAGTCTGCAACTCGACTTCATGAAGTCGGAATCGCTAGTAATCGCAGATCAGCATGCTGCGGTGAATACGTTCTCGGGCCTTGTACACACCGCCCGTCAAACCATGGGAGTCAGTAATACCCGAAGCCGGTGGCATAACCGTAAGGAGTGAGCCGTCGAAGGTAGGACCGATGACTGGGGTTAAGTCGTAACAAGGTATCCCTACGGGAACGTGGGGATGGATCACCTCCTTTCTAAGGAGAAAGTACAAAAGAAGAGTTATCGAACATTTCCTGTTCAGTTTTGGAAGACTGATCTTCCAAACGAAAAAGAAGTCGATCTTTGAAAACTGAATAACAGAAGACATATGAAGGTCTATAACGAAAGTTGTAAACAAACATAGATATTCACGAGTAGAAAGTTAAACAAAACAGAAAACTCAAGCAAAAACCTAAGCAAAGAAATGAACGCTTTGAACTTAATGTGATTAAGTGAATAAGGGCGTACGGTGGATGCCTAGGCACTTGGAACTGAAGAAGGACGCAACAAACGGCGAAACGCGACGGGGAGTGGTACGTACACAAAGATCCGTCGATATCCGAATGGGGAAACCCGGCAGCAGTAATGAGCTGTCACCCATGAGTGAATACATAGCTCATGAGGGAGGTACCCGGAGAACTGAAACATCTAAGTATCCGGAGGAAAAGAAAATAAGAATGATTCCGTAAGTAGCGGCGAGCGAACGCGGAGGAGCCCAAACCAGATCTTGATCTGGGGTTGTAGGACCACGAGATGGCAAGAGCAAGGCTAAGAGAACGGCATTGAAAGGCCGACCGGAGAGGGTGCAAGTCCCGTAACTGAAAGCGATGTGAAGCCTAGTGGTATCCTGAGTACGGCGAGACACGAGAAATCTTGTCGGAAGCAGGCGGGACCATCCGTCAAGGCTAAATATACCCAAGTGACCGATAGTGAACCAGTACCGTGAGGGAAAGGTGAAAAGAACCGCGGGAGCGGAGTGAAATAGAACCTGAAACCGTATGCTTACAAGAAGTCAGAGCCCGTTAAAGGGTGATGGCGTGCCTTTTGTAGAATGAACCGGCGAGTTACGTTATCGTGCGAGGTTAAGTAGAAGATACGGAGCCGAAGCGAAAGCGAGTCTTAATAGGGCGGCAGTACGATGATGTAGACCCGAAACCGTGTGATCTAGCCATGACCAGGTTGAAGTTCAGGTGAAACTGAATGGAGGACCGAACCGACCCCCGTTGAAAAGTTGGCGGATGAGTTGTGGCTAGGGGAGAAATTCCAATCGAACACGGATATAGCTGGTTCTCCCCGAAATAGCTTTAGGGCTAGCGTCGAGGTAGAGTCGCATGGAGGTAGAGCACTGAATGTACGATGGCCCCATCCCGGGGTACTGAGTATAATCAAACTCCGAATGCCATGGTGACATACTCGGCAGTCAGACTGTGGGTGATAAGGTCCATGGTCAAAAGGGAAACAGCCCAGACCGCCAGTTAAGGTCCCAAAATGTATGCTAAGTGGAAAAGGATGTGGGGATGCACAGACAACTAGGAGGTTGGCTCAGAAGCAGCCATCCTTCAAAGAGTGCGTAACAGCTCACTAGTCGAGTGACCCTGCGCCGAAAATGTACCGGGGCTAAGCATACTACCGAAGCTGCGGATTTGCAGTAATGCAAGTGGTAGGGGAGCGTTGCATGCACGTAGAAGCT
The DNA here is from genome assembly GCA_012317185.1 of [Clostridium] innocuum. NCBI lineage: Bacteria > Bacillati > Bacillota > Clostridia > Eubacteriales > Clostridiaceae > Clostridium > [Clostridium] innocuum. Next base: position 2,982,375 of record CP048838.1, on the reverse strand, counting down.
GTACCGTAAGGAGCAGTGGAGAGCATGGAAGAGAGAATGCCGGTGTGAGTAGCGAGATGTAGGTGAGAATCCTACACACCGATAGCCCAAGGATTCCAGGGGAAGGTTCGTCCGCCCTGGGTAAGTCGGGACCTAACGCGAGGCCGAAAGGCGTAGTGGATGGAAAACAGGCAGATATTCCTGTACCCGCGATGGAAATGAAGGAATGACGGAGAAGGCTAGTGTGAGCCACTTAGTGGATTGTGGTCGAAGCATATAGCAGGCTGACAGTGAAATGCGTCAGCGGGATGTAAGATGTGATAGGTAAGGGAACGCCCTCGGGCAAGTACTGAAGCACATGATGCCAGCTTCCAAGAAAAGTTTCTAGTATTAATTCCATAGCGGCCCGTACCAAAACCGACACAGGTGGGCAAGGAGAGAATCCTGAGGTGAGCGAGAGAACTGTTGCCAAGGAACTCGGCAAAATGACTCCGTAAGTTAGCGATAAGGAGTGCTCTTGTAAAAGAGAGCCGCAGTGAAGAGGCCCAAGCGACTGTTTAACTAAAACACAGCTCTCTGCAAAGTCGCAAGACGAAGTATAGGGGGTGACGCCTGCCCGGTGCTGGAAGGTTAAGAGGATTTGTCATCCGCAAGGAGAAGCAATGAATTGAAGCCCCAGTGAACGGCGGCCGTAACTATAACGGTCCTAAGGTAGCGAAATTCCTTGTCAGGTAAGTTCTGACCCGCACGAAAGGCGTAACGATTTGGGCGCTGTCTCGGCAGCAGACTCGGTGAAATCTTAGTACCTGTGAAAATGCAGGTTACCCGCAACTAGACGGAAAGACCCCATGGAGCTTTACTGTAGCCTGATATTGAATTTTGATCAAAGATGTACAGGATAGGTGGGAGGCTGTGAGACGTGTACGCCAGTATACGAGGAGCCGCTGTTGGGATACCACTCTTGTTTGATTGAAGTTCTAACCTGCACCCATGAACTGGGTGAGGGACCGTGTCAGGTGGGCAGTTTGACTGGGGCGGTCGCCTCCTAAAGAGTAACGGAGGCGCCCAAAGGTACGCTCAGATTGGATGGAAATCAATCGACGAGTGCAAATGCAGAAGCGTGCTTGACTGTGAGACAAACAAGTCGAACAGGGACGAAAGTCGGGATTAGTGATCCGGCGGTGCCGAATGGAAGGGCCGTCGCTCAACGGATAAAAGCTACCCTGGGGATAACAGGCTGATCTCGCCCAAGAGTTCACATCGACGGCGAGGTTTGGCACCTCGATGTCGGCTCATCGCATCCTGGAGCTGAATTCGGTTCCAAGGGTTGGGCTGTCCGCCCATTAAAGCGGTACGCGAGCTGGGTTCAGAACGTCGTGAGACAGTTCGGTCCCTATCTGTTGTGGGCGTTGGAGATCTGAGGAGAGCTGTCCTTAGTACGAGAGGACCGGGATGGACCTACCGCTGGTGCACCAGTTGTTCCGCCAGGAGCATAGCTGGGTAGCTAAGTAGGGAAGGGATAAGCGCTGAAAGCATCTAAGCGCGAAGCCTACTCCAAGATGAGATCTCCCATTCGTAAAACGAAGTAAGACCCCTTGAAGACGACGAGGTGGATAGGTCAGAGATGGAAGTGTAGCGATACATGGAGTTGACTGATACTAATAGGTCGAGGACTTAATCACACGTACCAGATGGTACAAAAAGAAACTGTCAACTGTTATTCAGTTTTGAGGGGTAGACCTCAAAGTGATCTGGTGGCGATAGCGATGTGGACACACCTGTTCTCATCCCGAACACAGAAGTTAAGCATATCAGCGGCGACAATATCTGGACTGGCTCCAGTGAAGATAGCACGCTGCCAGGTAATCTGACTCATCTTTGGATGGGTCTTTTTTAATCGTTGACGAATGATTGTTTTGCTGGTATAAAATTCGAAAGAATGGTAAAATTCTCTAGTATGTGAAGGAGGAGTTTTATGCAGGATGTACTACAGGATGTATTCCATGATGCGTTACCAATGATGCCGTTTTTATTTCTGACGTATCTACTTATGGAATACCTGGAACATAAAAGCAATGACCGTTTCCAGAAGCGGCTGGAATCCGCAAGAGCTCTGGGACCGCTGATTGGTGGTATCTTAGGCATTGTGCCGCAATGCGGCTTTTCTGTGCTGGCAAGCGGTTTGTATATGAACCGTTCCATTTCACTTGGAACCTTACTGGCTGTTTTTATTTCTACCAGTGATGAGGCTATTCCGATTCTGGTCGCACAGCCGAAGCAAATCAATGTCCTATTCTCTGTTATCGCAGTAAAGCTTGTTATCGCAGTACTGGTTGGATATATTGTAGATTTGCTTGTACGCGGACACCGGTTAAAGGAAAACCATCCGCTGCATGATATTCATGCGGAGTGTGAGAAAGAGAGTGTGGAGGAACATCATTCCATCGTCTATATTGCTATGATTCGTACCATTAAAATCTTTATTTTTGTCTTTGCTGTAAATTTTGCATTGTCTGTTTTCATTTACTACATTGGGGAGGATACACTGCGTACCATATTGGCACAGGGCTCTTATCTGCAGCCAATGCTTGCGGCTCTGGCAGGATTTATTCCCAATTGTGCAGCCAGTGTAATTCTGGCACAGCTGTTTATGGACGGCGTGCTGTCCTTTGGGGCACTAACCGCCGGACTGATTACCAGTGCAGGACTTGGACTGCTGGTGCTGCTTCGTATGTATGACAACAAAAAGGATATCCTGCGCATCTTTGCCATTCTCTTTGTGACAGCAATCACAAGTGGGATTGTATTGCAGCTGTTTTAGGCCATGGGAGCATGGTCTTCTTTTTTTCAGCCCGAAAGTATAGTATAATAGGTGAAAAGGGGTGCAGACTATGGATTATAAGGAAGAATTTACACAGCTGATCGAGGAAAACAGGCTGGACGATGCACGTATACTGCTGGAGAAGCACAAGCTGTACGCGAGTGAGGAGCCTTTTTATTATGGGAATATGGGATGGATTCTGAATCATATGGAGCGCTATCAGGAGGCGGAGGTATTTCTGCGAAAAGGGCTTGTTTATTTCCCGGAGGATGGTTGGATATATTCTCAGCTGGGCTTTTCACTGGATCGGCAGAGGAATATCAGGGATGGACTGGATGCTTTGCTGAAGGCTTTGGAGCTTGGCTTTGATGAGCCCTGGCTGCATGGTGAAATTGGATGGTGTTATAAGGAGCTGGGCAATCTGAAAGATGCGATTACATATTTTGAAAACGGCTTGCTGGATGATGAACGAAATGTCTGGCTGCTTTCGCAGGCTGCCGAGGCATATTACGGGCTTGGAGACAAGGAAACAGCTGAGGAATACTATGTGAGGAGCTACCGTATCCTGCCGGATGAGGATGCTCGCTTTGATCTGGCGAGGTTTTACAAGGCCTGTGGGGAATATGATAAGGAGATTCAAATCCTGCAGGAGATTCAACATGAGCATTACCGGGACTGGAGGGAATTTGAGCTTGGATTTGCTTATTTCCAGAAGGATGAACCACAGGAGGCACTTTTGCATCTTTTAAAGGCTCTGGAGCTGGGAAGAGATGATACAAGTGAGCGAACGCTGCTGGGAGATGTGTATCGTTCCCTGCAACGTATCAGGGAATCGGATGAGCAGTATAACACGGCTCTGGAGTACTTTGAAAAGGCATTGCAGAAGGAAACGGATACCTATTGGATCTATCAGGAAATGATCTGGATTGCGCATAAGCAGCAGGACTGGACAAAAAAGCTTCAATATCTGGAGCGTGCCAGTGAAGAAAAAAAGGATGATCTTTGGCTGATGTTTCATTATGCCCGATGCTACAGTGATCTGCATGACCATGTTAAGGCTATTGCAGCCTGTGAGTTCTGTCTGCAGCATGGAGAGGAAGGCAGGGAAATGCAGGATCTGTATGCGTGGAATCTGGGAAGAAGCTCTCAGGGGGAGAAAGCCATTGCTGTTTTGAAGAAGCGGATTGAGCGCTTCGGAGGTGAAGCCTGGAATTTCAGCGAGCTGGGCTGGAATTATACACAGCTGGAAGACTATAAAGAAGCGATTCGCTGCTTTAAGAAGGCCTATGATCTGGAACCGAAGAATCCGTTAAACTGTTCCATGCTGGGTTGGTGTAATCTGCGGCTGAATCAACTGGATGCGGCCTTATCGTTTCTTCTGGAAGCTCGTCAGCTGGGAAGGGATGACGGCTGGCTGCATTCCGCGTTTGGGGAGCTGTATACGGAAAAACAGAAATATGCGCAGGCTCTGGAGCATTATCAGAAAGCCCTGAAGCAGGGCTATAATGAAAATTGGATAAAAAAAGAGATTACACAGCTTGAAGGACTGCTGGAGGAACGAAACGAAAAAGTATAAGGACAGGAGGCTTGCATATGTGCGGAAGATATTTTTTTGAATTAAAAGAGCTGCCTGCATTCGCAAGGCTGAAGCATAAAATCGAGCAGCAGGCGCTGTTTGAGTTTGCCAGAGAGGAAGTATTTCCCGGCAATCAGGCGCTGGTACTCGTCAACGGACAGGAGGATTTTTCGCTGGATGTGATGAAATGGGGAATCGAGGGACCGTATGGTAAGCTGATCAATGCAAGAAGTGAAGGTATTGAAAAGAAAAAGACCTTTCGCTCCATGCTTTCTAAGAAATGTCTGATTCCCTGCAACGGATTTTATGAATGGGTGAAGGTAGGAAAGCAGAAGCAGAAAATACTGATCCAGCGCGAGGATGCCCCTCTGTTTTATCTGGCAGGAATTTATAATGAGCATAAGGAATTCGTGATTGTGACAGGGGAATCCGTAAGACAAATGAAGGATATCCATGATCGTACTCCCATTCTGATGCTTGAGGATCAGATTCCGCTGTATCTGCAGGACGAACTGGAATTTCAGGTAGATAACGAACGACTGACATTTACGGCAGTGGATAACAGGAAAGCACCTGTACCGGCTAAAAACAGCCAGCTGTCACTGTTTGATGAGGATGAGCGATGAGGCAGGCCAGAATTTTGTCATCGGCGTTTCTGCTGTTTCTTCTCTGGTGGCTGCTGGCTGTCTGGATGGATAATGATTTTATCATTCCCTATCCCCTCGATGTTTTGAAGCTGATGGGAGCGCAGCTGCAGTCTGCGGCATTTTATCAGAGTACACTGGTGACGCTGCTTCGCTCATGGGGCGGACTATTGGCGGCATTTGTATTGGCCGGGTGGTGTGCATTCCTATCCTACCGCATGCCTGCCTTCCATGATTTGTTTTATCCAATCCTGCTGCTGACCCGCAGTGTTCCCAATATTTCCTACATCATCGTTATCCTATTATGGTTCGGCTCGGAGAGCAGTGCGGCAATCGTCAGCTTTCTCATCATTTTCCCAACGATATACAGCAGTCTGTACAGTGGTCTGCAGCATATGGATGAAAACCTGAAGCGAGTCGTTCAGCTATATCCGGAGAGTCGCTGGTATTTGCTGCGCCGTGTCTATCTGCCGCTGCTTTCTTCCTCTATACAGGCATCGTTATCCAACGGGATTTCGCTGACCTTTAAGGTGGGTGTCATGTCGGAAATCATGGGGCAGGTACCGATGGGGATCGGACGGCAGATGAATTTATGCAGGCTGACCTCGGATATGACCGGTGTCTTTGCATGGACCGGATGGATTATACTGATCTTACTGCTTATGGATGCTCTGCTTCATTTCGCAGGCGGACAAAAGGTCTGAAGAATTGCTTTGAGAATACTTTTTTTAGGAATTGAAGCTATGCAATAATAAAAACGGGAAGGAGAAATATCATGAAGGATCACATTCATCTGCGGACTGCACGGCAGGAGGATGCGGCTGCATTACAGTGTTTGAATGCTGATGTGCTTGGCTATGACTGTTCGCTGTCAGATACACAAAAGCAGCTGCATCGTCTGTTACACATGCCGCAGCATCTCCTTGTGGTGGCTGAAAGAAAGCAGGAGCTTATCGGCTATGTGCATGCACAGGATTATGATATTCTGTATGCAGCGCCAATGATAGATATTTTGGGAATTGCAGTACATACGGATTACCAGCAGCAGGGAATTGGAAGCAGGCTGCTTGCGGAGGTAGAGCAATGGGCAGAAAATCAGAATGTCTGTATGATTCGTCTTGTTTCCGGCGAGTACGTACAGGGGCACATGCCTTTTATGAAGCAAGGGGCTATGTGCGTGAGAAGCGCCAGCTCAACTTCAAAAAGATCATCAAAAAGCATGAGGAGTAGGCCTTTGGTATGTTGGAAAGGATGAAGTAATCCCTTAATACATGAATCGATAGCAGCTGCTTTCCATCAGGGTATGGCTTGCATAATAAAACAAGCTTCCGCTTTATCTGAATTCAGACCAAGCGGAAGCTTGTTACCGTTTCTTTATAACCGGGGATACCTTTTTATAAGATAAGAAGACAACAATGCTGCACAGGACACCCTTTAACACATTGAATGGGGTGGTTGCCATCAGCACCAGTGCAAGCAATCCGTTAATGTTTGGATTTACTGCATGGCCAAATTCGATAATGCGATCCAGTGGCAGGTTCATAAAATAGGAATAAGCCGGCAGCATTACGAAATAATTCAGAAGTCCTCCCAGTATCGTCATACAGATCGTTCCTGCAATCAGACCGAACAGGGCATGCTTTCTCGTTTTATCCCTTTGATAGATGATTGTGGCCGGAAGTACAAAGGAAAGACCAATCAGAAAGTTGGTAAGCTCTCCGACGCCCATCGTAATGGTTCCTCCGATGAGCAGATTCAATGCGATTTTCAGAGCTTCAATGCAGACGGCTGCCCAGGGGCCAAGAGCAAATCCTCCAATCAATACGATAACCTCATCAAAGCCAAGCTTATAAAAATCAGGCGCAAAGGGAAGGGGGATTTCAAACATCATGACCAGAAAGGCCAGTGCTCCCAGAATACTGATTTTGGCGATGGTTTGTACACTCATCCTGCTTTTTGTTGAAACATATGCTGACATATACGATTCCTCCTGTCTGTGTCAGCCTTTTTTCAAAAGAAAAAAGGTTTTCAACAAAAACCTTTAGGGACATATCGAAAAAAACTTAACTTCTTTCATCCAGACTATACTGTCGCCACCGGAGTTTCACACGGTTCTGCCTTATGGCTTGCGGGGTATACCGCCGATTGGGAATTTCACCCGACCCTGAAGTTTTTTGTCGGGTATATCATAGCAGTCTTTTCTCATTCCGTCAACACAAACGCTCCATAAACTATATGTCAGTAATTTCGGTCTTACTGTTGTCAGCTTTTCATGAACCCTCAGTAAAAAAAGCAATTGAGAGAAAGACGGTTACATCCTGTGTTTTCATACATCTGTTTGCTTTTCACACTACACAATGCTGTATATCATCTTCCACACAGTGGTCTATAGGCGCAATCCTCGATTGCTGTGCAATTCCTGCGGGAAGCTGGTAAAACATGGGCTTTTTGTGTGATATTGTCGTAAAATTCCGACAGGCTGGAAATCGGAAAGGGAACGTGATATAATATGTCACAATCGAAGGGAGTTTTGAAATATGAAATGGTTTCAGAATTTTATGCGCGGAAGATACGGTGTGGATCAGCTGTCTTTTGCGTTATTGATTCTGTATTTTGTAATCACGATTCTGGGCACTGCTTTCCGTATCCCATATATCGGCTATGTGGCGCTGCTGCTGATCGTATGGTGCTGGTTTCGTATTTTGAGCAGAAATACATATAAGCGCTCACAGGAAAATGCGAAATTTATGGGGTGGATCTACCCGATTCAGAATAAATGGAGAACAAAGAAACGCGAATTTCAGGATCGCAAGACACATAAGTATTACAACTGTCCCAACTGTAAGCAGCGTTTGCGTGTTCCGAAGGGGAGGGGTACTATTACGATTACCTGCCCGAAATGTAAAACAAAGTTTGACAAGCGTACGTAACAGTTACTGCCGAAGGAACATACTCACGGCAGTTTTTTTCATACAGGCAGATTCCCGAGGGAAGCTTCTTGTTCATGGGAGAAACAGCCATTTCTCTGCTTATTCTCACCTGCGTGAATAGTCTGAGCTCTCTTCCAGCCTACCCTCGCGTCCCTCAACCTATGATAAAGCCTTTTTAGGGACATCAACAGAGTTTCCATGGTGCTTCCAATTCTATTCTTATTAGTGAACGCACAGGAAAAGCCTAGTAAGCCGGGGTCCATACCTATGATTCAGGCTTTATTTCCCATGACCAAGGAAGAACCGTGCAGCATTCCTCTGGTGGTATTCGCGTTCAGCAGCGCTGTTTCTCTTTCAGACTGTTCGGATTTGTATAAGGCTGGATGCATCGTCCGGTATTCGCAAGCCGCAGAAAGCATCATAAAAAAAACGCCAGATGCTGGCGTTTTCTGTTTGTTTATTTTACTTCATCGGATACTCTTTCACGATAATACTGACGGCGCTCATGCGGCTTCAGCCCCTTCTTGCGAAGACGGATGCTGTCCGGTGTGATTTCCACCAGCTCATCATCATTGATCCATTCCAGAGCTTCCTCCAGCGTCATATCTCTTGGCGGCGTCAGACGCATTGCCTCATCATTTCCACTGGAACGAATCGCTGTCAGCTTTTTGTTTTTCAACGGATTGACATCCATGTCAACGTTTCTTGCGGATTCGCCGATGATCATTCCCTCATAGACCTCGGTCTGCGGAGAAATAAACAGGGAACCGCGCTCCTGCAGATTCCAGAGGGCATAGGTCATAGCACCACCTGTTTCTGTGGAAATCATGGCACCGTTTGCACGCTGTGTGATTTCTCCCTTATAAGGCGTATATCCCTTGATACGGCGAACCAGGGTACCCTCTCCGCGTGTATCATTGATGAACTCACTGCGATATCCCAGAAGTCCTCTTGTCGGTGCCTCATAGGTAATACGGCAATAGCCGTTTTCTTCCACCATGTCCACCATGACACCCTTTCGCAGGTTCAGCTTATTGATGATGGTTCCGCTGTATTCTTCCGGAGCCAGTGCAACAACTTCCTCCACAGGCTCTACCGTCTTTCCGTTTTCATCCTTGTGCAGAATAACCTCTGGCTTGCTTACGGCTACCTCATAGCCTTCCCGGCGCATCTGCTCCAGCAAAACAGAGATATGTAATTCTCCGCGGCCGCTGACCTTGAAGCAGTCTCCGCTGTCTGTCGGCTCCACCTTCAGTCCGACATTGACCTCCAGCTCCTTTTCCAGACGCTCCTTCAGATTACGTGAGGTTACATATTTCCCGCTCTTTCCGGCGAACGGAGATTTGTTGACGATAAAGTTCATGCTCAGGGTAGGCTCTTCCACATGAATGCTTTCCAGCGGCATGACATGATCCTTTTCACACAGGGTTTCTCCGATCATGATATCCGGAATACCGGCTACCACAACGATATCACCGCTTCTCGCTTCTTTTACAGAAACACGGCCCAATCCACGGTATACAAAGATCTGTGAGGTGGTATTGGTACGCTCATGTCCAAACGAATCACAGATGACAACGCTTTGCTGTGCATTCAGCACACCCTGATAAATACGTCCGATGCCCAGACGCCCGATATACTCATCGTAGGCCAGCGCACTGATCTGCATCTGCAAAGGCTCCTCATCCAAATCCGGATAGGCTTCACAATGCTTCAGAATCGTCTTGAACAGCGGTTCAATGGAATCACTTGGTGTATCCATATCATACTGAACGATTCCCTGCTTGGCCACACCGTATAAAATCGGGAAGTCAAGCTGTGCATCCGTTGCATTCAAATCCAAAAACAACTCATACACCTCATCCACAACCTCCTGAGGACGGGCGTCCTTTTTGTCAATCTTGTTGATTAACAGAATCGGGCGAAGCCCCATCTCCAGAGACTTGCTTAATACAAAGCGCGTCTGCGGCATAGGACCCTCACTGGAATCCACCAGCAGAATAACGGCATCAACGGTCTTAATGATACGCTCTACTTCACTGGAGAAATCCGCATGGCCCGGAGTATCTACAATATTGATTTTAACACCATCATGGATAACACTGCAGTTTTTGGAATAGATGGTGATACCACGTTCCCGTTCCAGATCATTGCTGTCCATAACACAGTCGACAACTTCTTCATTGCTGCGAAATACATCACTCTGACGAAGGAAGGCATCTACCAGAGTAGACTTTCCTGCATCGACGTGGGCAATGACCGCGATATTTATAATCTTTTCTTTTTCATTCATATTTAATTCCACCTTTTAGACCAACTATAATGATAATACGAAATCGCCTGAATTACAATTTTTTTCGCAGAATAATGCATTATTTTCGCCTGTTTTTCCATATACTTGAAGGAGCAGGTGATAATTCATGAATGTTAGACGTATTGTATGCCCTTTCCTTTGTCTGCTGCTGCTTTGCGGCTGCAGAAGTGAGGAGCTGGATGAGAATAAGAATCCGAATCAGGAAATCGGAACGACCGTGCAGGATATCCAATATAAGGATACCTATTTGGAAAGCATCATGTATCCGAAAACAGACATTGCAAAGCTGGACAAGAAAATCAAGGATACGGTGGATACCTATCAGAAGCATTTTCTGGAGGCGGTGAAGCCGTATAAGGAAAAGCGCAAGGCGGAATTCAATATAACCTGGCAATCCTTTTATAAGGATGATCGATATGTTTCGGTAAAGCTTGCGATCTATCAATGCATTTATCAGAAGCAGGAGTATGTGGAAACGATCGTATACGATACAAAGAAACAGGATTTTCTTCATCTATACGATATTTTTGACGCGGATAGGATACAGCTCCTTTCCGCAAAAGCATCTGACTATTTTCAGAAACGCTTTCCCAAGGAATGCGATAATGACCGTTTTCGCACCCATATTTCCGCAGTAGAGGATAACTTCGACCGTTTTGTATTGAAAAAGGACCGTATGGTATTCTACTTTCCACAAAAAACCCTGTTTGATGAGGCGGCCACGTTTGAATGCGGCTATGACAGCCTCGGGGATGCCGTGGATTTAAAGAATGAGGCACAGCAGACAATCGTCCCCTATGAGGATATTCTCAATGAGCCCATTAAGAATATCGATCCGAATAAACCGATGATCGCCCTCACCTTTGACGACGGACCGAGCAAGCGCTATACACCTGCGATTTTGGATGCTTTAAAGGAGTATGGTGCAAATGCGACCTTCTTTGTCCTTGGCAGCAATGCGGATAATTTTCCGGATATTCTGCAGCGCATGGTGCTGGAGGGGAATGAAATCGGAAATCATACGTATTCACACAAGCAGCTGACGACGCTGTCAAAGGAAAACATCGAGGAGGAAATCATTGCGACGCAGGAATCCATTTATGATATCACACATCGCTATCCGGATGTCATACGGCCGCCTTACGGCAGTAAGAATAAAACGGTTATGGAATGTGCAAAGGGAAAACGTATCGTCACCTGGTCACTGGATACGAGGGATTGGCATGATCGTGATGCAAAGGTTGTGGTGGAACGGGTTCTCAAGCAGGTACAGGACGGAGACATTATCCTGATGCATGATTTATACGCCTCTACAGCCTCTGCTGTGCAGGAGCTGGTGCCAAGGCTGCAGGAGCAGGGGTATCAGCTGGTGACCGTGTCTGATCTGTATACGTACAGCAGGCATATCCGCCATTCCTGAGGGCTGCAGAGAAATATGCATGGGCAGTATGATGACGGCGGTTATTTACGTAGACAGCTGGGCTGTAAAGAGAGGCACCGGCTACAGGCCGGAGGGAAATCAGGAAACCAGTATCCATATGCCGTTATGATGACAGGACTGTTACAGAAGTTACCAATGAGTGCCTGCGACAGTCCCTGTGTATAGGCGGATGCGATTTCTGTATCACCTTATCAGCAGGAGGCAGGAAGAAGATCAGAAAAAAGCTGACCTTCTTTTCATTCTGTTTCAGAAAGAAAAAAATACATGTCTTTCAAAATCGCTTTTTATATGGTATAATAATCAAAAGAGAAAGCTGGGAATGTATGAATTTTCTTATCCTATCCCCGCTATTTCCTGCGACAAACTGGAACTTTTGTGATCGATTGAAGCTGAACGGTATCAATACCCTGGGAATCGGTTATGAACCGTATGAGGAATTGCGGATCGAGGTCAGGCATGCGTTGCAGGACTACATACAAATACAACAATATCAATCCTATGATGCAGCATTGCGGGCAGCGGCGTTTTTCACATATCGCTATGGGTGGATAAACGGTATGGAATCCTTTCAGGAAGGAAGACTGTTTTTCGATGCACGGCTGCGTACGGATTTTCATGTAGAGAGCGGATGTACGGTTTCCAATGTTCAGCGATTCCTGGACAGCGGGACACGGCGTGCGTGGATCCGGGCATGTGGTGTACAGTCACTCCGGCAAGACGGGCGTTATCTCTTCCGCAGGCACAGGAGCTGTTATCTGCACAGAAGCATGGCGCACTGTATAACGTACAGAAGGAACAGCTGTATGCATACGAGGATGGCAAGAAGCTTGCGGATGCATGGAATGGATGTCAACAGCTGCGGGTGCCAAAGCTGGAGGGAAGTCTTTATATATGGGAGGCTTTGCTGGATCATACAGGTGCTTCACGCGCAACAGCCGCAGGGCGTCTTTCCGGGGGAAAACAGTATCGGATTTCGAAAGAGGAGGAAAAAGAGCTGACTGTGTTTGCGCAAGAGGCATGCGCAAAATTGTGTGCTAATGAGTGGAGCTGCGGCTTCCTGCATATGCTGATATGGAAGCGGCAGGGGCATTGGGAGCTTTTGGACATACGTAGCGGGGCAGATCGATGTGTATTGCTGAAGGAATACCCGGATATCTACCAGCTGTGGGCGGATGGAATGTGCGAAGAAATGGAGCGTGCGAGTGCTCAAAAAAAATGAAGTGATGATGGCGCAAGAAGAAGGAGGGTATCTTTATGAACGTGGAGTATTATAAGGAATTGAGTCATGAGCTGAATCGGGATATGGAATTTAAGGTGTATGGACACACAGGCATTCCCTGTCTGGTATTTCCTGCCCAGAACGGACGGTTTTATGATTTTGAAAACTTTGGTATGATTGATGCTGCACATGAGTATGTGGATGCCGGCAGAATTCAGTTTTTCTGCTGTGACAGCATTGATAATGAAACATGGAGCAATGTCGACGGAAATCCAAGAGAACGTATGGAGCAGCATGAGCGCTATTATCATTACATCATCGATGAACTGATCCCCCGCATTCAGGAAATCAGCACCTATGCGAACAGCGGAAAAGAGCCGCACGATATGATGACCTGCGGCTGCAGTCTGGGAGCCTTTCATGCATTGAACTTCTTCCTGCGAAGACCGGATTTATTCAATCGGGTGCTGGCAATGAGCGGCTTGTATCATGCCGATTATTTCTTTCATGATTATCATGACGAGCTGACCTATCGCAATTCACCGAGTGATTATCTGCCGAATATGCAGCAGGATCATCCGTATATGGAGCTGTATCGCAATTCGGAAATCGTCTTATGCTGCGGACAGGGGGCCTGGGAACAGGAAATGGAAAACAGCATGCATCAGATGGAGGCGATATTTGCTGACAAGCATATTGATGTCTGGATCGATTTCTGGGGATATGATGTATCCCATGACTGGTACTGGTGGAAAAAACAAATTGATTATTTTTTGCAGTTTATGGTATAGGGACCTGTTCATCAGGTCTTTTTTTTCGGAAGACTGCCGCAAATAGGAAGCCTAGCGCATCTACATCCGGATACCGCATATGTATATGGTTTATCTGCAAGTCTGGTTGTTGCAGAGCTCTCCTTGTAAATATTTATATATATTAGATATATATCTAATATGCTGATTGACAATCGTCTATCTATATTGTATTATATATTCATCAAATAAAGGAGATAGATATATATGGAACAAGGTTATCGACAGATTTTCAAACAGAGAGAGTTTATGAAAATGACGGGAGCGAATTTTATCAACCGGTTTGGTGACTCCATCGATATGATTGCATTCACCTGGCTGATATTTGAACTCACAGGCTCCGCAAGCTGGTCTGCGATTATGCTGGGTGTGAATATGATACCAAATGTGCTCGTTCAGCCCTTCGCAGGAGCGATCGTGGAGCGTATGGAGAAAAAGAACATCATGATTGCTTGTGACATTTTACGGGGAATCCTTACAGCAGGCATTGCCGTATTGTATATGCTGTCAGCTCTGCAGCCGTGGATGCTGCTGCTGATCACGTTTTTGAACAACACACTGGAATCCTTTCGCAACCCGGCATCCACAGCCTTTACGCCACTGATTCTTGAACGTGAATATTATGATTTCGGTCTATCCTTTTCTCAATCCTCATCCCGAATCTGTGAACTCATCGGTACAGGGATGGGTGGTATCCTGATTGCGGCAATCGGTCTGTCGGGTGCAATACTGTTTGATGTGGCCTCCTTCTTCCTCTCTGCTCTCATCATCTGCTGTATTCACAGCAAGGAAATAACAGAGAAAGCAGAAGTGGATATCCACAAAAGTATATACCTGTTGAAGGAAGGCTTTCGTTATGTAAAGGGCATGCCGCTGTTAATCGTCATCTGCGCCTGTGCAATGCTGATGAATATGCTTCTGGTACCGTATAATTCCTTTCAGGCTCCTTATATCAGCGGAATTCTGCATCAGGGGGCGGATTTATTATCCGTATCCTCTTTGGCTCTTTCCGTCGGTATGGGCATCGGATCCTTCGTATATCCGTATCTGCACAAGCATATGCGTAACCGGCCGCTGCTGTTAACTGGCGGTGTTTCCACCGGATTTTATTATCTGGCGCTGACGCAGATTGCACATCTGCAGGGTACCGTGGTGATTTATTGCACAATGGCAGTAGCTGCCTTCCTGTTCGGGTTCTGTATCGCTATTCTGATGAACATCGTTACAATATCTTTTATGAAGCATGTGGAGCAGTGCTATCTAGCCAGAGTCAGTGCCATCTTTAATGCTTCGGCAACCATTGCTACTCCGCTGACCTCCTTTGCAATGAGCGTTGTCTGTCTGTATGTGTCTCTCCCTGTAATTTTCGCATCCTTTGCTTTGTTTACTTTCGTGGTGTTTACTGGTATGATATTCCTGAAACAGTTGAAAAATCTGTAATGTAAAGGAGTTGGCGAGAGTGAAAATCCTGTTTAAAAACCATTTTCAGCCTATGCTGGAATGCTGTGAGCTGCTGGAGGACTGCCTCAGAAAGGAACGCTATGAGGAGACCTTGCGGGGAGAGCATCTGCCGATTGAGGAGGAGAACCGTATCCAGTCTCATATCGACGTTTTAATCGATATTCGTTCCGAGGTGGATGCTGTATTTCTGCAGGACTATAAAGATTTGTCACTTTTGTTTGAAGATAAGAAAAACGGGAAAGTCACTCCTTTTCGCAGCTTTTTCATCAGTTATCTGGATATGGAGGAAACAGACTGGAAGCTGCAGCTGCAGAGGCTGCGCAGGGTCTGCGAGAAAGACCGCCTCTGTCTGATTCGTGCGTATATCAGCAATTTCGATGAAGATAAGGATTATAAAAATGTGGAGGATGCGGTTCTTCTGCAGGATCTCAATGCCACCTCTCTATCAGCTGAGGATAAATGGGAGCTGTTGATGAAGGCACAGGATATGACGGCCGTACTGGATCGATGGGAGGAGCTTTTTATTAAGCTGCTTGCAGTGCTGGACCGGTATCAGAAGGAATATGCTGAGGCAGCAAGGCAGTTTGAGGATATGATAGAGAATCATGAGGAACTGCTGAAAGAACTGAGTGAGTTTACTGGTATGAAGCTGGACGAGGTTCTGTTCAAATCCGAGGAGCTGTTGATCCTGCCAGCCTTTTCGGGTTTTCGTTCCCTGTCCTTTCTGACACAGGATCTGAATGAGCATGGAAAGGCAACCCTCATCTGGGGGCTGGATATACTGTCTCTTCTGAAATATAAGAAGGCGGGCATGTCTGTGGATACCATCTGCACCAGTCTGAAGCTGCTCAGTGATAAAAGCAAGTTTGAAATTTTGTGCTATGTATCCCGGCAATGTGCCTATGGGGCGCAGATTGCCAAGGAGCTGCAGCTCACAACCCCAACCATCAGCTATCATATGCAGGCTTTGATGAATGCCGGATTCATTAAATTCCGTAAGGAAAACAACCGCCTGTACTATTCTCTGAACCGGGAATATCTGGAGGAATTTCTGGAGATGACAAAGCAGAAGCTGCTGTCTAATTCCTAGTAAAATGCTTCACATATTTTCACGTATTTTAAACATTTTTTATCCAAATAAATATCATATACTATTACACGAGCAGGGAAGTTAACCTTGCTTGTATGTACTCATCATTCTCCCTAATGATAATTCATACAATTTTCTATCCCCTTAAATAACATAATTTTTGGAAAAGCCGGAACCCCTTAACCGGCTTTTTCCATTTTTTGTCTGTAAAGCCGTTTTTTCCTAAAAAGTGTCAAGTTGCAGAGGCATTGTTGCACAAACTGCATGTTTCTGATAGGATGTACGCAAGAGGTGTTGATGATGAAGGTAACTGCATATAAAGACCCGCTGACCCTGAGTGTGGATATCGCGCAGGAGCGGGAAAAGGCCTTGGTGCTTTGGGAAATGGAAAAACGCAAAAAACGGCTGGAGGAGCTGTGTAAAGCCATCCCCTCCATGCTGAAAAAAGAAATCATGGAGCAACTGGATGAGCTGATTGCCCTGGGACTTGTTTCCCGGATTGTCCATGTTCATAAAAAGCCGACCATGATTGAATATGCGCTGACAAACCGCGGAGCAATGCTTTTGAAGTGTCTGCGAAAAATGATGGATGTCGGTATCGGTATCATGATGGATTATCATATGGAGGAGATTCTGATACAGGAGGGCTATATCGAACGGGTGGAGGTAGCATCAGAATCCGATGCTGAAACGCTGCAGAATGCATAAAGCTCTGCAGTTTTTTTATTGTGACATATATTATGTAACAATATAGTCTATACTAGCATTGAGGTGATTGTATGGCTTATCTGTCATTTCCGGATTTCATGGAAAAAAAACGGTATCGGTTTCAAAGCAGATTGTGGGAGGGGGATTCCATGTATCGCTCAAAAATCTGGAAGGCACATCGACAGGAATATGCGAGGGTCTGCCGGTTTGGGAAATATGCCAATGACCAAAAGCTTCTGGATGAGGAGGTTATGCAGTATGAGCGCCGCATTCTGGAGGCTAGAAAAAACAGCGGTATGCTCACTGAAAAGGAATTCAGACAGCTTCAGGATGAATTGCTTATGCAGTTTCCCTTATGGTGAAGTATCCGTACAGTGCCTTTGCCCTGCATGCAAAGCAGGATGCTCAACTCTTCCTTCATGAGATAAAAAAAGCCACCCATTGGTGGCATGCCGCAAAAATACTGCCTAGGTATCTTTCTTTACAGGCGGCAACAGTAACATTATAGAGGGAAGGCACCGTGTTGTAAAGCTCATAACCGCAGAAAAATCCAAGTTAATGAAAAGTTTATATTTGCATAAGCATGATACATGTTTTTAGGATGTAAGCGATTAACATAGCAGGTGATTCCCCTTTGCATATGAATTATGTGTTTGTATGAGGGAGGATATGTCTGCTGTATCGAAATGCGGTCTTTTCGTATAGAGAATGCCGCATAGCTTGTGATGAATAGAATGGCAATATGCCTTTATGCAAAGGCTGAAACAAGAAAAAAGGCGCTAGGGATACGCCTTTTTTCTTAATACAATAAATTATTAAGGGGATAGAATGTATAGAAAATAATTAGGGGAGTTATTTTCTATCTAGGCGAAGAATATCTTTGCCCACAGTTACTATAATAAAAAGATATAGTTAAAAGATATGTAAATTATGTGAAAATATGTGATTAAACCGGAATTTTTCCTGTTTACCAATGGAAACTTTTTGGTTTTGTTATTCTATTAAACAAAAAGTTTAAAATATTAAACTTTTTTCATACAGGGTATTGCATATGTCCGGTTTTATGATATAATCATCCTGTTTCAAATATCATACGGAAAGTTTAGTATTACTAAACAAAGGGAGGTATGTATGGATATCGGGCAGAAGATAAGGCAGTTGCGAACACAGAACAATCTTACTTTGGAGGAACTCGCGTCGCGGAGTGAATTAACGAAGGGCTTTTTATCGCAGGTTGAACGTAACCTTACCTCCCCTTCCGTTTCCACTCTGGAGGATATTTTAGAGGCGCTGGGTACCGACCTGGCGTCTTTTTTTAAAGACAGCAAGGAGAACAAGGTCGTCTTTAAAAAGGAGGATTATTTCGTGGATGAGCATGAGGAGTATTGTATCCACTGGATCGTACCGAATGCGCAGAAAAATGAAATGGAGCCGATTTTGCTGGAGCTGTCCCCACAGGGCAGCAGCAAGGAATTTGACCCGCATGACGGGGAGGAATTCGGCTACGTGCTGGAGGGCAGGATCACGCTGGTGAACGGCGATAAGGAATATCCTGTAAAAAAGGGGGAAACCTTTTATATTAACGGGAAATACCGGCATTATTTGAAAAACAACGGAAAGAATGAGGCGCGGGTATTGTGGATCACCACACCGCCGCTGTTTTAAGGAGGCGTAAGCAATGGAAGAGAAAAAGCTGATACAGTTTCAGAATATCGTAAAGGACTTTGACGGTACACTGGTGCTGAAGGGAATCAATCTCGATATTTATGAGAATGAATTTGTGACACTGCTGGGACCCAGCGGATGCGGGAAAACAACACTTTTGCGAATTCTCGGGGGATTTCTGAATCAAAGCGAGGGGCATGTGATTTTCGACGGGGAGGATATCACGGATGTGCCTCCTTATAAACGGGAGCTGAATACGGTATTTCAGAAATACGCACTGTTTCCGCATATGAATGTATATGACAATATTGCGTTCGGCTTGAAAATCAAGAAGATGAGTAAGGATGTCATTGAGCAGAAGGTGCTGAAGATGCTGAAGCTGATCGGTCTTGAGGGCTATGAGAAAAAGGATGTCACCTTGTTATCCGGGGGACAGCAGCAGCGTATCGCAATTGCGCGTGCGCTGGTGAATGAACCGAAGGTGCTGCTTCTGGATGAGCCGCTTGGTGCACTGGATCTGAAGCTGCGTAAGGAAATGCAGTACGAGCTGAAGAAGATTCAGCAGGAGGTTGGCATCACCTTTATCTATGTAACCCATGATCAGGAAGAGGCCTTGACGATGTCGGATAAAATCGTGGTCATGAAGGATGGCGAAATACAGCAGGTAGGAACACCGACGGATATTTACAATGAGCCGGAGAACCGCTATGTTGCGAATTTTATCGGGGAAAGCAATATCATACCGGGCGTTATGCTGGATGATTACAAGGTGATGTTTGATGATATCAGCTTTGACTGCGTGGATTTCGGCTTTAAGAAAAACGAAAAGGTGGATGTCGTCATACGTCCGGAGGATCTGGATATCGTGAAGGAAGAGGACGGCAAAATGACAGGTATCGTGAAAAGTGTGCTGTTTAAGGGCGTGCATTATGAAATCATGGTGGAAACCGTTCCGGGAACCACCGTTAGTGTCATGATGAATGTAACGGAGGAGCACGACGTTTCCAGCAGTGATGCCAAAGAGCGTATTTCCGCCAATGACTTCTATGTGGATATCGAGGATGTGAAGGAGCTCAACGATGCGGAAATCATCGCCCGTGCGGATGCACAGGCATGGAGCCCGCAGGATGATGAGTATATTTCCATCAATAAAATTGAATATGATATACCGGAGGAGATCGGTACGTATCCGGTTACCTTCTCCACAAGCTCCGGAACGAGTGTATCCATCAAGGTGTTTGTGGTGCAGCAGAAATACGTGGAGAATCCAAAGGCGAACGAAGCGATTTCCGCCTTCAATTTCTTTAAAACCGTGGACGAGCTGAAGGAGAGTGCAGCCATTGATACCGATTTGAAAACCTGGGCAAATGCACAGAGCTGGAAGCTGAGTGATGAAAGCGATGTGGAAATTTCCGATGTGGATTATGATTTTGATCCGGATAACATTACTGCGGGAACCTATCAGGTAACCTTCTCCACACAGGGTAGGGAATTTAAGGTTCATACAACGGATATCGCCGAGGAAGGAGCCGAAGTGGGTCTGAGCTTCTATCCGGAGGATATCCATGTCATGAGCAAGATGGGATACTGATATGAAGACCTTTAAGCGATTAACATATCCGTATATCATATGGATTACTGCCATGATCGTTATTCCCATGCTTCTGATTATCGTATATGCCTTTACGAAGCAGGGAAATGATGTGGCAACGCTGCAGTTTACACTGGAGCATTTCAAAAAATTCTTTACAGACCCTGATTTCTTAAAAACGCTGTGGCTTTCCCTCAGGATTGCCTTAATGACAACGGTATTGTGTGTGCTGATCGGGTATCCGGTAGCATATGCAATATCCCAGTCCAGCAAGCGCAATCTTCTGATTCTGCTTGTTACATTGCCGATGTGGATCAACATGCTGGTGCGTACATACGCATGGATTGGTATTCTGGCAGATAACGGGCTGATCAATCACATTCTGACCTACTTCGGTATGGAGCCTGCGAAGCTGCTGTATACGGATGGTGCCGTGGTGCTTGGGATGGTGTACAACTTTATACCGTTTATGATTCTGCAGATTGAATCCTCGCTGGCGAAAATGGACCGCTCGCTGCTGGATGCGGCAAATGATCTTGGCGCAAACCGCGTGGAACGGTTTCGTAAGATTACGTTTCCCTTATCACTGCCCGGTGTGATATCCGGGATTACGCTTGTGTTTCTGCCATCAGTGTCCAGCTTTGTCATTCCCAAGCTGATGGGTGGCGGCGGCTACATGATGATTGGAAATGTCATTGAAAATCAGTTTATTACGGTAGGTGAGTGGAATTTCGGAAGTGCCATTTCCATGATCATGGCAGTGATTATCATGATCAGTATGTATGTAACACGGCGTCTGGATAAGGGAGATGACAGCGTCCGTGCAAAACGGGGAGGGAATGTGCAATGAAAAACAGCAAGCTTTCCAGAAGACTCATCCTCGGCTGTGTGATGGTGTTCTTCTACTTTCCAATATTATATATGTTGATTTTTTCCTTCAACGGCAGCCGCTCCCTGACAAGCTTTGACGGCTTCTCCCTGCAGTGGTATCACAAGATGTTCAATGACCGCAATATGATGGAGGCCATCTATTATACACTGGTTACCGCGGTGGTGGCGACGTTTGTATCCACGATTGTCGGAACGATTACCGCCATCGGGCTGAGCAAATCGCGCCGTATCGTGCGGGAGGTTGTACAGCAGATCAACGATCTTCCTATCATGAATCCGGAAATCGTTACTGCGGTGGGACTGATGCTGTTTTATGTGTCCCTGCATATGGAAAAGGGCTTTTTGACCATGCTGCTGGCACATATCGCATTTTGTACGCCGTATGTGATCTTAAGTGTCATGCCGAAGCTTCGCGGGCTGGATCCCAACCTGGCAGAGGCGGCTATGGATCTGGGCGCAAGACCGACGCAGGCAATGTGGAAGGTCATTGTTCCACAGATCATGCCGGGAGTGGTATCCGGTGCGCTCATTGCCTTTACGATGTCCTTTGATGATTTCATTATCTCATATTTTGTGACCGGCAACGGAGTGAAAAATATTTCCACACTGGTTTGGACGATGAGTAAGCGGATCAATCCGAGCATCAACTCCTTATCCACGCTGATTGTCATTATGATTACCATTACGCTGCTCATTGTGAACATTGTTCCTTTGGTGCGTGAGAAGGCAGCCCGCAACAATAAGCCGATTTCCTATAAGGTCAGCGGCATTGTCGGTATGTGCTTTGTACTGGTGATTGGAGGACTTTTATTCGCTTTAAAGGGCGGTGTCGGCAGCACCTCGACAGAGGATGCCATTGCGAAATATGGCAGCGATACGCTGAAGGTGTACAACTGGGGAGAATATATGGATCCGGATGTCAATGCGGCTTTTGAAAAGCAGTATGGGGTAAAGGTGATTTACGATACCTTTGATTCCAATGAGCTGATGTATACCAAGCTGCAGGGGGGCGAAAGCTATGATGTTCTCGTACCGAGTGATTATATGATTGAGCGTCTGATCAAGGAAGAAAAGCTGCAGCCGCTGGATAAAGGCGTTGTTACGAATCTGGCAGTGCTGGCAGACGGTGTCAAGGGACTGTCCTATGACCCTGATAACACGTATTCTGCACCGTATTTCTGGGGTACGGTCGGTATTGTCTATAATAAAAACAACGTGGCAAAAGCCGATCTGGAAAAAGAGGGCTTCAATATTTTCCAGGATACAAAATACAAGGGAAAACTGTATCTGTATGATTCGGAACGCGACAGCTTCATGATGGCTCTTAAAGCACTGGGCTATTCCATGAATACCTCCAGCGAAAAGGAGCTGCATGCGGCCTATGAGTGGCTGGTGAAAGCCGTATCCACGATGGATCCGGAAATCGTGACAGATGAGGTCATCGATGCGATGATCAACGGCAATAAGGATTTGGCCCTGGTATACAGCGGAGATGCAGCCTTCATACTGTCAGAGAATGAGGATATGGAATATTTCATGCCGAAAGAAGGAACCAATCTGTGGAGTGATGCCATGGTAATTCCAAAGGATGCCAAAAATCCGAAGCTGGCAAATGAATATATCAACTTCGTTCTGGAATATGAGCAGAGTATGAAAAATTCATTGTTTGTCGGCTATGCTTCAAGCAATGGCGAGGTATTGGATGAGCTGAGCGGCAAGGATGGCGAATTTTATGGAAACAATGCGTATATGCCGCGTGTCGGGTATCCGAAGGACGAGATCTTTGAATATAATGAAAAGACGAAGAAGCTGATTTCTGATTACTGGACTAAAGTGAAAATAGCGAAATAGAGGTGGAATTCATGAAAAAAGCAATCTATCGCATTCTGATACTTATGGTCGTCGCCGTGATGGTTGTGTTATCTGTACTGCATTTTTAAGAATTGCAGTGGCGATTTTTAGATATGCTGGATAAAAAGAGATTCTATTTCCTACATGTTTTAAATGATAAATTGTTTGTCACAAAATAAGTTCTATACAAAAGATGATTATGAATAAAAATATCAATAGATGTAGAGGATACGCTATTGATATTTTTTATTTTGTAAGCTTGATGTCCTATCAATGGATGATTTCTGTGATTCCTTATGTTTTCATGCTGTGAAGGACTGGATTTGATATTTCTATGGTATAATAAAGAAAATGGCAGGTGATGTTATGAAGAGGATTCCAATCGGGCTGAAGGATTATAAAAAAGCTGAAGGATGAAAACTATTATGTTGTAGATAAAAGCCTTATGACAAAGGAATATATGGATCGGGGCAGTGAGGTTACGTTAATCACAAGACCTAGGCGCTTTCACCCGAAATATTGCCGATACCTTTGGTATCCGACAAAAGGCGCGCTAGTAGCGGGGAAAACAATCAATATGAGTAGGCGCTGCCCGCCCATGGCGTGCTTGCGGAGTTTTTTGATATTACGAAAGACTCCAGAGAGATATTCAAAGATACTGCTGTCATGCATACATCTACAGCGGATGATATAAATAGGTATCCTACGATTTTTCTAACATTTGCGGATGCGAAAGGTTCAAAGGAGAACATTATTTATCAGATCAAAAGCCAGCTAATGACGGCATATGACACGTATGCACATGTCTATGAGGAATTAAGGACATTTGAGAGGGTAAAGCTTGAGCGGATATCCACAGGACTGATGGAGGAGGAAAATGTCAGTTTAGATAAATTAACAAATGCCATTAGCTTTCTGATGTTAAAGTGCCATCAGTATTATGGAAAAAAGGTTATGCTGTTTATCGATGAGTAGGCGCTGCCCGCCCATGGCGTGATACACCGTTTATCGAAGCGCATGCTCTTGGTTTTTATGATGAATTACGTGGTGGACTTGCATCCATGCTGCACACTTCATTGAAAACAAGCAATGATTTGCAGTATGCCATGCTCATAGGTATTCAGCGGGTTGCAAAAGAAAACATCTTTTCTGATTTGAATAATCCGCTTGTATGTACCGTTAAGGATCGAGAATATGCTGAATATTTTGGTTTTACGAAACAAGAGGTTAAGGAACTGCTGGAAGCCTATGGTTTTGTATATGACGATGCAGTGCGACAGATGTAGGCGCTGCCCACCCATGGCGTGATGGCTACAATATGGGAGGAATTGATATTTACACTGCTAGTGGGCAGAGCCCAATCCCTGGTCGATTATCAACTATGTCAATCGTGGGGAGCTTATCCCTTACTGGGGGAATACCAGTTCAAACAAAATGATAAAATCAGCGATGCAGGACTGCGAGGCATCTTTCAAAGATGGATATGAAGAGCTGATAAGAACAGAAACTGTGAATACTCTCGTTAATTTTGAAACTTCCTTTTTTGAAATCAGAGAAACAAGCAGTCTGTGGGGATTATTTGCGCCTCAGGCGGGCAGTGCCTGAATGCCGGTTATTTAACAGTGGAAAAAGTTGTTGATCCATTATTGGGGAAATATATTCTAAGGATACCAAACAAAGAAATTGTAAGTGAATTTAGTTCGCTTACAGCACATTATCTTCATATAGACAAGAATAGTCTGGATATTTTACTAGATAAATTCCTTCAACAGAATTGGGATGCATTTTTAGACGGTTATCAGAAAATACTGATGAAAACATTGAGCTATTTTGATTTAATCAATGAAAATTCATATCAAACGCTGTTACTGGGAATGCTCATACGTTTAGATAACCGTTATGAGATTATCAGTAATCGGGAACAGGGTGAGGGAAGATTCGATATCTGTTTAAAAAACAGGAATGCAGAAGATCCATCCATCATCATTGAATTAAAATATACGAAGGATGTAAGCAAAGATTTACAGGATTTAGCACATCAGGCATGTATCCAGATTACAGAAAAGCAATATGGCTATCCTATGCAGAAGGTGATAAAAATAGGACTGGCGCATTGTGGGAAACAGGCAAGAATGTACGTACAAAGGGACTGATTATGCAGTCCTTTTGCTTTTGATATAGAGGCTTCTAAATAATCGAGCTTTTATTTTATCTAAAAAGCAGGCAGAATACCCCCACCTCAGTGGTCGATGAGCAGGTGGGTGATGAATGCAGCCATCTTTCTTTTCATCCTTGTTTTCTTTCTGTTTTTCACGAATCTTTCCTTAAATTTCTCTTGCGTTCGTGGTATAATGATGCCAACAAAAGGAGGGTTTCCAATATGAAATCATATCGTACATATTCTAGTATCCTATCTGCTAATCACCCGCAAAACCCCCGGCTTTTCTGCTCTTACACATCGTGCTAAAAATCTGTACAACATTGCTTCGTTCCATGTAAGAAATGCGTACAGTGCTTCCATCAAATCAAATGAGGATCGCTTTCCACATGAGTTACAGGTCCTGGAAGAACTCAATGGTGTCGTTGATGAATTGAATGTCATACGTCAAAAGCATCATAGCACACCAATCCACATCATTGATCATGATCATCGCTTTGTTTCCATGCAGCATCTGGATGGTTTTTTTAAATTGCGTGACCAGATCGATTACCGTGCTCTTCCTGCGCAGGCAAATCAGAATGTTTTGCATATGCTGTATCGTGACTGGAAAAGCTTTTTTGCTGCTTTAGCTGATTACAAAGCACATCCAGACAAATATGAAGCAATCCCCCATATCCCTCGATATGCAGACAAAGACGGTTATAAACCCTTGATCTTTACCAATCAGATATGCAAACTGAGAAAAGACAAACATGGTTGGTATGTAAAGTTTCCTAAGGCAGTGCTGCAGGCAGGGTGTGTACGTGATCGATATGATCTTGGTAAGATGGATCTGCATGAACAGAAGCTGAAGGAAGTACGTCTGATTCCCAATGGAGATACTATCAATCTTGAAATCGTATGCGAGATAGAAATCAAGGAACCGACGATTACAATCCATGAGGCAACCAGAGTAGCCGGCATTGATATTGGTGTTGATAATCTGATGGCGATTGCATTTACGAGTGGACACCACCCTGTGCTGATAAAAGGAAATGAAATAAAAGCAGTCAATCAATTCTATAACAAACAGATCGCACATTATCGCTCACTGCTAAGAACTGGAAAGAAGGATAGCAAAGGGATCCATCAAACAAAACGAATGAAACGTATCAGCGAAAAGCGAAATCGACGTGTAAAGGATATCCTGCACAAAGCATCAAGAAAAATAATAGATCTATGTGTGGAGGAAGGAATCGAAGTTATCGTCGTAGGAAATCATGCGGGTTGGAAGAAGCGTATCCATATGGGGAAGAAGAACAATCAGACATTTGTGCAGATACCGTTTCGTACGCTGATCGAAATGATCAAATACAAAGGAGAAGCGGCAGGAATCAGAGTCGTGGTCTGTGAAGAAGCAATACAATCGAAGGCTAGTTCCATTGACGAGGATCAGATACCAGTCTATGGAAACGATGTAGCGCATACCTTCACAGGGAAAAGAATCAAGCGAGGATTATACAGAAGCAAAAACGGCATTCTCATGAATGCCGATATCAATGGAGCAAGTAATATCATACGAAAAGTATATCCATGTATGCCAAAGCGAGAGCGATGGAGTAGAGGTACGGTGAACGTACCAGTTACGTGTATCTGAACACGAACAAAACGTTTTGATGAATGTGCAAGCTTTCATTAGAAGCCGCTTGCTCTATAGCTGGCGGAAGTTCACGAAAATGAAAGTCAACATTGATGAAAGGAAGCACGACTAAATGACAATCAGGTATTATATTGTAAAATTTACATATAAGCTTCCTGTTTTTCTGCCAGCTTCAACAGCTCACGCATAGGGGCATTGAGATGCTTATGCTTCTTATAGACAATATGATTGACATTCATAAGCTTTAGCTGCGGCAATTGGATTTCACATAATTCTCCCTGCTTCAGTTTTTTTCTTACCATTCGCTCCGGCAATATGGCGATTCCAAAGCCCTCCTGTGCCCCCTTCATTAAAACTGTGGAATTGGTCGATGTCCAAGCGGCTTGCGGACATAGATCGTGCAATAGCATAAAGCTGTCAAAGGTTTCACGGATTGCGCTTCCTTTTTCCCGTAAGAGAAGAGGAAGCTCTGCCAGGGTATTCAGCTTGTCTACCATATGATGGACAAGAAAATCCGGACTGCAGACTGCCTTGAGCTGGTAGAAGGAAAGCGGCTGGACAATTAGAGAATCCTGCTGTATGACACCCTCCAGAAACGCAATATCAATCGCATGCTGCTGCAGCTGTTCCAGAATCGCTGAGGTACTTGCTACGGTGACACGGATTTGCAGCTTTGGGTAAGCCTGCTGCAACTGCTTCATCAGCGGACAAAGCAGCTCATTGGCAATCGTTATACTGGAGCCGATTTGTAATATGGAGGCTTCCTGTAACGAAGCAGCATCCTGTTTCATGCTGTCATATAGCTGCAGCAGCTGCTGTACCTGCTGGAGAAACTGTTCACCAACCGGCGTCATAATCGTCTTCTTTGGAAACCGTTCAAATAAAGGAAACTGCAGTTCTTCCTCCAGCTCATGAATTGCTTTGGATACGGCAGGCTGCGTCATATACAGCTTCTGTGCTGCTTTTGTGAAGCTTTTTTCCTGAGCCACTGCCTGAAAAATTCGAAATCTGCGTATATCCATGTTCACCTCCATAACCATTTGGTTATCTATCTTATAAAATAATATAATTTTATGTATCCGGTGTCAAATGCTATCATAAACATGGTGATAAAAATGAAAAGCTATAAAGATATTGTCTGGCTGTTTGGTATCAATGTATTTATCAGCACCTTTACCTTTGGCGGAGGCTATGTGGTGATACCGATGATACGAAAATATTATGTGGAGAAAAAAGCCTATTTTGACGAGGGTGAGCTCATGAAGATTGCGGCGATTGCACAATCCTCACCAGGTGCGATTGCAATTAACATGAGTGCCCTGGCAGGCTATCGTGTCAAAGGGGTAAGTGGAATGATCATCAGCTGTATCGCTGCGATTTTACCGCCGTTAGTGATTCTGGCGGTAGTTTCAAGGCTATATGCCGTTATTCAAAACAATACGGTCGTACAGGCTGTTCTGCATGGAATGGAGGCTGGTGTGGCAGCGCTGATCGTGGATTTGATTGTGGATATGTACGCACTGATTTGTAAGGAAAAGGAATTCTTTTTTACACTCATGACACCGCTTGTCTGCATGCTGAATTATTTTTTTCAGATCAACGTGGCGATCCTTATCATCGCCAGTGCGCTGCTTTGTGTGGTGCGTGTTTACTGTAAGAGAAGGAGTGTGCGAATATGAAGCTGCTGCAGCTGTTCTTTGCATTTTTCCGTATCGGATTGTTCAGCATTGGTGGCGGTTATGCCATCATCCCGATGATTCGTGATCAGGTGGTGCTGTCCAATCACTGGCTGAGCATGCGGGAATTTACGGATATCATAACCATTTCGCAAATGACGCCGGGGCCTCTGGCTGTCAATACCTCGACCTTTGTCGGTATGCGGGTAGCCGGTGTCAGCGGAGCACTGGCAGCCACCATTGGCTGCATTTGTATGGGCGTGCTTATTTCCTATGTGCTCTATCATATCTTTCAGCGGTTTTCCTCCTCCGTCTTTTTCATGGAAATACTGAAGGGCCTGAAGGCAGCCTCGCTGGGGCTGATCATGTCCGCCGCACTGATTCTGCTTGCAATTGCGTTTTTCAAAAACGGGGATTTGAAGCTGACCTCTTTGCAGCCTGCGGCAGTCGCTATTTTTGCCATCGTGCTATGGATCAGCAGAAAATGGAAAATCAATCCGATTGCATTGATGCTGCTGTCCGGTCTGCTTGGCGTATGGATCTATCAGTAGCTCCAGTTTCAGCAGCTCCGTGCCGTTTTAAAAATCAGGGCTTTTTAGGGTGTGAAATAGAGTTTTCTTCATGAAATGTGGTACAATAGCAGGGAACATACGGAGGTAATCTATGGAACATATTTTGAATCATGAAAAGGCTCATCAGAAGTATTTTGAAGAAATGACGGCAATTCCGCACGGCTCTTATCATGAGCAGGCATACAGTGCGTATCTGGTGGCGTTTGCAAAGGAACACGGACTGAAATGGATACAGGATGAACTGTATAATGTCATCATCTATAAAGATGCTTCAGCCGGCTATGAGGATCATGCCCCTGTGCTGTTACAGGCACATACGGATATGGTATGCGAAAAGAACAAGGATACGGATTTTGATTTTGAAAAGGATGCACTGAAGCTGTATATTGAAGACGGCTTTCTAAAGGCAAGGGGAACAACACTTGGCGCAGATGACGGCGTCGGTGTTGCCTATATGCTGGCTCTGCTCAGCGATCCGGATGCGAAGCACCCGCCTCTGGAATGCGTGTTTACAGTACAGGAAGAGGTGGGACTCTTTGGTGCCATGGCACTGAAAAAGGAATATTTTCAGGCAAAGCGAATGATCAATCTGGATGATGGCGGAGAAAATGCCACCTGCACAACAAGTGCAGGGGGTGTGAATGTCATTATGCAAAAGGAACGCATTCTTGTGCCGCATGATGGAAATGGCTATCAGATTGATGTGTTCGGACTTCACGGCGGACATTCCGGCGGAGAAATCGACAAGGAGCATGGGAATGCGAATAAGCTGCTGGCACGGGTCTTGTTCACGCTGAACCGTCGGTATGGTGTACAGCTGAGCTGGATACAGGGTGGAATCAAGGACAATGCGATTCCTCGGGAAGCATCTGCGGCATTTGTGTGTCAGGCGGATTTGGAAACAGTTGCGGCCTGTGTACAGGAAATGAAAACCATCTTTGCTAAGGAGCTGGAGTTCAGTGATGCCGGTGTTGACGTCGCTGTAAAGGAAGTGGCGTGTGACGGTGTCTTATGCATTGAAGACAGTGAAGAGGTGATCACGCTTTTGATGACACTGCCAAACGGTCTGCGTCATCATTCCATGAGCATTGAAGGACTGAGTACAGCGTCCAGCAACATCGGTGTTGTGACAACGCAAGAGGAGGCAATCATCATCAACGCTTCCTTACGCGGAGCTATGGAATCCTATGTGGATACACTGGCGATGGAGATGGATGCGCTTGCGGAGGTATTCGGCTTTCACAGCGAGCATGAGGCAAGATATCCGGCATGGAGCTATCGTGCGGATTCTCCTATGCGTGAATGTCTGAAAGCAGTATGTCAAAAGGTGCTGGGAAAAGAGCTGCAGCTGGTGGCTGTGCATGGTGGTCTGGAATGCGGTGTTTTCAAAGCCATGGATGAGGATATGGATATCGTTACCATGGGACCGAAGATGCAGGATATTCATACACCGCAGGAAGCGCTGGATCTGGCATCCTTCGATGCGACCTTTACACTTTTAAAGGCTTATCTGGAGGAGCTGTAAGATAAGATATGCGTTATTTTGACCTACCGGTTAGGTGAATCTGATATCAAGCATATAATTCTATTTTACCAGTAGAAAAGGAAAGCTGTCGCTGTCTATAGGATAACCGGCTTTCCTTTTTCATACAGCAGACGATAACGATGATTGCAGGCTTGGGGAACACAACGTAATCGCGTCTTATCTGTGCATCCGCATGGCAGATCTGCATCTCATCCATTCAGTGAGCACGTATTTTGCGGGTTGACTTGTCCCCGGGGTAAGGGTTTAATATAAAGGTTAACAGGAGGAATAAATATGCTGACAATCGGTGAGTTTTCCAAAATATGCAAGGTTTCCACCAAAACGCTGCGATACTATGAAACGATTGATCTTTTGAATCCGATTTGTATCAAGGCAGAAAGCGGATACCGCTATTATGCCATCGAACAGCTGAAGAATATGCTGTTTATCAACCGTATGAAGACATACGGCTTTTCACTGGATGAAATCCGTACACTGCTGAAATGGGAGGAGCAGGGAGAATCAAAGCTATTGCAAAATGCCCTGCTTTCCCATCGCAAAATATTGCAGGAGCAGATACTCTGGATGCAGCAGACTCTTCATGAGCTGGAAGCGGATGTAGCGACAGTGCAGAAAGAAGAGATGATCATGTCATATCTGGATGATATAGATATACAGCTGGTCGAGGTACCGGAGATGTTTCTTTTATCGACACGGCGCATGGTAAATATGGAGGACTGTGCAAAGGGCTTTATTTCTTTTTATGAGCCACTGTTTGAAAAAATTCGCAAAGGACGGCTGACCATCTGCAAGGCGCCGCTTTCCATATATCACAGCAAGGAGTATCAGGATGAAGGCTTCGATATGGAATTTGCAATTCCGGTAAAGGAGCGGGTTACGGGTACGCGTGATTTCTCACCGGGGCTGTGTATCCGCACCGTATGCAGAGGAAGCTATCACCAGATTCCTTCCGTCTATGCAAGGCATCAGGAATGGATGGAAACGGAAGGCTATATCTATCGGCTTCCGCCGTATGATGTCTACATCACGCATCCGGATGAGGTGGCAGATATGGAAGAGAATATCACTGAAATCTATTCTCCGATCATGAAGCGCTAGGCAGCTGTGCATCTTACAGGGTGGATGCCGGTATAAAAAAGCGTGCAGGGTGATTCCATTCTCACAATACCCTGTTTCATAAGCCACGGTGCTGCAGTGTTGACTCCGGTGGTTTTTTTGCCGTGTAGTTCGTTAAAGGCTTACATTCTTACGATTTACGTAAGCTGATGAATTTTACGAAATTCTTTGCTTCAACTTCTGATGCTTATGATATAATATTTAGCGTGTATATAGTCCTATTTCGTTTCATGAGAACAGAAGCGCTTAGGAAAATAGGAAACAGAAGGGATGAACCATATGATTATCCGATCGATAGACGCTATTATCCGCATGCTGGATGCGGATTACATAGAAAATGCAGATATTGAGGAAAAAATACAGGGTGTCTGCATTGACTCCAGAAAGGTGGTAGAGGGAAACCTGTATATACCGATTCATGGAGCGAACAACAACGGGCATGCCTATGTGCAGCAGGCCATTTATAACGGTGCGAGGGCTGTCTTGTGGGAACGAAGGGAAGCGAATCCTCCCAAGGAGATTGTCGTCATTCTAGTAGATGATACAACAGCAGCTTTGCAGCAGCTGGCTAAGGCTTATCGTGATCAGCTGAATATGAAGGTTGTCGGAGTTACCGGCAGCAATGGAAAAACGAGTACGAAGGATATCCTTGCCTCCGTACTTGCAAAGCATTTTATTACGCAGAAAACACTTGGAAACTACAATAATGAAATCGGTGTACCGTTAACACTTCTTTCTTTGTCGGAAAACTGTGAGGCTGCGGTTGTGGAAATGGGAATGGAGAATCTGCAGGAGCTTTCCTTTCTGACACAGATCGTGCGTCCGGATATCGCTATTATTTCCAATGTCGGTACTGCACATCTGGAAAACCTTGGAACCATGGAGAATATAGCCAGAGCGAAGATGGAGATTACAGAGGGGCTTGGGGAGCATGGATTGCTGATTTATAATGGAGATCAGCAGCTTCTGCGCAATGCCGCCATTGAAAAGCAGATACCGGGCTGCATTAAAATCCGTACGTTTGGTAAGGATGAGCAAAATGATGTAGTCGTGCATCAGGTGCATCAGCTGCCAGACGGTCTGTGTTTTTCCATCAAAGATCAGGTGTACCACCTGGACATGATTGGAAAGCATCAGGCGATGAATGCCACAGCGGCATGGATCGCTGCAAGGGCACTTGGGCTGGATGAGGAAGAAATAGCGCAGGGCTTTGCAAGCGTGGAGAAGACCGGACTGCGCAATGAGCTTGTCAGGGTGAATCAGTGTCTGATTTTGAATGATTCCTATAAATCCAATCCGCAGAGTGCCTTGGCTGCGGTGGATACCATGGAGGAATTTGACATACCCTATAAACTGGCGGTGCTGGGCGATATGCTGGAGCTTGGAGAAACGAGTGATATGATTCATTACACACTGGGTAAGGATATCAGCAGCTATCATTTGCAGGAGGTTCTCACAATCGGAGACATGGCATGTTATATTGCACAGGGGGCAAGAGATAATATGGAGCATACACTGGTGCGTCATTTTACAGATAAGGAAGAGCTTTTGAACTACCTGAGACCCTATATGCATAAGGAATGCATGCTGCTGGTGAAGGGAAGCCGCGGAATGAAGCTGGATGAAGTGGTGGATGAGCTGGTAAAGGAACAACAGTAAGGAGTACATATATATGGAAAAGATAAAATTAGCGATTATATTCGGAGGAAAGTCAAGTGAATACCCGGTTTCCCTGCATTCTGCGGGAAGTCTGATTCACAAAATCAATAAAGAGCACTATGAGCTTATTTTCATCGGAATCAGCAAGGATGGGAAATGGTATGCATATGATGGTGATGTGGATGGTATCGAGCATGATACCTGGCTGTGTGAGGCGCACTGTACACCGTGTGTATTGTCCAGCAGTGAAGGCTGCAGGGGCTTTTTGAAGCTGCATGCGGATGGAACCTTTACACGCATTGAGGTGGATTGCATCTTCCCGATTCTGCATGGAAAAAACGGAGAGGACGGAACGATTCAGGGCTTGTTTGAGCTGAGTGGCATCCCATACGTCGGCTGCGGGCACATGAGCAGTGCGATCTGTATGGATAAGGAAATGGCACATATCGTCATGGAGCATGCCGGTATTTCGTGTGCCCCGTTTGTATGTGTATATGAGGCTGATGATTTGGATTATCGCAAAGTATACGAACATGCGAAGGAAACGCTGGGACTTCCGATTTTCATCAAGCCGGCCAATGCCGGAAGCAGCTTTGGAATTCACAGGATGGAGTCCTTTGACGGCTTTGAGGAAGCGATGAAGGATGCCTTCTATCATGACGGCAAGGGCAAGGTTATTTTGGAAACAACCATTGAGGGCTTTGAAATCGGAGTAGCTGTGATGGGAAACAAGGAGCTTTTTGCGGGCAGTGTGGATGAAATCGAAACAGCTGCGCCTTTCTTCGATTATGAGGGGAAATATGAGATGGTGGATTCCCATATCTACTGTCCGGCACGAATCAGTCCGAAGCTGTTTGAGGAAGCAAGAGAAATCGCAAAAAAGGCATATCGTGCCATGAACTGCAAGGGAATGACCCGTGTTGATATGTTTGTGACACCGGAGGATACCATCATATTGAATGAAGTCAATACCATTCCTGGCTTTACCGACACCTCCCGTTATCCGACTATGATGAAGGAGGCCGGTATTCCGTTTCCGGAACTGATTGACAAGCTTGTTGCACTGGCAATGGAAGAATGAAGAAGGTGGAAAATGTGCTGAAGAGCAATACGCGTTCCTGGCTGGAAATTGATCTGACCAGGATCTCACATAACATAAAGGAAGTACAGAAGCTGATTCCCTCTACAAGCAAGATTATGGCAATCGTCAAAGCGAACGGCTATGGGCACGGCGATGTGGAATGCTCCCGAATGATGGAACAGCAGGGGATTGACTTTTTTGGAGTAAGCAGTGTTGACGAAGGCGTTCGACTGCGTGAAAACGGCATCCAAAGTCCGATTCTGGTGCTGGGGTATACGCCGCCTGTTCATTTTCATTATTTGAACGAGGCTTCCCTGATCCAAACGCTGGTATCAAAGGAGTATGCAGAAAAGCTGAACGCATATGCTAAAGAGCAGAATGTTGTTGTCAAAGCACATGCCAAGGTGGATACCGGTATGTCCAGAATCGGTATTATCGCACAGGATCATGCATATCATATCGAGGATATCAAAGCGCTGTACCGTCTGGAGCATCTGGATGTCTGCGGTATTTTCTCCCACTTCAGTGTCAGTGACTGTCTGGATGAGGAAAATTGTGCCTTCACCAATCACCAGATTGCGTTGTTTGAACGTGTTCTGGCGGATTTGCGTGCAGAAGGGATTGACCCCGGTACAACGCATCTGCAGAACAGCTATGGAATTTTAAATTATCCGAACCTGCATTATGATTATGTACGTCCGGGTCTATTATGGATGGGAGTTACCAGCGATGATGCACTGGCAATTCGCACGGCACCGCAGTTTCAGCCCATCATGGAATGGAAGGCAAATGTTTCCCTGGTAAAGGATATTCAGCCCGGTGTTACGGTCAGCTACGGCCGTCATTTCAAGGCGGAAGTCTGTACGAGGGTGGCAACACTGGCTGTCGGATATGCGGATGGTTTTCCGCGCAGTGTATCCAATCAGGGAGCCTGTGTGCTGCTGCATGGCAGGCGTGTTCCCATTATCGGCAATATCTGTATGGATCAGATGATGGTGGATATCACCGGACTTGATGGTGTGAGTGAAGGCGATGTCGCTACTCTGATCGGGTGTGACGGTGATGAGGTTCTTTCCGTTGATGAACTCAGCAGACTTGCACATACCATAAACAATGAAACACTCTGCTGGATTTCACAGCGGGTACCGAGAATATACAAATAGCCACAGCAGGTGTGGCTATTTTTCAAGAGAAGGGATGGATGATTAACGTGGAACGAAAAACTTACTACGCGCTGGATGTTGCTAAATTCATCAGTGCATTTCTGGTGGTCTGCATTCACACCGGGCCGCTGCTGGATGTGGATGCCACCGGCAACTTTATCCTTGTACAGATTCTGGCCAGACTGGCGGTACCGTTCTTCTTTGTGGCGAGCGGCTTTCTGTTTTTCCGTAAGCTGGATTTCAAACGCGAATACAATGATTACGAAAACAAAGCAAAGCTGAAGCACTATCTGTGGAGGCTCTGTAAAATCTATATCATCTGGACCATTCTGTATCTGCCCTTTACCTATCTGCTGTTGAAGGGGCAGGATGGTATTACCGTAAACAGTGTGCTGCTGTACGTTCGTGATTTCTTTTTTACCGGAAGCTTTTACCACCTCTGGTTTCTGCCTGCGCTGCTGGTTGCAGTGCCTGTTGTTTACATCTGCCTTTTTAAGCTGGGTCTTGGCAAAACGATTCTTTTTGGATTTCTCCTGTATCTGACCGGCATGGCTGGTAATGTTTACGGTGGTTATCTGATGCAGATTCCGGGGATACAAAGCGTATATCAGGCATATCTGCAGGTATTTTCCACAACACGCAACGGCCTGTTCTTCGGCGTGATGTTTATCGCTATGGGGGCCCTGTTTGCACAGCGGACACTGTACCTGAAAAACTGGCAGGTACTGCTGGGATTCCTGCTCAGCGCCGGACTGCTGTTTGCGGAATGCTTCGCACTGAAAGATAACGGCTTCATGCATGATTTGACAAGTATGTATGCCATGCTGCTGCCATGTATGTTCTTTCTGTTTCTGGGATTGCTTCGTATTCATCTGCCGAAAAGCAAGGTATACAAGACACTGCGTGTTTTATCACTGCTGATTTATGTCATGCATATTATGTTTGTTAATCTGCTGCTTCGGGTATGGCCGCTGATGAATTCTCTGGCTGTTTACGGACTGGTTATGCTGCTGACGCTCATTATGTCCTGCTTTATAATTATATGTTCCAGAAAAGTTAAGTTTTTAAAGCATCTTTATGCCTGAATAGGAGGAATATCATGCTGCGTATACACCAAATCAAGCTGACACTTTCAGAATCACTGGATCAGCTGCCGGTTAAAATTATAAACAAACTCCATATCTCCAGTGAAGACCTGCTGTCATGGAGAATCTATCGGGAGAGTCTGGATGCTCGCAGGGCGAAGGATGTGCATTTTACATATTGCATTGATTGCAGAGTAAAGCATGAGGAGCAGGTGCTTAGAAAGCACTTTAAGGATGTCAGTCGCGTGCAGGAGTACCGTTATGCATATCCGAAAAAGGGTGTCATCGGCTTAACGCATCGTCCCGTAGTTGTCGGCTTTGGTCCTGCCGGTATGTTTGCGGCACTGCTGCTGGCACAGATGGGCTACTGTCCGCTTGTTATTGAACGCGGACAGTGTGTGGAGGATCGAGTCAGGAGGGTAGAGGATTTCTGGCAAAACGGTAAGCTGGACCCGCAGAGCAATGTGCAGTTTGGTGAGGGGGGAGCCGGTACGTTTTCCGATGGAAAGCTGACTACCCGCTCCAAGGATCTGCGTGTACATAAGGTTCTGGAGGAGCTTGTCCGCTTTGGTGCGCCACAGGATATACTGTATACGGCACATCCGCATATCGGAACAGATCTGCTGCGTGACATTGTGAAGCGCCTGCGCGAGGAAATCATAGCGCTGGGTGGAGAGGTGCACTTTTCCAGCTGCCTGCAGGATTTGATAATTGAACAGGGGGAGCTGCGCGGGATTGTTGTCAACGATGAGGAAATACCGGTGGATCAGTTAATTTTATCCATTGGACACAGCGCCCGGGATACCTACCGGCTGCTGCATGCGCGCGGTGTGACCATGCATCCCAAGGCGTTTGCAATCGGTGCCAGAATTGAGCATCCACAGACGCTGATCAACGAAGCGCAGTATAAGACGCTTTGCGGACATCCGCGGCTTTCTGCGGCAGAATACAGATTAACACATACCGCATCCAACGGCCGTGGCGTCTATACCTTCTGCATGTGTCCGGGGGGAAGCGTCGTTCCATCCACTTCCATGGAAGGCGGTGTGGTCGTCAATGGAATGAGTGAACATGCCCGTGACCGGGAAAATGCCAACAGTGCGCTGCTTGTACAGATACGTCCGGAGGATTATGGGGAGCATGCACTGGATGGAATCGCCTATCAGGAGGCATTGGAAAAGAAAGCGTTTGTACTTGGCGGTGGAGCATATCGTGCACCTGCACAGCGGGTTGAAGATTTTCTGAAGCATCGTGCAAGCACAGCGATGGGCAGTGTTCAGCCAAGCTATGCACTGGGTGTAACTCCCTGTGATCTGCATGAGGTGCTTCCTGCTTATGTGACAAGCGCAATGGAAGAGGCAATCACTGCTATGGATCATAAACTGAAGGGCTTTGCGATGGGAGATGCTGTTTTGACCGGAGTGGAGACAAGAAGCAGCTCCCCCGTTCGCCTGGAACGAGGGAAAGAGGATTTGCAGAGTCTATCCGTTTCCGGACTGTATCCCTGCGGAGAAGGAGCGGGATATGCCGGTGGAATCGTTTCAGCGGCAATTGACGGTATCCGATGTGCAGAGCAGATTATTGCAATGTTTCATTATACAAAAGAAGCTGCTTGTGATTAAATTTGTAGACATAAGTATGAAAGAAGTATCCTCATGATAGAGATTCATGATATAAGTAAAAGACGCAGCCTGCTCTCAGACTGCGTTTTTACGTGTTATTACAGATTATTTCTCTGGGTATAATTCCACCTGTTTGCCGCGATGGGCAAGACCGATTCGTATCACATGATGCGAGCCATGATCATATTGCTTAGCAAAGATCTGTTCATATCCCTGCATGGCCAGTTTCTTAAGATTTACAGAATCATCCTTTGTATACTTCAATTCAAAAAGAAAGGATGGTTTGTCCTGCTTTCTGCTTTCTAAACAAATATCAAATCTGCCCTGCCCCTTTTCACGGTTGCTGATGATCTTATAGCTGTTTTCTAAAGGCATAAGCATACCTAAAAGTAACGTACGCACTGCGGGCCAATGGGCCTGATAGGAGTTTTCATTCATAAGGTCATAATAGCTGGCAGTATCCTCCAATATGGCTTGATAGCGTAAGGCGAACTTCTCCAGATTTCCTTGTAACAGATCCTCCAGCAGCATAGTTACACTGCTTTCGTCTGTATGAAAATAATAGGCTGTCAGTGATTGGAATTCTCTTTTTATTTCCTTGTTTGGTATTCTTAACACATATCTGCCTTCTAACGCATCCAGCGTAGTTTTTGTTGTCAGGTAACCGGCGTTCAGGCACTGCCCGCTTGAGGCGCAAACAATCCCAAAAGGCTGCTGGTATTTTTGATTTCGTAGAACGATGCTTCATAATTAACCAAAGCTGTGACCGTCCCACGTTCGATCAGCTCTTCATATCCTTCTTTGAAGGTTTTATCACACTCACGCATAGCAGCTTTTATCATTTTATTTGAACTGGTATTCACCCAGAAAGGAATTAACTGCTTTCTATCCAGATAATTTATAACTGACCATGGATTAGGCTCTGCCCACTAGCAGTGTAGATGTCGATGCCTCCCATATTGTACCCGTCACGCCATGGGAGGGCAGCGCCTATTCATCAATGAACAGCATTACCCGTTTTCCGTAATATTGATGGCATTTTGTCATCAGAAAGCTGATAGCATTTACAACTGCCTGTAAAGAGCCATCCTGTAAATGGGACATACCATCCATAACTAAATCAAATCCGGGCTTTTCAAACCGATCGATATGTTCAAGTACCTGCTCATTTTTTTTATATTCCTTTAACAGTTGGAGCTTCATCTGCATGACGATATTATCCTTATCACCCTTTGCATCTGCGAAGGATAGAAAAATAGTCGGATATGAATTGATATCCCTTGCATATTCTGTTTGCATAATGGCAGTGTCTTTGAAAATGTCCCGTGAATCCTTTGTGACATCAAAAAATTCTGCCAGCACGCCATGGGCGGGCAGGCGCCTACTCATATTGATTGTTTTTCCCGTTACTAGCGCGCCTCTTGTCGGATACCAAAGGTATCGGCAATATTTCGGTGAAAGCGCCTTGGCCGTGTGATTAAGGTGACTTCGCTGCCCCGATCCATAAATTCTTTAATCATCAGGCTCTTATCCACGACATAATAGTTTTCTTCCTTCAGCTTGCGGTAATCCTTCAACCCAATGGGGATTTTCTTCATGCTCATCACCTGCCATATGTTTTATTATTTCATGGTTATTTACAGAATACAGTATGCGGAGCGGATATTTTTCATCAGCTACAGGATGTAGTTTTAGATGCTTTCCTATATTGCATGTGTGTTTCCTTACAAATGTATGGGACTGGATTTGTCAAAGAAACAGCTGCTATAAGTATTGTTATCCAATACCTTTATACGGCATAAATCACGGCTGCATATCATATCGTTAGTGTAGAGGTGATGCATGTGAGCAGACGCTGCAAGAATATTATATATGGAATTATGGGATTGATTGGGGTCATGGTGGCGGCCCTGCTGATAAAGCTGCTGTTTTTCAGCGGACTGTTTACGCCGCTATTGGCATTAAACGGTGCAAAGACGATGGAGATGGAAGTGAATACCAGCTTTCAGGATCCGGGGGCCCGGGCAAGGTTTCGTTTTTCGGATTACAGTGATGAGGTAAAGGTAGAGGGGAATCTGAATACAAAGAAGCTGGGGACCTATACGCTGACCTATACCTTTGATAAATATCAGAAAACAGTGGAGCGCAAGGTCAATGTCATTGATACGACACCGCCGAAGATCAATTTGAAGGGCGGCTCGTCTATCCGAGTGTTTGAAAATGGAAGCTTTCAGGAGCCGGGCTATCAGGCGAGTGATAATTATGACGGGGATGTAAGCAAAAGCGTGGAACGAAAAGGCAGTGTAAATATGAAAAAACAGGGTACGTATACGCTGACCTATACGGCAAAGGATGCCAGCGGCAATACCACAAGTGTAAAGCGCAGTGTTCAGGTATGTGCTGATCCAACGAATACAAAGCTGTATTATGATCATGACAGCTATGACAACACCATGGAGGAATGGTGGTTTAATAAAAGCAAGGATCATCAGCGGACAACAGGTGCCAAGGATGAAAAGCTGTTAAAGAAATACGATTCCTATTATCAGGGACCAAAAGAAAAAGTAATTTATTTGACCTTTGATGAGGGCGGCAATGATATCACCTATATCAAGCAGATTGCGGAGGTCCTGAAAAAGAATGATGTGCAGGCAACCTATTTTTTGACCAGAAATTATATTAAAACAGAAGCAGATTTCATCCGGCAGCTTGTTCAGGATGGCAATGTAATCGGAAATCACAGCTGGCATCATTACGATATGACAACACTGGCGAATGCCTCCAGCATCGATAAATTTGTTGCAGAGATTACGGAGACAGAAAAAACGTATATGGAGGTTACCGGGCAGCCGATGAAAAAGGTTTTCCGTTTTCCGAAGGGCGGAAGCAGTGAGCGTGCGATGAAGCTGGTAAAGGACCTTGGTTACAGCAATTATTTCTGGAGTCATGCCTATTACGATTATGCAAGTGATGTTTCGGGCAGTGAGGCATTGAAGACGATGATGGAGCATTACCATGAGGGGGCGATTTATCTGCTGCATCCGAGCAATAAGGGGAATTATGAAGCGATGGATACCTTTATCAAAAATATGAAGGATCTTGGCTATGACTTTAAAACCGTGGATACCATACCATCGGATGCTCAGGAGAAATGATACGACTCTATCCATAAACATGATGCTGAGGTAAAAATTTACTGGTATTTTTACCGATCTTATTCTATAATGATGCACAGGGTGATATGCATGAAAAAGAAGCACTGCTATGCCATCCTGTGCATTATCTGGATGCTTGTAATTTTCTGGTTCTCCGCACAGGTTGCGGATGATTCTCAGGAAATGAGCGATTTCTTTGTGCACCTTCTGGATGCTGTATTCTCTCTGGATATCATGAGGAATGAAATCATTCGGGATATGACAAGCTTTCTGGTACGCAAGGCGGCACATATGAGTGAATATGCGGTACTGGCCATTTTATTTGGTCTTACGATACGGGAATACAAAAAGGAGCCGTGGCTGCTTCTGGCACTGGCGGCTACGGCTGCCTATGCGGCAACGGATGAATTTCATCAGCTGTTTGTCCCTGGCAGAAGCGGACAGCTCAAGGATGTTTTGATTGATACGGCAGGTGGTGCCCTCGGGCTGGGTCTGCTTGCTCTTATTCTATATCTGAAGCGCAGACGGAAAATGAAAGAAA
Source organism: [Clostridium] innocuum (assembly GCA_012317185.1). Lineage (NCBI taxonomy): Bacteria > Bacillati > Bacillota > Clostridia > Eubacteriales > Clostridiaceae > Clostridium > [Clostridium] innocuum. The sequence goes on along the minus strand of CP048838.1, from coordinate 2,940,369 downwards.
CTGAAAAACTTTCATGAAATATTCAGGGGCCATTGACAAATGTCGGGATTTAAGCTAAAGTATATAAGACAGAAAAATCGTATAGAGGCAGCGATGCGTCAGAGTAAAAGCTGGAGTCGGCAGACCGGGATAGCTTTGAAAGGTAATCATCGCCGAAGAGGCTGCATTGGCGGATGCACTTCTGGGGTCATGGGAAATACTCATGGCACTCCTTCGTTAAGAAGAGGAGCTATTAACAACTCTGCTTTATGTGTGAGAGTCGTGTAATAGCACGGCTTTTTTGTTATTCCATGGTATTTCACCGATGGTGTATACACAGGCGGTATATGTGAAAAGAAAAAAAGAAAGAGGGACTATTTATGAAGAAAAAATTAGTAACGGCAGCTTTTGCCATGACACTGCTTTTGACTGGATGCGGTAGCAGTGATGACGACAAGAATGTTTCAAAGAATACAGGAAAGGAAACCTTTACGGTTGGTATGGAGTGCAATTATGCGCCGTTTAACTGGCAGACGAAGGAACAGACGAAAACGAGTGTTTCCATTGGCGGTGCCGGCTTCTGTGACGGTTATGATGTACGTGTTGCACGTCAGATTGCAAAGGATCTCGATCGTGAGATTGTCATCAAAAAGGTATCCTGGGACGGCCTGCAGCCGGCTTTGGAATCCGGTGAAATCGATGCGATTATTGCCGGTATGACAAAGGATGAAACACGTGAAAACGGAATTGACTTCACATCCCCATACTATGAATCTGAAATGGTTATGATTGTACGCAAGGGGGACAAGGCTGCGAAATTCAATGATATCCAGCAGTTCAAGGGTAAGACCATCATCGGGCAGAAGAGCACGAACTATGATACGATTATCGATCAGATCAAGGGTGTAAAGCATGCGACACCAAAGGCAACGTATCCGGAAATGATCCTCTCCCTGCAGAACAAGGAAGTGGATGGCATTACAGCAGAGCTTCCGGTTGCCGAGGGTGCCGTGGAAGCGAATAAGGATTTAACGATCGTTCACTTTGCAAAGGGCAAGGGCTTTGATATTGACACGTCCGTATCTGTCGGTCTGAAAGAGGGAAGCCGTGATTCCGAGCTGTTCAATGCTGTACAGAAATCACTGGATGGAATTTCCAAGGAAACAAGAGATCAGTGGATGAAGGAAGCAAGAGAGAGTCAGCCGAAAACAGAATAACAAAACAGAATAGGAGATTACCATGATGATAGTAGCATCCGCAAAACCGGATGGGATGTTTGCCCAGGCCTGGTGGATTTTTCAGGACAACATTCCGCTGTTCTGGTATGGGATTAAGATAACACTGCTTCTGGCGGTGTGCGGTACACTGATCGGATTACTGATCGGTTTGCTGCTGGGAGGTATCCGTGCTGTGCGTATAGAAGAGCGCGATGCACTGCCCTCCCGCATAATTAAAAAGATACTGCACGGCTTTGTCGGTCTGTATGTATGGATTTTTCGTGGAACACCGATGATGGTACAGGCGCTGATCATCTATCACGGTCTTCGTCCGGTACTGAACTGGTCACCGGTAACTGCCGGTATTACGATTATTTCCATCAATACAGGGGCATATATGGCAGAAATCATCCGTGCCGGTATCCAGTCGATTGACAAGGGGCAGAATGAGGCAGCCCGCAGTCTGGGGATGACCTCCACACAGACGATGATGAGCATTATCTTACCTCAGGCGATACGCAATTCCTTCCCTTCGATCGGAAATGAATTTATTGTCAATATCAAGGACAGCTCCATGCTGAATGTCATCGGTGTGATTGAACTGTATTTCCAGTCCAGCTCCGTTGCAGGAAGTCTGATGCTGTATGTACCGACCTTTATCGTAGCGGCTATTCTGTATCTGCTGCTGACGACACTGGCAACCCAGCTTCTCTCCTTTGTTGAGGGGCGCATGAATATGCCGAGATCATCCGGGCCGTCTTCTCAGAGCGTACCGGTAGAAAGGGTGAGTGAAGTATATGAATAGCATCATAGAAATCAAGCATCTGAAAAAGCATTTTGGTTCGCTGGAGGTTTTGAATGACATTGATTTTCATTGTGACAAGGGTGAGGTTATTACCATTATCGGCTCCAGTGGAAGCGGCAAGTCCACGCTGCTTCGCTGCATCAATCTGCTGGAAACTCCGGATGCCGGAGAAATCCTGTATCATGACAAGGATATTCTGAAGGGTGAAATCAATATCAATGAACATCGAACGCATGTCGGTATGGTGTTTCAGTCCTTCAATCTGTTTAATAATAAAAGTGTGCTGGAAAACTGTATGCTCGGACAGATCAAGGTATTGAAGCGAAGCAAGGCGGATGCGAAGGAAAAGGCGATGCTGTTCCTGAAAAAGGTCGGTATGGAGTCCTTTGCGAATGCGAGTGCTATGCAGCTGTCCGGCGGACAGAAGCAGCGTGTAGCCATTGCCCGTGCCCTGTGCATGGAGCCGGAGGTTCTGCTGTTTGATGAGCCGACGAGTGCACTGGACCCGGAAATGGTTGGCGATGTTCTGGATGTGATGAAGGATCTGGCCAGAGAAGGTCTGACGATGATCGTCGTGACTCATGAGATGCAGTTTGCTCATGATATCAGCTCCCGTGTCGTATTTATGGACAAGGGTGTGATTGCAGAGGAGGGTACTCCACAGCAGCTGTTTGAGCATCCAAGGCAGGAGCGTACCAAAGAATTCTTAAAGCGTTACCGTATCAGCAGTCAGTCCTAGCGGCTGGCTTTTTTTATCATATGTCTGCGGTTTTCAAAATCCTGTGCACCTAATGAAAAAGAATCGTCTGCTCTTTTCAAGTATGTATATTTTATTTTCTTATGTTTGGTAGGTTTTATGCTACACTGTAGATACAAAAAAGGAGAGGCTGGTATATGAGTAACTATATAAATACTACAACCCATTCACATGGTATCCATACGCAAAGGCTCCGGCCTTTCAGTAGATCAACCGCTTGTTAGAAGCGTTTTTTCTTATGCTTTCATTCATTCTTTACAATGATTAAGTAGCTTACAGCTGAACACCGCTTGTCGGCGGTAAGGACTGCCTTGTTTTTGTTGCATCCGTTCCTGCGTATGAAACGAAGCAGCAGGTACCTCTATATACTATTATAGATTTTGTTTATAAAAAATCTCGCAGTAGAGGATAAAAGGAACAATTACAAAGGACGTATGGTATACTGATGGAGAAGGAGATAGATCAGGAGGTTATGGATATGTGTAACTTTCGTGATTTCATAGAACAAAGAGGTATTGAACAGGGCTTATTACTAAAAGCTGAAGGCAAGGTAGAAGGGAACGTGGAGGCAACACTTCTACATGTTAAAAAACTGGTGCAGAGAATCAATGTCAGTGCAATGGACGCTATGAATATACTGGATGTTGAAGATGATATTCGACCTGCGATTCTGTAGTCCCTACATCTATCCTGAAAAGCTATAACAAGCATAATCAAAGGGGCTGTGCAGTCACAGCTCTTTTCTGTATGTAATTCATAACAGACAGAAGTCCACCACCTCTGCGATGATAAGCAGATGATGGGAATTGTAAATCAATCATTCGCGAGGACTTGTTTTTTACGATAAGCGATAGTATACTGAACTGCATACAGAATCATGAAAATATAGCTTTGAACGCTGAAGTATAAGATGATAAGTCATGGAGAAGGGAGAAAAAATGAACTATCAAAAATTGTATGAATGCCTGTTTTGTGCTGTACGAACTGCCGGCATTGTTGCGAACATGATGCAGGCAACCATTGTCAATGAGGGCAAACAGGTGGAAGTGGTGGAGGATGAGGATGAACGCCATCTGCGCATGCGGGAAGCCAAAACCAGAGCCGATGAAATTGTTCAGGAAATTCTGTTACAGTCTGTATTACCGGAATATCAGGCTGTACTGAGTCTGGATGTGGAGGAGGATACGGCAAGCCGCACCTGCTTTTTGAAACAGGACTATGATTATACGCTTGTACTGGATCCGATCGATGGAACTCTGGACTATTTGCACCAGAAGGATACCTGGTCGATCTGCAGTGCCATTCTTCATGAGCATGATGTTCGTCTTGCTATTGTCTATTTTCCAAAGCGCGATATTATGTACACGTATGTGGAAGGGGTTGGCTGTCGGGTATATCATCGGCTGAAGCAGTGTACGGCGGCTGATGGCGAAGTGCTGTCTGTACAATGCGACAATACACCCTCTGTCGTATACAAAAACAGCCGTCTGTCACAGGATATCGTACAGCAGCTTTGGGAGCGCGGATTTCAGGTCGTCGATGACAGTGAACAGGAGCTGGGCTGTCCCGATGCCATTCTTGCCTGTATGAGAGGGGAAGGACTTGCTTATTTCTCCGATACCCGCAATATTCGCGATATTCTGCTCGGGGCAATCCTATCCAAGCTGGAAAATGGACACGCCTATGACTATGCTGGCAATGCAGCACGCTGGGCTTCCCATGGACGACAAAAGGAAATCGTCTTCAGTATTTTTGAAAAAAATCAAATATTTTAATAAAATTTAGGAATTCGGTACTTTTCATTCGTATATAAGAGTATATAGGAGGTAAACGGATGAAGGAGACTGAATTTTTTTATGAGCCCTGTGTCGATGAAGCACAGACAATTCGCAATATGAAGCGCCAGCTTTTGTTTTTGAAGCAGTATACGGCCTCGCTGCGTCTGCACAGCGTGCTGTATGGAGAGGATTGTGTACAACTGCAGGTGGAGGATGAACTCAGTGATTATCTGAACTATACCCGCAGCATTGTCCAGACATCGAGAAACGGCGGATATGTACATAGGGATCCCGTGCTGGATGCGATGGAGCGTCAGCGAAGAGCAAGGGAAAAGGTGATGGAGCAGGACCAGCGGGCCTATGTTCTCTTACAGGGAATTCTACAGCTGGAGGAGCAGGAAAAGGAGCTGCTGCTGGATGTATACGTGCGAGGCCTGAAACGGGAGCTGGTATTGCGCCATCAGGGAGACATTGTGGAAAGCACGCTGAATCGAAGGCTTCGCCGTGCCTGTCTGCACCTTGCTGCTCTGCTGCATCTGCAGGTTTTAAAGGAATGCTCTTAGTTACAAACTTGTAATACTTGCATTATGAGTTTCAACGTCTACAGGTTTATGGTATAATAATTTAAGGTGGTTATGAAAACCATGTGAACAGGAAGCGGAGGAATGGATTTGGATAAGAAAATCGTAATCAATATGCTGTCCAGTGCCGACAAGGTGGAAGGACAGGGTGTGGGGAGTGCCTATCTGGAGCAGGTAAATCTGGTTAAGGAAGGTGCGAGTGATCTGTTTACCGTTGAAATCAACAGCGGAAAGAAAGCTGATATCATTCACTCTCATACCATTGATCCGCAGAATTATCTGAAGATGAAGAATAATAAAAATGCAAACGTATGCTACGTGCATTTTCTACCGGACACGCTCAATGGAAGTATACAGCTTCCTAAGGCACTGTTTTCGGTGTTTAAAAAATATGTGATCAGCTTCTATAAAACAGCGGATTATCTGATTGTTGTAAATCCGATTTTTATGGAGGAGCTGGAGAAATACGGAATTGCTCGGGAGAAGATGATCTATATTCCGAATTATGTATCCAAGGAGCAGTTTTATGTGAAGCCGGTAGAGCAGCGCAATGCCATTCGTGAGCAATATGGAATCAAAGCGGATGAATTTGTCGTCATCGGTGTCGGACAGGTACAGACACGAAAGGGCGTGCTGGATTTTGTCGATGTTGCGAAAAAGCTGCCGGATGTGCGCTTTGTCTGGTGCGGAGGCTTTTCGTTTGGAAAAATTACAGACGGCTATGAGGAGCTGAAGAAGGTTGTGGAGAATCCGCCGGCAAACGTACAGTTTCCAGGCATTATCCCGAGAAGTGATATGAATGATATCTATAATATGGCGGATGTGCTGTTTATGCCATCCTATAATGAGCTGTTTCCTATGGCGATACTGGAGGCGGTGAATCTGCACAGGCCGATGGTGCTGCGCTCTTTAAAGCTGTATGAGGATATCTTATTTAAGAAATATCAGATGGCCGATGATAATGACAGCTTTGCCGAATTGATTCGTAAGCTGCATGAGGATCCGGCCTACTATGCGCGCTGTGCAGCTGACAGTGCCTATATCAGCGAATATTATTCCAAGGAGAATGTGCTCAGCATCTGGAAGGAATTTTATACGCGTGTATATGAGGAGCTGCAGGAACGCAAACGGGGGTAGAGAGGCGCTAGTGTTGCGCTTTGGCAGGAAGGCAGTTGAGGGTTCATGAAAAGTTCATTACGGAGTTATATTTTAAATTTTGTAGTCATCATCGGACTGACCGCTGTTTCTCTGTGGTTTGCACTGAAGGATAACTATCACGAAATCATGCATCTCATCAGCAGTATCTCCTGGTACTCGCTGCTCATCATTTTCCTGTGGGGAATGATCTATGTCATGATTTTAGGGCAGATCATCATGATTTTCGCCCGGCGCTATAAAAAGGACTACACGTACCGGCAGGGATTGAGCAATGCGCTTGTCGGAACGTTTTTCAGCGGGATTACACCAAGTGCCACCGGCGGACAGTTCGGTCAGGCATACGTATTCAAAAAGCAGGGAATCAAATACAGTGACGGGGCTAGTATACTGTGGGCGGATTTTATCGTCTATCAGACGACCATGATGATCTATGTCACAATTCTGTTTCTTTTGCGTTATACGCATTATATGGCAATTATCGGGCCGGCGTTTCTGGGGATTCTGATCGGCTATATCGTAAATGTATGTGTCATCAGTATCCTGTGGACGATGGCGCTGTTTCCACGTGTCTATGTAAAGCTGAGCGGGCATGCCGTGACGCTGCTGGCGAAGCTGCATATCGTGAAAAACAAGGAAAAGACACTTGCCGCCTGGACCATTCAGGTTGAAGGTTTTACCAAAGAAATCAAGGAAATGAAGCACGAAAAGAAAATCATATGCAAAACCGTGCTGTGGAATGTGATTCGTATGACGGTTCAGTTTTCCCTGCCGTTTTTCATCGCCTATGCGCTGAACCTGAATCTGGGGCTGGATAAGTTCGTGGATTGTCTGGCGCTGGCCAGCTTCGTGCTGATGACAAATGCATTTATTCCGATACCTGGGGCAAGTGGCGGTACCGAGCTGGTATTCGTACAACTGTTCAAATATCTGGTCGGCGGACTCAAGGCCAGCGGTATTATGATCCTGTGGAGATTTTCCACGTATCACATTGTAATTCTGGTAGGGGCATTTGTGTTTCTGCATTTGAAACGAACCTACGATGATGAAAAATATGGAAGACGGAAGAAACCGAAAGACATCAGGGAGGTGGATTCATGAGAATCGGGCTTTTTACCGATACGTATACACCGGATATCAACGGTGTGGTTTCCAGTATTGTAACCCTGCAAAGGGAGCTGGAGAAAAACGGACATGACGTTTATGTCATCACCAATCACAAGGCAATGACGATGAAAAAGGAAGGCAATGTACTGCGGCTTCCCGGACTCGAACTGAAATGGCTGTACGGCTATAAGCTGTCTACACCCTATCATTTCAGTGCCCGTGATGAAATCAGGAAAATGCAGCTGGATGTGATTCATGTGCATACGGAGTTCGGTGTGGGCATGTTTGGCCGTATCGTTGCAAAATATCTGAATATCCCGGTTGTGACAACCTATCATACAATGTATGAGGATTATACGCATTATGTAAACCGTTTTGAAATCGACGAGGTGGATAAGGTGACGAAGAAGGTGGTCTCCACCTTTTCCCGTTCGATATCCGACAGTGCGCAGGCAGTGATTTCACCAAGTGAAAAAACGAAGGAAACGCTGTTGAAGTACGGGGTGAAGACACCGATCTATGTCATACCGACCGGACTGAATTTTGAGAAATTTCATCCGGATAATATTGATCCTGCCCAGGTGCAGGAAATCCGCAGACAATATGGTATTCAGGAGGATGAACGCCTGATTGTGTTTGTCGGTCGGATTGCACAGGAAAAAAGTATTGAAATACCCATTGAGGGCTTCCGTTATGTAAGCGATGCGAAAATCAAGCTGATGATTGTCGGGGGAGGACCGCAGCTGGAGGAGCTGCAGAAGCTGGTGCAGCGCTATCATCTGGAGCAGCAGGTGATTTTTACTGATAAAAAGCTGCCGGAGGAAATACCGGCCTATTATGCATGTGCGGACTGTTTCGTGTCTGCATCTCTGACAGAAACACAGGGGATGACCTATATTGAAGCACTGGCGTGCGGTTTACCGGTCTTTGCCCGCTATGATGATGTGTTGAAGGACCTTGTCATTGAGGAGGACAGCGGCTTTCTGTTTGAAACCCCGCAGGAATTTGCAGAGAAGCTGACGGACTTCATGCACCGGAGTGCTGATGAACGTAAGGCCTTTTCCCGGCGTGCGCTGAGTAAAATCGTCAAATACGATTCCAGAGTATTCTATTCGAAGGTGCTCAGTGTATATTATCAGGCAATCAATGACTTTGAGGATGCCTACGAGGTTATCAAAATCAAAACGCTGGATGATTATGTGCGCATCTATGTGCAGAACGACAAGGAGGATCAGCCGCAGAAGCTTCTGATAGATCTGGACGATTACTTCACCTATAAAATCCGTCTGCATACAATGCTTGACCGCTACACCGTTGCGCATTTTCAGCGGAAGGAGATAGTGCTGGAGGCCTATCGCGGAGCGATTCGCAAGCTGCGTATGCGCGATTATACCCGCAAGGAAATGGGCACCTGGCTGCATCGGCAGCCGGGCTTATCCGTTGAGGATGTGGAGGGCTTGTTAAGTGAGCTGGAGGAAAAGGGTTATATCAATGATAATCTGTATATGCAGCAGAAAATCGAAAAGATGCAGTTTTCTCTGAGTGGCAAGGGGAATATACGGCGGACCCTGATCAATAAAGGAATATCTGCGGAGGATGTCGATGAGGCATTGTCCGGTCTGGATGATGAGGAGGAGCGTCTGCGTGCCTTGAAAATGGCAGAAAAGCTGATGGCAACCATTAAGGATAAATCCAGAAAAATGAAGAAGCAGACCATCGTACAAAAGCTGATATCGCTTGGCTTTGACAGTGATATCGCCAGAAGTACCTCGGAACGCTTGAATTTTGAAGAAGAAGATGACAGTGATGCGCTGAATAAGACGATTGCTAAGGCAATTCGTACATACAGCCGCAAGCTGAGCGGACAGCCGCTGAAAAACAAGGTGCTGGTATATTGTATGCAGAAGGGCTTTCTGCGTGAGGATATCATGAACCATCTAAATGAAATGGAGTGGCGTGATGAGCAATAAAATTAAAGATTTATACGACGGATACAAGGGAGAGCTGACAGCGCTGATTATCAGTATGAACCGCGGTGTAACAGCAAAGGGAGCACCGTACCTGTCCTTTGTGTTTCAGGATAAAAGCGGCAGCATTGATGCGAAATACTGGAATGTAAGTGAGGAGCTGCTGCATAAATTTCAACCCGGTATGCTGGTGGAAATGAGCGGGGATGTGCTCTGTCATCAAAAGCAGCTGCAGTTTCGTGTACAGCAGATGAAGGAGCTGGAGAAAGAAGCGGATATCTCTGATTATGTAAAGGAAGGACCGTTTTCCCAGCAGGCACTGCATGAGAATATCCAGCTTTATATCGATGAAATTGAAAATACGGTTATGAAGCAGCTGGTATGCGGGATATTGAAGGATCATGAAAAGGATTTCTTTGAATATCCGGCTGCGACACGAAATCACCATGATTTCTATGCAGGACTGGCAACGCATGTACTGGGGATGCTGCAGCTGGCAGAGCAGCTGTGTCATTTGTACCCGATGCTGGACAGGGATCTGCTGTACAGCGGTGTCATCCTGCACGATGTGGGAAAGACTGTGGAGCTGAGCGGTGCCATTGTCAGTGAATACACCACACAGGGAAAGCTGCTGGGACATATTTCCATTATGCAGGCTGAGGTATTGGCAAAAGCAAAGCAGCTGGGTCTGGAGGATTGTGAGGAGGCCATGCTGCTTCGTCATATGATTTTATCCCATCACGGGGTGTATGAATACGGTTCACCTGTGCTGCCAATGATACCGGAAGCAGAAATGCTGCATATGATCGATAACATTGATGCACGGATGAATACTCTGCACAAGGCATTGGAGCCGGTACAGGCAGGAGAGTTCACACAACGTGTATTTGCATTGGAAAATCGTTCGTTTTATAAAAGCAGATACAAAAATTCAGACGGTAAATAGACGCAAAAGCGCTTATTTACCGCTTTTTTTCGGCACTTTTCCAGTTTGTGGATAAATTTTTCATATTTCTTGTGAAATAGTTAATCTTTTTATTTTTAGAAACTTTCGATATACTAACCATGCAAGCTGATAACGCTTTCACCTAAGCGTCAGCAACCCCATCCATAGGAAAGGAGGAAACAGCCAAATGAGAGAAAAACGAATACTGGAAGAGCTTATGAATGCAGATCAGTATTGCAGTCTGGAATACTTCTCCAGACAGCTGCAGGTATCGACCAGAACCATCAGCAATGATATCAAATATCTGATGCAGGATGGTGAGCGTAACGGCTTTCGCATCCATCTGAAGCGGCGCTTTGGCTACTATCTGGAAATCACGGCACCCCAGAAATTCAAACAGTATATGCAAAGTGACGAAGACAGTATGACCATCAGCAGTAAGGAGCGTGTTGACACTATCATCGCCCTGCTGCTTCTGCAAAGTGACTACATTACGCAGGAAACAATCGCCGATACACTGGCCGTCAGCAAATCCATCATAAAGGTTGATATGGTCAAGGTAGAAAAGGCATTGTTTGAGCACAGCATATCCCTGATTAAAAAAGCACATTACGGCATCAGCTTATCGTGTGAGGGCATGATGCGCAAGCTGTATCTGCTGGAGCTGCAGGAAAAAGACAATCCCTATATGAAGAAAATCATGGATCACTATCTATCCCAGCAGCATATACAGCATTTGGAAAAGCGGCTGATTACCCTGCTGAAGCAATATCGGCTGAACACCAATTATATTGAGCTGAAAAAAATCGACCTGTTCCTGAAGGTCACGGTGCTTTTGGCGGAAAAGGGGATTGTATCCGCTGCAGGCGCGATAGACAGCAGTGTCCATAAGCAGATGGCAGGCGAGCTGGCAAATGTGATTCAGGAAATCTATCAGGTGAAGCTGAGTAGCGGAGATATCTGTGATATCGGCAATTATCTGAAGCAAAAGACAAAGCCGAGCGATGTCTATCTGTACGATGAGGGTCTGATTCAGGATATCGAGGTCTTTCTGCAGGATGCCGATGAACAGTATCATACCCAGTTCAATGCCGACGCAGAGTTTAAAAAGAGTCTTCTGGCACATGTATCCCTGCTGCTGGACCGGCTGCATCAAAGCATATCCTTCTCCAATCCGCTGGTTCACGAAATCAGTGTGAAGTATCCGGTGATTTTCAATATCTGTATCCGCTTTGCCGGTATGCTGGAGGAGAAATATCATGTGAAAACCACGCAGGATGAGATCGGATTCATCGCAACACACTTTGCCGCACATATGGAAAAGGAGCTGCATCACAAGCTGAATCTGTATCACCGCATTGCCATCATCTGTTCCAGCGGTGGCGGAAGTGCCTTTCTGATCAAGCTGAAGCTGGAAACGATCTTCTCCTCCAGTAATATTGAAACCTTCTCTTTACTGGAGCTGGACGAGGTTCGCTCCTATGAGCCGGATATCATCTTCACCATTAAGCAGCTGGATGAAGCCTTCGATGTTCCCATCGTTCTCATCAAGGAGCTGCTGGATGATGCGGATATTCAGAAAATCAAGAATATGCTGGAAACAGATGCATCTCTTGTTCTGCAGGAGCGCTCCTTCGCTTCACTGTTTCGAAAAAACGCATTCCATATCTTTCAGGAAGGAAGCTATGCCGATATGGTTTCCTGTATGGCTGCAAAGCTGGAACAGGAAGGCTATTGTGAAGCAGGCTATGCAGCTTCCGTGAAACAGCGCGAGGAAGTGTTATCTACCGTGTATAACAACGGTATAGCAATTCCCCATCCCCTTGAAATGTGCGGCAGAGGAAATATTCTGTCGGTGGGGATTGTAAAGCAGGAGGCAGTGGTTCGCGAGCTGCCGGTGCAGGTCATCTTTCTGGTCGATCTTGAGAAGGGGGATTTGAAGCTGCATCAGAATATAACCAGAGTATTGTTTGAGGTTATGAGTGATACGGCACTGATTGAAAAGCTGCGACGTGCAGAATCCTATGAGGATTTCATGAAATGCATATCGCATCTGAAATTTTAAAGGAGGGACTTTATGAATATACAATTCTTAGAAAAGCTGTCCAATGCGGACGGCATCGCATCCAATGAACAGGAGGTACGGGATGTTCTGGTGGATGAGCTGAAGGAGTATGCCGATGAAGTTTCCACGGATCATCTTGGCAGTATTATCTTCAAAAAGGGAAACAGGGGGCCGAAAATCATGCTGTGCGCTCATATTGATGAGGTCGGCTTCATTGTTCGCAGTGTATCCGATATGGGACAGGTCATGCTGATGAGTGTGGGCGGTGTAAAGCCGCTGGCACAGTTTATGCAGAAGGTACGTATCACGACAGAGGATGGTAAGAAGATTCACGGTATCATCCAGGCAACCTATGAGAACAACGCCGCCACCAAAGTCTATGTGGATCTGGGGGCACAGACTGCACAGGAGGTCTATGATCTGGGCATTCAGGTCGGGGATATGGTGACCTATACGACAGAATTTGAACACTTTGCCTTACCGAATGTCGTGGCAGGAAAGGCGTTTGATGACCGCCTTGGCTGCTTCATCATGGGGGAGGTATTGAAACGACTGCAGAGCATCGATCATCCCAATACCGTTTACATGGTGGGAACCTCCAGTGAGGAGGTCGGAATACGCGGGGCAAAAACCGCTGTATACAGGGTGAATCCGGATGTGGTATTCCCGCTTGATGTTGCCTGCTTTAACGATGAATTTGTTCGCAATCATACCAATCAGCGCCAAATCGGCAAGGGGATGATGCTGACAAACTTCGATCGCACACTTGCTCCCAATCGTGCCCTGATACGTCGTATCAAGGACACGGCAAATACATTGCATAAGCCATTGCAGCTGGATATGTTTAATGGAGGAGGAACCGATGGCGGGGAGGCTCACAAAAGCCGGGATGGAAAACCAACCGCTGTCAGCTGCCTGCCTGTGCGCTATGGACACTGTGCCTATTCAGTTGCACATCTGCAGGATATTGCGGACGCCATCGATATCTTTACAGAGCTGATTGCCAATTTTGACGAAGCAGCGTATCGTACATCAACAAATTTTTTGAAAGGAGTCTAGCATGACAGAATTAGAACAGCAGATCATCGGCATTATTTCCGCTGCCGGTGACAGTAAGGGGAAGGCATTTGAAGCCCTTCGCAAGGTAAAGGAAAGCGATTATGAGGGAGCTCGCGCACTGCTTGAGGAAAGCAGAAAAATCGATCTGGAGGCACACAAAATCCAGACCAAGCTGATTCAGTCGGAAATGGATCCGGAGGCTGAAAAGCCGGAGCTGTCACTGCTCATGGTTCATGCGCAGGATCATTATATGACCAGCCAGCTGGCAAGAGACGTCATTGAAGCACTGGTAGATGTATTTGAAGCAAAAGAAGGAGGAAACTAACATGAGAATTTTATTATGCTGTGCAGGTGGCTTCTCCACCAATATGCTGATGCAGAACATGAAAAAGGTAGTAAAGGAAAGCGCAAAGCTGAATGAAGAGGATTTTAAGTTTACGGCGATTCCCGCTGACTCTCTGGAGGAGGAAATCGACAACTGGGACGTGGTTCTGGTCGGGCCGCAGGTATCGCATAAGATTGACTTCATCGAGGCTGTATGCAAGCCGAAAAACGTTCCGTTTGCGGTAATTGACAAGGATGTATACGGACAGATGGACGGAGCAACCGTATTAAAGCTCGCTCTGGTTACACGCAAGAAACACGAAATGGGAAAGTAATCCCTGATTTAGAATCATAAAATGCTATGCGTCTTCATTTTCAGACCCGTCTCATAATACTTCATCAGGCTATGCGATGGATGAGCAGGCGTATTTCCTTTAAGAGTGCCCGCTTCTTGCTTCATGTGAAGACAGCATATATTAAGAGCGTATATAAATAGAAAGGAATCTAGTATGTTTAATAAATTTGAGGCATTTATGAACAAATGGCTGATGCCAATTGCTCAAAAAGTAGATAAACAGCGTCATCTGAGTGCCATTAAGGCATCCATGGTGGCCATGACACCATTCACGATTCTGGGAAGCTTCTTCGCCATTATCCCTGCATTACCAAACATGATTGGAGAAAATAACGCATTCAGTCAGTTCATTCTGAACAATGCGGAGCTGCTTGACCTGCCGGTTACCTTATCCATCGGTATGATGAGTGTATACGTAACCATGTGTATTGCATATAATCTGGGAAATCACTATAAGCTGTATATTCCGGGCTGTATCACTCTATCCACCTTTGCTTTCCTGTTTGTAGCTGCTGAAAACGTAGAGGGCGGTATCAGCATTGCCAATTTCGGGGCAAAGGGTCTGTTCTGCGCCATGCTGGTCGGTATGGCTGCTACGGAACTGTATCGCTTCTGTAAGGAAAAAAATCTGACGGTCCGCATGCCGGAGGGGGTACCGGACTTTGTATCCAAATCCTTTGAGCTGATTCCTACAACCATCATCGTTGCCGGAACCTTCATTGCTGTACGCTTCTTCTCTCAGCAGATTTTCGGAGCACTGCCTCCGCAGATTCTGACACAGTTTCTGGCACCGCTGGTTGGTTCCATGGACAACCCGTGGGCAGTGTTGTTCCTGCATTTCATGATCTGTCTGATCTTCTTCTTCGGTATCCATTCATCTGTCTTCGGACCGATTACACGTCCGATCATGGCTACCTTTATTGCGGAGAATATCATCGCAAGACAGGCCGGAGAGCCTCTGCCACACTTTTATACGGCTGGTACCTCTAGTGCGTTCTTTGGATTCACCGGTGCCGGTATCACCATCGGATGCGTCGTGGCGTGTATGCTGTCCAAATCCAAGCGTTATCGTAAGATCGGACAGGTCGCATTGTTCCCGTCACTGTTCGGTATCAATGAACCGATTCTCTTCGGTGCTCCGATCATTCTGAATCCGATCATGTTTATTCCATTTGTATTCGGTGGTGCCATCATCGGTACCATGCCAATGTTCTTGATGCACTACGGTCTGCTGGACAAGCCGTTCTTCGATCCGCCTTATGTCGGCGTCTTCCTGGAGGGATTCCTGACAAACGGGGACTGGAGAGTTATTCTGGCCTGCGGTGCACAGCTGATTCTGGCGATTCTGCTCTATCTGCCGTTCTTTAAAATCATGGAGCGTCAGGAGCTGCGTGAGGAGGAAGCAAGAGCAAAGAAGGCTGAGGAAGCAAAAAACATCTTCTCGGATGATGAAGAGGCTTTACTGAACGATCTTGATCTTGATTTCTAGCAATAGCCAGCGGCATCCGTTTGCGGGTGCCGCTTTCCATACAGCTGCGCAAAAAGAGAAATGCAAGTGCAGAGGTATTTCATAAAAAGGAGGAAGCAGTATGCAGAGAATCCAAAAAATCCGCTCCATTCTGGAGGAAAAGCAAATCGACGCCATATTGATAAAAAGCCGCAGTAACAAGCGCTATCTCGGTGCATTAACGGGAAGCGGCGTCAAGGTGCTGGTAACAAGAGATGAGCTGTATCAGATTATGGACGGACGTTACAGCAATGAGGCAAAGGAAACAACAAGCGGCTTTATCATGGTGGTGCATGAACAGGGAAGCAGCTATCTGGATGAGGTGGTCCGTATTTTGGGAAGCCATGCCCGCATTGGAATTGAAGCGGGACAGGTTCTCGTGAAGGAATATCTGACCATGCAGGAATACGGGTTGGAAACCGTGCTTTTGGAGCATGAGCTGGAGGAAGCACGCCGCTGCAAGGATGCGCAGGAAATCGCGCTGGTACGCAAGGCCTGTGAAATCACGGATGCGATCTTTCAGGAAACGATTTCTACAATTCGCATCGGCATGAAGGAAACCGAGGTCAGTGCGCTGCTGCAGTATCTGGCAATTAAAAACGGTGCCAGCGCTATGGCATTCGATACGATTGTCGCAAGTGGTGTACGCGGATGTATGCCGCATGGCCGACCGAGTGAGAAAACCTTGGAAGCCCATGAATTCATCACGATTGATTTTGGTATCACCTATCAGGGCTACCAGTCCGACATGACCAGAACGGTATGTATCAGGGAGCCACAGCCAAAGCTGAAAAAAATTTACGATATCGTCCTGCAGGCGCAGTGTGCCGGTGTTGATTTTATCAAAGCCGGTGTAAAGGGGAAGGACGTGGATGCCTATGTGCGCGGCATCATACAGGAGCAGGGCTATGGACAGTATTTTACACACGGTCTTGGTCATGGTATGGGCATGGGGGATGGAGAGCTTCCCATGCTGAATGCCGGCAGTGACACCGTGCTGGAGGAAGGCATGATCATGTCCTGTGAGCCGGGTATCTATATTCCGGGACTTGGCGGTGTGCGAATTGAGGATGATGTCCTTATCGAAAACGGCCGTGGTGTCCCATTGAATGCCACAACAAAGGAACTCATTATTTTGGAGGGTAACGGATATGAAGTATGATTTTGATCATGTAATCAATCGAAAGCTTGGAAAATGCAGAAAATGGGACAATACCATTTTGAAGGAAAAATTCGGCTTGAATGAGGATGCGATTCCTATGGATCTTGCTGATCTGGATTTTGAATGTGCGCCGGCAATCAAGCAGGCGATGATAGAGCGTGCCGCTTTGGGAGATTATGGCTATACGTATACGTATGATGCATATTATGATGCGCTGATCGACTGGAACAAGCGCCGTTTTCATGTGGATATTAAAAAGGAATGGATCAAGCTGACCTTTGGAACCTGCGGCACTCTGCATTATATCGTACAGTGCTTCTGTAACGAGGGAGATGCTGTTATGATCAATACTCCTGCCTATGATCCCTTCGCTGAAGCGGTGGAGCGCGGCGGCTGTCGTTTGATCTGCAATTCCCTAAAGCTGGAAAATATGCGCTATTATCTTGATTTTGAAGAGATGGAGCGTCAGATGGTCGAAGAGAATGTCAAGCTGTTTATCTTCTGTTCACCGCAAAATCCAAGCGGACGCGTCTGGACGAAGGAGGAGCTGCATCAGCTCAGTGCGCTGTGTCTGAAGCATGATGTTCTGCTGGTCTGTGATGAAATACACCGTGATGTGATTTTTGATCGGGAAAGCTTTACCACGCTGTGGAATGCGCATGAGGATATTGCGGATGCATCGATTATGTGTGTGTCCCCAAACAAGGGCTTTAATCTGGGTGGTTTAAAATCCTCCTACATCATCGTTAAGAATAAGCAGATTCGGGAACGCCTGCTGGCATATTTACAAAAGGTCTATGTGACCAGTCCGCATGTATTTGCCGTTCCTGCCATCATTGCGGCTTATAATGATTCAGAGGAATGGCTGGATCAGCTGACTGCATATATCGGGGAGAATTTCACCATGGTGTATGACTGGTTTGCACAGCACATGCCGCAGGCTAAGGTCATGAAAAGCGATTCCAGCTTTCTGGCATGGATCGATATGCGTTCCGTGTTTGCGGATGAGGATGAAATGCGTGCCTTCTTTATCAGGGCAAATGTATCCATGGTTGTCGGCAGCTATTTTGTGCAGGACGGCTATGGCTGGGTGCGCCTGAATATCGGAACACAGAAGTCGATTCTGCAGGAGGCGCTGCGCCGTATCGCTGTAACATGGGAAGCATGGGAATAAAAGGAAATTCCAACATAAAAAAGCTGCCGGAATAGGCAGCAGAAAGGGTCAGATACATCGTCTGATCTTTTTCATATCGATGATTTTGGCAGAAAGGAACTGCTGTATAATATGAGCATAAAACAGGGGCAGGAAAGGAATCAGCGGGAATAGAAAAAAGCAGTCTTGTTTGAAACGGTCTGTTTAATCACCGTATCCTTATAAGGGGAAACAAAGGATTTTATTGCTGATTTACTTTCTTTATCACGTATTGCCGAAAGCAATGCCGGTGCCTTATGAAGGCTGTATGCTTCGTACAGGAAATCTCTGACTGTGCGTTAGCAGTATCCATCGGATACCCTGACGTTATGCCGCCGGCTTCGTACTGCAGGTAAGTCCCTGCTGTTCATAAACGATTACCGCGGTATGTACATCGAATACAGCGTCTTCTAAGGTCTGGATGAAATCCAGCTTTTTCAGCTGTGCGGTGTCAATGTCCGTCAGCTTTAGAACGAGCAGCTGCTTCATTTCTTTATCTGTCACGGATGCCTGATAGGTCAAGCCCCTGATATTTGCATAATCCTTCTGGTACTGTTTAACACAGGCCTGTGCCTGCTGCTTGTTATAGCCAAGTGTACGATAGTCTGTATGCAGCTGTATGCTCTGTGTTGAAATTCGTTGATTTTCTGAATCCATGGTTGTTTCAATAAAGGTATCCATCAGGGTTCCCCGGCATGTCGTTTTACTTATGCCTGCTTCTGCTTTTTTCGAACAGCCACTTAACAGAAGCAATAGACTTATCAACAGGATCTGTTTTCTCATAGCATCCACTCCTATTGGTATTATGGTACAGGGATCATTGCTTCATGCAGCAGCTTTACCCGCTTACGACTGTGTGCTTCCCTTTTTGTTTCCCCTGGTACAGGAGCTGATCGGCTTTATTGATTAACTCATCCAGAGAAAGCCGCTGATGACAGCAGATGCCGAATGTCATGGTGACTGGGATCTTTTGTTCTCCGTATTGAAATTCTGTGTGATTCATCCAGTGACAGAAATCCTGCAGCTGCTGCAGTGCATCCTGCTCCCTGATATCATGAAAAAGGAAGACAAATTCCTCACCACCCCAGCGGCAGATAAAGATCGCGGGATCCAGTCTGGTTCGCATATGCTCAGCGAGCTGCTTTAATATGGCGTCCCCGCACAAATGACCATAGGTGTCATTGATCCGCTTGAAATCATCAATATCACCAATTGCAAGACAGCAATTCTCAAGACACAGCTGGGATGCTGTTTTTTTCAAATAAGTACGGTTGTACAGCCCTGTGAGGGAATCGTAATTAGCAATCTGCAAAAGACTTTCATTCTGCTTTTTTAAAACCTCTTTTCCAATATCGGCACTGGCATTGGAAACATAGGCAACATAAAGGATTGTGAGAAATGAACCAAAGCTGTTGCAGAGAAATAGCAGCTGTAAGGAAGCAGCCGGCAGAGAAGAGAACGTCGTTCCCTGTGTTTGTTCATGCAATAGAAAAAAGGTGAGCATATGCAGGATGGAAAACAGATAGGGGATGTAGGGACTGCGGTAGGGACAGAAATACACAAGAGAAGCCATTGCAATCAGAAAGAGAAAGAAGGAAGCGTTCCAGCCAAACAGCACAGTGTGTAACACAACAAAGCAGATGGTTTCCAAATGAATCAGGGAAACGGCCAGCGCATATCGCTTTTTTTTCATAACCAGCAATAGCATACCGATGTAAAACAGCACACTGCAGATATTATAGAGAAGAGGAACGCCATAATGCAGAATTCCCATAAGCAATGTATAGCCGAAATGCAGAAGGATTGCCAGACATATCAGATTGCGGTAAATATAATAGCTGTAATTATTTTCATTAAGTTTCATTGGCATACTGTAAACCTCCTGTCTTTTCATTCCTGCCGTGAAGCAAGCTTCTATACTGCATCACACCGCTTTGTGAATAGCCGAAAAAACAGTGCTGTGTATGGGATTCTGCTGCGGCAGACTCCCTTATGGAGCCTGTTTGCCTGATAGCCGTCGATTTAGGCAGTGCTGCATTGCGCGATACATCTGAGATAGCCAAAGGACACGCTGTCTGTTCGTATATCTTATGATTTTTGATATTGTAATTATATCACTTTATGATAGGGAAAAGCAGATATATTCTATAAGTTCGACTAAAAATGTTGCCTTTTCAGAATTATTCAGGCGGGATAAAAAATAAAAGGGCTGATCAATGTGCAGTTAGATTGAAAATCCCCTTTCTGATACAGCCATTTCTATTTTTCATGGATTTGGATGTAGAAAGATAAAAAAAGCTCTCCAACAGAGAGCTCTTCAGCGCTTATCATGTAATGGCCTGTTTATTTTTTACAGGTTAATCCGCTTTTTTCGATGTTTTCTTTTGTCTTTTCCAGATCCATTACCATTTTTTTACCGCTCAGCTTCTGGTTGGTAAAGGTACCGTAGTCCTTCGGATCGATTTCTTTGATATCAAAAACAATGGATTCCGTAATTGAGAATTTGTCTTTATCCTCTGTCAGACTATAGCTCATGCCTTCAACACCCTTTGCCTTGCTTTCCAGAGAAGCGCTTTTCAGTGTCGGCAGCATTGCTTCATAGGTTTTTTTATCCGGTGCAGTAATCACTGTTTTCTGATCCTGCTTGGTGATGTTGTCACCCTGATAGTCAAATTTGATCGTCTGTGAAATGGTGGAACCATTGGATTTCTGTTCTGCCGTACAGGTCATTGTTTTTGTTTCTTCTTTACCGCCGGAGCAGCCTGCCAGCATGGCAACCACAAAAGCAGCACATAATAATTTTTTCATTGTATTTTCCCTTCCTTCAGATTATAATGGCAAAACTCAGAGCTTAGCCCTGAGTTTCAAAGATTATTTACAAGTAGCTCCGCCGTCTTTTGCTTCTTCCAGCGTCTTGGACAGACTTGCTTCTCCACCGAATCCCAGCTTCTTCAATGTAGCTGAATCTCCGTCTTTCATATCAACGTCAACGGTTGCGATGATATTCTTGTCCTTGAATTCAGCACTGACATTGACACCTTTTCCTTCTTCAACACCCAACTGGCTTAATACAGCAGTTTCCAGCTGTTTTTTCTGATCATCTGTCAGCTCTGTGTCTCCAAGACCGGCAGCGGAAAGATCCATGGTAACCTTTACTGAGGTTTTAGTGATTTTATCATCCTCAGCGGTGAAAGTGGCATCCATTTTCATACCGCTCTGTTCCATTGAACAGGTCTTTGTTTCTGTTTTTGCTCCGCCGGAGCATCCTGCTAATACCAGTACGGCAAATGTAGCGCAAAGTAATTTTTTCATATTGTCCTCCCTATCAAATGATTGATTGCACAGGATAAACGTATCCTGTATGTAGAAATTATATCATGAAATAAAGAAGAAAAGATTACAAATTTGAAATTTAGAAAAAATATGTGATTTTTGTCAGATATTCGGTATAAAATTGTATAATTTCTGAATTCAACTGCTTTGTATGCGTTTTTTCAGGTGATAATGGCGTGTGGATCGGATCAGCTGTTCCAGCTCTCTGCAGGCAGGCTCCCAAATCAGTTGATCCTCATTGGATATTTGGGGCAGCAAATACTTCAAAAAATACTCCTCCCGCTGAAAGGGATCTCGTTCCTTCTGCTTGAACCGGCAGTATTGATGGTAAGCGGTCACATGCTTCGGAAAACGCTCGGGATAGCGCGGCTCCTGTAATATTTCAGGAGGGATTACACGCTCTAGCTGCTCGCAGAGAATACAGGCAAGCAGTGCTGCCGGCAGAAAATGGTAGTCGTCCTGCTTTGCCAGCTCACAGAAATAGTCGCATGCTTTTTCATATTGTCCTATTTCATAATACAGCATCCCGCATTGATACAGGCTTTGCAGATATTTATTGCGGTGCAGCTGTTCGGGATGCTCTTTAACAATGGCAAAGAGCTTTTCGACATATTCATGATTGGCCGCATCCTTTTGTACATCTGCATACAGAAGGACAATGGCATCGTATACATCCAGCAGACGGTTGTAATTACCCTGCTTCAAAAATGTCTGCTCCAGATACAGGGAATCCCGAAAGCAGTCCAGAAAGCGTTCCTCATAATAGGCCTGATAGCTGCGGTTCAGTATATTGAGCAGCGAGGTGCTTTCCGCCATGTGCAGACGGGTGAAGACAGCACCGTTTTTTCTGGCATCACGGTGTCTGTGTACGGTATATGTATAAAGCATATCCTTTAAAATCTCCTGTATGCTCACATCAAAGATAGGAAGCAGCTCCATATATTTATGAAACTGCTCCTCACTCATTTCGCTGCAGTGTTCATAATAGGAAGCCATCAGCATCAGCAGTTCTCGATACTCAACCGCAAAGATATCGGTTTTTTCCCGGAGCTGTGCAAAAAGGACGGCACACCGCTCTGCCAGTCCTGCAAGGTCATAGCGCGTCACCAGCTCCAGCAGCTCCTGAAAACAGGTGCTCCAGGGCTCCCACCAGCTGGAAGGAAGATTGAGTTCAGCATGAATCTGTACCAGCAGATAATGATAGATGGAATTGCTTTTAATGATTTTACAATTTTCTATTTTACTGTAGGTATCGGCAGAACAGATCGTTGCCCCGTTGTAAGTGATGAAGTCACGCTGGTTCAGATTTGCTTTTTTGCGATAATATTTTAATAGAAGCGACAGCTTCTTTTTCGTTTCATCATCGATTTCCACTCGTCCGTACATACGTTACCTCCCTGTGATAGTCTGTATATAATTATACCAGAGAACGGAAAGAATTTATATGATTCCAGCATGACAATAACAAAATTTTACATAATTTGCGGCTTTCATGAAGCCGGTCTTCATGGTATAGTAATAATCGAGGTGTTTTATATGAAAATTGGGTTTATATCACTGGGCTGCAGTAAAAATCTGGTAGACAGTGAAAAAATGATGGGTATGATCAATAGCGGCGGCCATGAGCTCGTTCACAATGCGGATGAGGCAGAGGCAATCATTATCAATACGTGCGGATTTATCAATTCCGCAAAGGAAGAGGCCATTCAGACGATTTTTCAGATGGCGGAGTATAAAAAGCACAGGTGCAGAAAGCTGATTGTTGTCGGCTGTCTGGCACAGCGTTATAAGGAACAGCTGGAGCAGGATATCCCGGAAATTGATGCAGTGATCAGTATTCGCGAATATCCGCACCTGCATGAACTCTTACCAAAGCTGCTGGACGGGCATGATCTGGTAAGCTATGACAAATGTGAGCGGAAGGTGTCCAGCAAGCCGTGGACGGCATATCTGAAAATTGCCGAGGGCTGCAGCAATCACTGTACCTATTGTGCGATTCCGCTGATTCGCGGGGATAATGTGTCCTTTCCCATCGAGCAGCTGGTGGAAGAGGCGAAACAGCTGGCGCAGCGCGGTGTCAGGGAGCTGGTGGTGATTGCACAGGATACGACAAAATACGGCGTCGATCTGTATGGCAGAAGAGCACTGCTTGATCTCTTGCAGCAGCTGCATGAAATCGAAGGCTTCCACTGGATCCGTATTCTGTATATGTATCCGGATGAAATCGATGCCCGGCTGATTGAGGGAATGGCAAAGCTGCCAAAGGTGCTGCCATATTTTGATATTCCAATGCAGCACGCTTCCAATCGCATGCTGCAGCTGATGAATCGAAGAGGAAGCAGAGAAGATGTTGCCACTCTGGTGAAGAAGATTCGGGAAACCTTTTCTTATCCAACCCTGCGTACAACCTTTATTGTCGGATTCCCGACAGAGGAGGAAACAGATTTCAGCGAGCTTATGCAGTTTGTAGAGGATATCCACTGGGACCGTATGGGAGCCTTTCCCTATTCCCCGGAGGAGGACACCCCTGCCTATTCTATGGATGGGGCCGTGGACGAGGATGTAAAGGAAGCGCGTCTGGCGCAGCTGATGAAGCGTCAGGAGGAAATATCACTGGAGAATCAGAGACGTATGGTAGGGGAGATCATTGAGGTTCTTGTTGAGGATCAGGAAGGTCTTACCGGCGTGTATCGCGGACGCGGGGCCAGCTCTGCACCGGATGAGGTGGACGGCATTGTGATGTTTAAAAGTGAGCGCTTTATCGAATTCGGCAGCTTTGTAAAGGTGCGGATCACTGAGGCACTGCCCCATGACTTCAAGGGTGTGGAAGTGTGCTGAAGGGCTTTGATCCCATCATCCCGGAAAAGCCAAGACTCATGATTCTGGGTTCTATGCCCAGTGTGACTTCTCTGGATAAGCAGGAATATTACGGGTTTGGCCACAACCGTTTCTGGAAGATTCTGCATGCGGTATTTGAAATGCCGATTGATACCTATGCTCAGAAAAAGGAAATTCTGTTTCAGCAGCACATTCTGCTTTGGGATGTGATTGGAGAATGTGAGCGAGAGGGCAGTTTGGACAGTGCAATCCGCAAGGAAAGGGTAAATGATATCGCACACCTGACAGCGGTGTACCCAACCCTGCACAGGGTGATCTGCAACGGCAGAAAAGCCTATGAACTGTATCAGAAGCATTTTCCGGATATCGCTTTGCCCTGCAGCTATCTGCCGAGTACGAGCAATGCAAATCGCAGTATCCGTGAGGAGGTTCTGTTTGCGCAGTGGAAGCAGGCTCTGATGGAACATGAGGGTGATATGTGAGGAGACAGGCAAGCATCAAAGAGCTCGTGCATATGGAAGATTCTGTACATCAACCACGCATGCAGGAGAAGTATGCTGCAAAACAACGCAAATGATATCTCAGATTTTTTCTCGATTGTGGGTTAATTTAACATAGGGGGACTTCCATACGATTGTAGTTATCAATAGTATGGAAGTCTCCCTTTTGCAAACACCCTAAAGTAAGAAAGAACCATACCTCACCGCTGTGTTGTTTCTTTGCATAATGCATTCCAAGAATGTAAAGGGCGTTTTTTATCCATGCAGTTTCCAGGTACGGTAAAATAAAGTGAAACGTCTGTTACAGAGAGGCTTTGACTGACAGTTAGCGTAAGCTGCAGGAAAAAAAGTACAGCAGACGCTTCAGGTGCTGTCTATGCATAAAAGCATCCTATCTATTTACTGATATATCCTAAAGAAATCATAAAGCCGTGATACCGTAAGGAAAACCAGAACATAAAAATCAAGAGCCCTGTTATGCTTTGTATAATGCACAACTCTTTGTATATGGATGATGATCAGGGCAAAGGGTTCTGCTTTCCCTTGGAAAAAGCGCATTGAAAAGGGAACGACGGCTGCCTGAGTGTCGTATTGGCATATCGAAAATACATTTACAAACCGTAAGCCTTGCTCTATAATGGTAAAAAACAAGGGAGGAATGTATATGGAACTGCGTATCTGCAGCTGCGATGCGGATATCCGTGCATTGGCAGCACTTGCCACAGAAATCTGGCATGAGTATTTTACAGCCATCATTTCAAAGGAACAGATTGATTATATGGTTGAGAAATTCCAGAGCTATCCGGCATTGAAAAAAGCAATCGAGGAGGAGAACTACACCTATTTTCTGGCTTATGAGGAGGGTGCTATGATCGGATTCTGCGGTGTGAAGCCGGAAAAGGATCGTCTGTTTCTGAGCAAGCTGTATCTGCATAAGAAGGCCAGAGGAAAGGGGCTGTCCAGTATCCTGCTGAAGCGGGCAATTTCCTTTGCGAGGGAGCAGGATAAAAAAGCCATTTATCTGACCTGCAACAAATTCAATCAGCACAGTCTGGATGTATACCGTGCGAAGGGCTTCAAGGATATCGATTCTGTGCAGACGGATATCGGGCAAGGCTTTATTATGGATGACTACATCCTGCAGCTGGAGCTTGACGACGGAAAATAGAAAACCACGCTCTTTACAGTGATGATGTTAAGAAAAGAATGAGGAACGACATCTATAGCTGCCGATCAATGCCTTTTTTTCATCTTTTTCACATTTGATGTCCATCCTGCATAGCCCTTTGTGATGGTTATGTGATACAATATCTACATAGGTGATAATTTATGGAATGGGATATCTCGGCAGAGTGTGTATCTGTCATCATGCTCAACATCATTATGGTATATTCATGGAAGGGGAATCTGCTTCCCTCGCGAAAAAACCAGGCCTTTCGCGCCTGTCTTTTGATAACCTATCTCTCCATTCTGACAAATATCCTGTCAACGCTGCTGCTGACACAGCTTTCCGCTTCAACGTATCTCCTCAATCAGGTGCTGCTGCATCTGAATTATATGTCCACTCCGCTTATGGGGGTTGTATATTTTATTTATACACTGACTACTGTGTTTGAACAGGACGCGGATAAGCTCAAAAAGCATATTCTGTTTGCAGGGATACCGGCTCTGTTCTATCTGCTGTGTCTGCTGAGCAATCCGCTGACGCATCTGCTGTTTACGCTGGATCCGATAGCTGGCTATGTGCGGGGATCCTGGGTATCTCTGACCTACATCGTCTTTTATATCTATGTATTATTTTCTGTATTCTTTACGATTTCCAAGCGCCGCAATCTGGACACCGCTGTTTTTATCATTCTGAATTTCTTCCCAGTGCTTTCTGCAGCCGTCATCCTGTTTCAGCTTCTGTATCCAAATTATATCCTTACCGGAACGGCCGCAACAAGTGCGCTGCTGATTATATATCTGTATTTGCAGAACAAGCAGCTGTTTACAGATCCGCTGACCGGTATTTTAAACCGTCAGGAATTCAACCGTCTTTTGGAAATCCGCATGAAGGATACAGATCCATATTCCATGATGGTGCTGTCGCTGAAGGGCTTTCGCTTTATCAATGATCACTTTTCTCAGAAGGCCGGGGATGTTTTGTTGACGAGAATCTGTGCCTTCCTTGAAAAGGAGCTGCCGGCGGTACGCATTTTTCGCTTCAGCGGTGATGAATTCGCGATTGTCTGTAAGGATGCAGAAACATGCAGGCAGTGCCATACGCAGCTGATTGCGCGTATGCAGCAGTCATGGTCTGTTGAGAATTTTGATTTTCGGATACAGTATGGTATAGGCATTCTGCATGTCGAGGCGCATAACCGCGATAAGGATGAAATCATTAAGGGTCTGGAATATGCCGTCATGCTGGCCAAGCGTTCAGAAGAAAACAGAACCTGCGTCTGCACTGCAGATATGATCGAACGACTCCATCGGAATGAGCGGGTGCTTGAGCTTTTACGACAATGTATCCGGGAGGACAGCTTTATCGTGGTTTACCAGCCGATTTACGATGTAAAGGAACAGGCATATACAAAGGCGGAGGCACTGCTTCGTCTGCCGCCGCATAATTTGGGGCAGCTTGGTCCGGATGAGTTTATACCACTTGCTGAGGAAAACGGATTGATTACAGAAATCACATATCAGGTGCTGCGAAAGACCTGTTTATTTCTGCAGCAGCTGCAGCATACCGCTACAACCCTGAAAAGCATCAGTGTTAATTTCTCTGCCGTCATGTTTTTACAGCAGGATCTCGGAAATAACATTCTGAAGATTATAGAGGAATATAAAATACCGGCACATATGCTGCAGATTGAGATCACGGAGAGTATGCTAAGCAGGGATTACCATATGATCATTGCTTTTATTCAGCGTATGCGTAAGCAGGGAATTGAATTTCTTTTGGATGATTTTGGAACAGGGTATTCCAATATATCCAATGTACTCAGCCTGCCGATACAAACGATCAAAATTGATAAGAGTTTGCTTTGGAAAGCGATGGTGTCTACTGAAGGTGCTGTCGTTCTGCGCAAAATGTGTGAGGCTTTTCATGAGGTGCATCAGCTTTTGCTGGTGGAGGGTGTTGAAAATGAGGAACAGGCTGCCTTTGTGAGAGACTGTGCCTGCCGCTATATTCAGGGATATTACTACGCAGCGCCACTTCCGCAGGAGCAGGTTTACAAGTTGCTGATACAGAAACAGAAGGAGATGTCCGGGTGACATCTTTTCTTTTGGCGAACGCCTGTACAGGTGCTTTTAAAATGCGTAGTATGAAAGAGAAAGGAGGTGTGTGTATGCGAAGACTTGGAATTGACGTATCCGAGCATAATGGCATACTGGATTGGGATGCGATAAAAAAGGGCGGGATAGAATTTGCCATCATCCGTTCCAGCTGGGGACATTTTGAAGAAGATAAGCAGTTTCGAAGGAATGTACGGGAATGTGAGCGTGTCAAAATGCCCTATGGACTCTATCATTATTCCTATGTTGCCAATGATGCACAGATGAGGGAGGAGGCTTCCGGCTTCATCAGATTGTGTAAAACCTGCAAACCGAGCTATCCATGCTATATAGATATGGAGGATGCGGACGGTTGGAAACGGCGTAACGGAGTCAGTGATGCCATGAATGTGGAAACCTGCTATTATACCTGTCGGGAATTGGAAAAAGCCGGCTTTTATGCCGGTATCTATGCAAACCTGGACTGGCTTACAAACCATATCAATTCATCCCGCCTGGATCGCTTTGATAAATGGGTGGCACAATGGGCCAGTGTAAATACCTACCGCAAGCCGTACGGAATGTGGCAGTTTACCAGTGACGGCTCCATTCATGGCTATAATGGCAGAATGGATCTGGACTATGCATATAAGGATTATCCGGCCATTATGAAGGAAAAAGGATTGAACGGCTATGGCAAGGCACCCGATCAGCCGAAGCCGGATCCAAAACCGAATCCGTCAAAGAATCCGAAGTATAAGGTTGGAACTCCGGTAACCTATACCGGCTTGTGGACACAGGCAAATGGTGGAAACTGGTATCCCAGAAGACTTCTGGCTGTAAAAGAGGGTATCATCACACGTATTATAAAAGGAGCTGAGCATCCGTATTTGATTAATGATGGTACCGGATGGACAAATGATCGTGCAATTGATGATGAACCGACACGACCAAGTGGATATTAGTTCGATGTATTAGGCAGGGGATGTTGATTGCAGCATCCCTTTTCCTGCGATACCTCCGGATGATAGCAGATTGTCAGTAATCCGTGTATTGATAAATGGAGGCGCTGCAAGGTATCGGTATATGGATGAAAGACTGCCCTGAATGCTGGCTGTGGCAGGATGTGAACTGCTTTGAAAGAGGCATCTGTCCATGCCTGCGTACGGTGCTGGTCGTAAGGGAAGTCTGTTCAGATGGCAGCGCTTTTTTATAGCTGTATGAATGTATACAAAGGGGCATGGATAAGATATCGTGATGGTATAACGTATACATAATAAAAAAAGTCACCGCAGGGTGACCATGCCGCAAAATACTGCCTAGGTATCTTTCTATATCAGGGCGGCAACGGTATCATTATAATCACACAGACATCACACACAGTGTCGTTGTCTGTCGAATAATGGATTAAGAGGCAGAGATTTCCATACCCTCATCAGAAAGGTAGGATATGCGGCAACACAGGAAGGGCGGCATGCAGGTATTTTATGAAATTCGACATATATAGACTCTGCCAAAGCTGGACCGTATGTACACTATAGATTTTGGGAGGGATGTAAACATGAATGGGATAGTGAATCTGAATACAAGAGTATCCGAATTGCTGGATCGTATGGGAGTTCCCGATTACACTGCAGGCTACAGCTTTTTACATACGGCAATTATGAGCGTCTATGAACAACCGGACCTGCTTGGCAGTATCATAGAATGCATATATGTGGTGGTTGCGAACAAGCATAAAACGACTGTGGCGCATGTGGAGGAAGAACTGGAGCATGTACTTCTGGCAACCCTATTATCCGGAGATCGTGTCATGCTGCAGAAGGTACTGCATACCCTGCATTACAGACAGCCGACATTGCGGGAATTCATAGAAATGTCATTAAAATATATTAGATCTGCGGAGCAGGTGGGATGATAAAAGTTCTTAATTGCAATGCTATAAAGGAATTTACAGGATAAAATGAGGAATTTTGATATATTTTTCTATGAATTTCGCTCTTTTCTAAAAAAAGAATGAAAAAAATGAATTTTTCTGCAATTTAGGTATTGCAATTATTCAAATCATTTGGTATTATAATTGAGCAAGTTACAAATGACTCCTTAGCTCAGCTGGCAGAGCAACTGACTCTTAATCAGTGGGTCCAGGGTTCGATTCCCTGAGGGGTCACCATTGTAAATTTGAAAGGCTTTCTTCAATTTCGAGGAAAGCCTTTATTGTATATTATTTAATAATTTATGAAATCAGTTTTGTTGTTTTCCGGATTCAGCACATCCCTCTTACATTTTGGATGAAACAATGCCCAAAACGTTACGGGCTAGGATGCTCGAATGCTGAAAGCACGGATAACAGGATGCCCTGAATCAAGGAACCCTGCATATATCCGAGGTTATGGGAAGACTGAAAATCTAGCTTTCCTGTAACCATTTTCCTTCGCTTACACGCTATAGCTTTGAGCTTCGCTTTCATTCCCTGGATTGCGAAGCCCTCACAGCTACCGGCGTGTTATCCATTATGGCTGTATCTCAGTGCTACAGAAATCCTATCGTATGATAACCTACGCCATTCCTCGGGGGATAGGGTATCTTTTTACCTTTTGTTTATTCATAATCGTATAATTTATGGTGTTCGATATCAATCGTGTTTGTCTTTGGCGGTCTGCCATTACAGCATTGCATAATTACACGCAAGGATGAAGTCGTGTCAGGAAATATCTGTACACCGTTAATTACTTCTTTATCGTAATCATCCTTCGTAACATATACATCATACGCTGCGTAGGGACATACCTGCGGATTGCTTTGCATGGAATGTATGCTGTTTGGGGCAGGAAGAAAAATCGGTTCACTTAAACCATTTTCATCGGTATAACAGCACATTATAAATGTGGAAGTATCCTCTGTTCTTCCATACACTCGTACAGCTGCCGCATTGACGGGAGAGCCATTTGCTTCCATGGCCTCAACTGTTAACGCACCTGTCATTTCACTCACCTCCGATATAAACTATGCAAAGGTTATACTGCTGTTTATGTAAATAGCTGATACACCTGTTCATGAAAATAATTTATTGGATGTGCAGATCATGTTATGCTTCAGGTGAAAGTCCCATGCAGGTGATCTGTGTTTGCCTGCCCTTATATAGTAAAGCTTTTTCAAGCGAGACTCTTTATAATACTGCAGGTTTCCGGATAGGCAGCAGTTGTGTAAGTGGTTCCTACAGATACAGATGAATCTAACGATACGATTATTTCCTTTAGGTGATAGAACAGAAAGGTAAACATAGAAAAAACAATTATGTGAAACTGACGGTATCCGATAAGGGAAGGTGGAAAGAAACTGAAATTTGTTATATAATGTTTACAATCTACAATGACAATAAAAGGAAGATGGTGTCTATGGTATTTCGAAGAAAAAAACATAAAAACACAGCAGAGGAATCGATTGATTTTCATGCACTAGTGCTGGAACAGCTGGAGCATATGTGTGAGGAAGGACAGATTCTTGATGATGCCTTTGTGCTGGAAGCACAGGATATCTATATATATGCAGACGTGATATCGGTTGAGCATAATGTGGCACAGATCGTTTTTCAGCTCCACCATGAATGGCTGGATGATGCCATTCTGGAATCTGTAGCAGCAAGCGGTTCAAATGCGCAGGAGGCGGTTACATTGGCATGTGAGGATTTTTACCGGCATACCCTGCAGCTGTATCTGCGGGCTCTGCAGGGAAAGGCGGAGGAAACTGTTTTCGGCTTTACCCAGCTTCGTCATTACTTTCAGGTGTACAGGAATGAGATACACGGCATCGGAAAGCGGGAAGGTCTGATAGAGCAGGACT
This sequence comes from [Clostridium] innocuum, assembly GCA_012317185.1. NCBI lineage: Bacteria > Bacillati > Bacillota > Clostridia > Eubacteriales > Clostridiaceae > Clostridium > [Clostridium] innocuum. The sequence continues at coordinate 2,908,638 of CP048838.1, read as the reverse complement.
TCTGGGAAATGCTGAAGCAGAAGCTGCAGCTGCGTCTTGGCAATAAAAAGGCATACTGGATCAAGGTGTTTGCATCCAAAACCCGTAGCAAAGTATTGTGCGAGGTACGAATCAACGGCAGGGAAGACAGTGAGCTGAGTGAACTGCTTCTGCCCTATGCACAAAACTGGGACTGTATCGGAAGCTATCATACGGAAAAGCAGAACTTTCTGCTTATTCAGGAGGAACGCAGCTATGAACCCTCGGATTTCACAGGGGACAACATCCGTCAGTATACGCGTAAGGCTATCAAATGGTATGAGAAATGCGGAAGCAAGGAGGAGCACAGAAAGCTGCGTGAACAGCTGATTCGTTTATGCAAGGATGATTCTCTGGCATATGAAATCTTTTCCTTCGTTCCGGAAATCTATTGTAAATATGCATATCCGAAGGTGGAATACGGATCACGTCTGTTTCTGATTCAGAAGGATCAGAAAACGCGGGAGCTGTATCAGAGTCAGCTGCAATCCTTCTCCTATATTGAAGAAACGGTTATGGAGCATTTGAAAAAGGATCATGTAAATCGCAGCATTGTCGAAAACGTGATCAGCTTCAGTGCAAATGCCCGGGCTATCCAAAAAGCGATGGACAACGGGGATGCTCTGGATGAGCTCATGATACCGGGAATCGGCTATTATGCCAGAAATGATTATATCATGCGTTAATATCCTTGACGCAGGTCTTTAACTGTGATATGATAACCAAGCAGAAAAGTTAGTGGAAAGTTAGAAGCACCCCTTCTCACCTGATGTCCGAAGGCATAGGTAAAAGCTACAACATATCGAAAAGACGAAATTGTTGATGAGATATTTGAGCGGGTGCATATGAGTACCCGCTTTTCTTATGGCAACATTGGAGGTGTCTATTATAAACAAGAAAGTTATTCCTAACAACGTAAACGACGATCTGGTAAATGAAAAAATCCGCTTCAAGGAAGTCATGGTGATTGATGCCAATGGAGACAAGCTTGGAATCAAGATGCGTCGTGAGGCTCTGGAAATTGCATACAGACAGGAATTGGATCTGCTGTGTGTGGCTCCGAAAGGGCAACCGCCGGTATGTAAGGTGCTGGATTACGGCCGTTATCGTTTTGAACAGCAGAAAAAAGCGAAGGAAGCCAAAAAGAAACAGCATGTTACAGAAATCAAGCCGATTCGTCTGTCCCCGGTTATCGACAAGCATGACTTTGATACAAAAATGCGTCATGCACGCAAATGGATTGAGGACGGCATGAAGGTCAAGGTGGACATGCGCTTCAGAGGAAGACTGATTACGAGACTGGAAGTTGGAAAAAAGATTATGAATAGCTTCACAGAGGAAATCTCAGATATCGCGATTATCGAAAAGAGACCAATTCTGGAAGGTAACACGATGTCATGCGTTTTGGCACCGAAGAAAAAATAGATATAAATTATAGGAGGTACTACTTATGCCAAAGATGAAATCACATAGAGGATTAGCGAAACGAGTTAAACAGACTGGATCTGGAAAGCTGAAAAGAAGTCATGCATATACTTCTCACCGTTTCCATGGTAAAACACAGAAACAGAAACGTCATTTAAGAAAATCCGGTACGGTACACAGTACAGACTACAAGCGTATCAAAGAGATGTTAGTGAAATAATATAGGAGGAATATGAGATGGCAAGAGTAAAAGGTGGATATACAACACGTCAGAGAAGAAAAAAAGTATTAAAGTTAGCGAAAGGGTACTATGGTGCAAAGCACATTCTGTATAAGACTGCTCATGAGCAGGTTATGCACTCTTTCAAATATGCATATAATGACCGTAAGGATCTGAAGCGCAACATGCGTAAGCTGTGGATCGCACGTATCAATGCAGCTGCCAGAATGAATGAGATTTCTTATTCCAAGCTGATGCACGGCCTGAAGCTGGCTAACGTTACGATCAATCGTAAAATGCTGAGTGAGATCGCTATTCACGATCCTAAGGGCTTTACAAAAATCGTAGAAACTGCTAAGTCAGCATTAGAAAAAGCTTAATTGAGGAAGCTTTATGGATGACACACGTCATACTTTGAATGAACTTCTGGTAGATCTGTTCAACTACATTCTCTTGATTGAGGAGAAAAATCTCCGCGATCAGGGAGTAAAGCTGTCCATGACCGAGGTACATATTCTGGAAGCAATCGAAAAGAGTGAATCCAATATGATGTCCGCGATTGCCAAGCGTTTGATGGTAACACAGGGGACACTGACCGTTTCAACTTCCAAGCTTGTGAAAAAAGGATATGTAGAGCGTGTTAAGGATGAGCGGGACAAGAGAATCGTGCGTCTGAAGCTTACCGAAAAGGCAGTGAGTATCCTGGACATTCATAATCGTTTCCATGAGGAAATGATTGAGCGTCTGTTGAATGAGCTTGAGCTTGATAAAGAGGTGGAGCTGATTCAGTCACTGCGTAATCTAATGGAATTTTTTAAAGGAAAATACTAAAGCCTGTTCTTGTTAGCAGGCTTTTTCTGTATGCAGGCAGGGGAATGGTGCTATAATAGGGACAAAAGGTACAGGAAAGAACGGATGCTGTAGGCGCGGAAAAGCAGCGGCATTATGTGGTATCAAAGCGAAAGCATGAAAAGCTATGAAGGTTAAAGGTGAAGATAACGGTATGCGATGAGAGGAGGATGCAGATGAAACGTGCACTTGTGCTAGGTGGAGGAGGCAGTAAGGGTGCCTATGAGCTGGGGGTCTGGAGGGCTCTGGATGAGCTGGGAATTTCCTTTGATATTGTAACGGGAACCAGTATCGGTGCGATGATTGGTGCCATGTATGTGCAGAAGCAGTATGAGCGATGCTTAGAGCTGTGGGAGCAGCTGTCTGTTGATGACATAATTGCCAATGGTGTGAATCTGGATATGGATATCGAGCTGTTGATGTCACAAAAGGGAAAGTATAAGACACTGTTGAAAAGCTATGTGAAAAACAGGGGAGCGGATATCACCCCCTTTGTGAACAAGCTGCAGCATTACTTTGATGCGGAGCGCTTTTTCTCTTCGGATATCGAGTATGCCTGCATGTGTGTGAATGTCACGAAAAAGCAGCCACAGCCGGTCTATCGCCGAGATATGAGCAGGGATACGGCGCTGAATTACATCATTGCCTCTGCCTCCTGCTTTCCTGCATTTCCCATGAAGGAAATCGAGGGGGAGCATTTCGTCGACGGCGGCTATTATGATAACGTTCCCATTGAGCTGGCACGCAGCATGGGAGCTCAGCAAATCGTGGCGGTTGATTTGAAGTCTGTGGGAAAAAGGAAAATACACCGGCCGCAGAAGGATGTGATTTACATTGAGCCGCAGGTATCCCTTGGCAGCTTTCTGCTGTTTGATCAGGTGCGGATTCACCACAATATGGAGCGTGGATATCAGGACACCCTAAAGAAATTCGATTGCTGTCTGGGAAGTATTTATACCTTTTCTCTACAGGACAAGGCGCACATCATCGCGTTTGAGGAGCGAATCCACATGCAGCTGGAACAGATAGATGATCTGGTGGACCGTCGCTATATGAGTAGGCTCGTAAAAAAGGCATTCCACCATCAAATGATTGCCAGCTTTTCTCATTTTCAGGAGTATGACTGGCCGTTCTTACGTATGCTGGAAATGACTGCCCTGGCATTTCAAATAGATGATATCGGCATCTGGAGCTTTCCGAAATTCGCAGAGCAGGTGCTTGCCTGTGCACAGAAGCATGTGAGTATCGCAGAACGAGCTGACCGTGACTCCTTGCATCTGCTGGATGCCGCAGCGTCTTTAAAGGAGCAGAGCACAAAGGAAATCATCTGCTCCATCTATTATTATATGCGGACTGCGGGAGCTGCAAGCCGCAAGGAGCTGGAGGCGGTCGCACTTCTTATGAATGATTCCTTTGTCATGGCATATCTTCTGTTCGCACTGGAACAGCTGGTTGATAAGGGGAAGGGATACAGGCTTTCTTGATGTGGACAGTTTGCGTTTTTCGTAAAGCCTATGGTGCAAATCAAAGTCCGATTGTATATTTCAAGCTACTGCGGATATACGCTGCTAACTCAGCTATGCAATGCGATCTACTTCTTATTCACAAAAGCTGCCTCTCATTTGTGAAAAAACGCCTGCAGGCTTTCCTTACGCAATCGCATATATAAGGAAACCGTTATACTTACGTCCTTACGGAAACTGCCTGCCCTTTCATGAAAGCTGTGCAAACAGGAAGAAGGTCAGGGAGAAAACAAAAAGAGACAGGTGTGGATATGAATGATATCCAGCGCCTGTCTTTTTGACCTGCAATTGCTTCTTTTATCCTTAATATTGTAAGTCCACTTCCGTTTTTAGAATAATGTTTCCTGGTGCGTTGCGTACAGGTATTCGTCAATCGTATTTACGATACGGTCTTTGATCAGCGCTTCCGGATCATTCTCCAAATGTCCCTCGCGAACCTTTGTGTACTGAATCGGCATAAACTGGGACAATACGCTCAAAGGAATACCGCTCTTACGCAGATTGGCAATCAGCTTATCCTTGGCTGCGGTCACCTTAGGATTTGGCATATAATAGCGGCTGCGGTCAGAGAAGCTGTATTTACGCTTGAACCACAGGGCATTGTCATCTCCGTGATAGTGCTTTTTCCAGTTCTTCGGATCCTCCATCATCGCTTCTTCCAGAACATCGATAAAGTTGCTGAGCGCTTCTTCTTTTCCATGATATACGGCCGTTTCGATGTTTGCGAGTGCGAACAGTGCTTCCCGCATGGCATAGGTCAGTCCCGGGCCAACCTTCAGGATACCGACGCCATCCTCGATCAGCTCGCGCAGCTTGAATTTTGTCTGATAATCTGTGGAGTGTCCTTCAAAAATAAGGTTTGGATACTCCTTGATGGACGCCATCAGATCACTGGCCTTGCTGCGGTCATACTCGGTACATCCGTCATCCTTTTCCTCGACACCTGGTTGTACAACAACACCCATAACATCCTTCCAGGTTTCCTTAAGCCCTTCAGCCGCAAAGGCCTTTTCAAAGGTTTTGACAGTAGCCTTGAAATCTTCAACACGGGTAACCTGCATACCGGCACCCTCTTCCTGTGCACCTCCTGGAATCGGTACCTCACTTCCCACGATGTATACCGGACGTACGGCATTTGGATTCTGCTTCAGCAACTCCTGATAGGTTTCCTCGCAGATGCGTGCCAGATGCGCACCGCGCTTTGCGATAACCGCGTCACTCAGACGAATGTTTGGATCATCATCCGCAACCTTCATGCTTGTATCTATATGAATTTTTGTAAATCCGGCAGCTACATAGCAGCGTACCAGCTCTTCTGCCTTTTCCATCGCTTCCTTTTCCGGTAAAGCGGCAAAGGTCAGAGGACCCAGATGATCTCCTCCCAGGAATATACGGCTTTCGTCCACCCCGATCGCCTTTGCTTTCTTTAATACGAATTCGCGGAAGTCTTTTGGTGTCATTCCGGTGTAACCGCCGTTCTGGTCAACCTGATTGGCTGTTGCCTCGATCAGTACGCAGGAATCATCGCGTTTTACACATTCCAGTGCAGCCTCGATAACGTAGTCATTCGCACTGCAGCAGGAATAAATTCCAACCGGTTTTCCTTCCTTCTGTTTAACAACAATCTGTTTTAATGGATTAGCTTGTGGCATTTCAAAACCCTCCTTATATATTAAAATTATAGCACGAAACGAGGGAAAGTAAACGGAAGTGAAACGGAATGCTAGTTTGTATAAAAGTTTTGTACAAAAATACAAACAGAGATATTTTAAACGCGCAAAAACGACAGAAAAGAATACAGAAATCAGCTATGATAAATCAGGAAAAATGAAAATAGAAAAGTAAGTGGAAATTTAGAAATACTTTATCTGAAAAGGTGTTCTTTTGTGATTCCGGTGTGATATACTATAGTGAGATGAGCGAAAAAATCGTATACAAGAAAGGTCGGTGGGGATGATGCTTGACGAACAGGAACAATTTCTCCTCCATCAGATTCGCATTCTGTTGAAGCAGCTGGATGAACGGCAGACAAAACAGAAAGATGAAGAAAAACCGGAGAATAAGGATGACAGATACCGTACACTGTTACAGCTGTCCTGCAAAAATATATGGGAGTTTGATCCATTGACACAGATGGTAAGTATAACCTGTCAGGACGGACGCGTAATCATCAATTCCTTTCGCATGCTTATGCAGGGAGTTAATGCGCAGGACCATAAGCGTATCAAGGAAGCTGTGCATCGCATCATGCTGGGAGAAAGCGAAAAGGAGTATTTTTCCTATCAGCGCGAATGCAGGAGCGGTGAAATCCGGTTTTATGAGGTTGGAGCTCATGCATACTGGGTCAACGGCAATCTGCATATCATCGGTGTTACGAGGTCTGTACGGGCGATGGAGGAGCGAATCGAGCGTGTTCTGCATGAACAGGAGAAATTCGATTTACTGCTGAGCATGGCCAATATGTATATATGGGAATACGATGTCGGAAAAAGAGAGTTTTCCGCGAATCAGTCTCTGTGCGACAAGCTGGGACTTCCCATGCGCTCGTATACGGTGGAGCTGCTGAATGAGCTGCTGCAGATACACCAGATGCCGGTCCTGCTGGAACGTATCGAGCGAAAGGCGTTATCGGAGCATGCGGTCATTCATCTGAAGAATATTCAAACCAGTTTCGATTTGATTTTTGAGACGAATTTCAAGGGATTACCGGATAAAAACGGCAATATCAAGGTCGTACTCGGCACTATGAATGATATAACGGAAAAGGAGCTTTTGAAAACAAGCGCCAGCAGGGATCCGCTCATCGGCTGTTTTAACCGGCGAAGCGGCGATATGACGCTGGTCTCCACGTTTCAGAAATTTCAGAATGGGGAGGATTTTTATACCATCATATTTTTCGATGTGGATGATTTTAAGAAGGTCAATGACCGCTATGGACATGATATGGGAGACTATGTTCTGCGCCATGTCTGTGAACAGATCGAGAAGGAAATTCGAAGCAGTGACATGCTGTTTCGCTGGGGCGGTGATGAATTTTTGCTCATCTGCAGTGGAATCAGCAAGGAAAATATCTATGCCTATATCGAGCGTCTGCGCCGTCTGATTGAAAGCTCGGATTTTGTTTTCGACGGCAACCGTGTGCAGGTGACCCTGTCTATCGGTGCAGCGTATTATTATAAGAGTGACCATGATTATCAGGATGCATTAAAAAGAGCCGACCGCAGTGTCTATAAGGCAAAGCTGGCCGGGCGCAATAAGGTATGTGTTTTAAAGTAAGTCAGGCCTAATCCAGCAGCTGGCGAAGATCCTGTGGAAGCGGGCATTCCACGCGCAGCATATCGTTGGAAAGGGGGTGAGGGATGCTTACACGACAGGCGTGCAGTGCGAGGCGGGGACATCTGCTGTCACGGATTCCATATAGCGGATCACTGAGCAGGGGGTGCTGTATTGCGGCCAGATGGACACGGATCTGATGCGTTCGCCCGGTATACAGCCGGCAGCGAATCCATGTGAAATCCATGAAGTTCTGCTTTACAAACACATCGGTTCTGGCACTCTTGCCATGCTCGGATATGCGCATCTTTCGCGCATCGTGTCGATCTCTGGCGATTCCCCGGGTGATGGTGCAGTGCTTCTGTGCAATGTATCCCCTAGCAAATGCCTCATACTCACGATAGATCTGCTTATTTTTCAGCATGGCATCAAGCAGTGGCTGCAGAAAGGGAACTTTGCAGAATATCAGGGCTCCGCTTGTTTCGTAATCCAGGCGGTGAAGCGGGCGAACACAGGTATTGTGTCCCTCCAGAAGATAATGTGCCTTGACCAGATTACAGACGGTGTGTGCATGTTCGATACCGTCACTGTGTACCAGAAGATTCGCAGGCTTATTCACAATGCAAAAGAGTTCATCCTCAAACAGTATCTCCAAATCCTCGTACCAGGGCTCTATCGTATCTTCCTCCATCGCAAGAAAGATGCGTACGGTATCCTGCTCCTGCAGCATATGATTGCCGTGGATGATGCGGTTATTTATGGAAACACGATTTGTTTGATAATATTCATAGCGTTTCTTTTTCGCGGTATGGAAATATGCGAAAACAGCATCGGTATCCGCAAAGGAAATGCCGCGTAACTGCAGTATATTGTTTTTCAATTCGATTTTCATAAAATCACCTCATAATTTTTCGGTCAAATGAATAGAATTTCCTATATGGGTCATGCTATACTGGCATCGAGCCAGGAGGAACTGGTTGTAAAGGATGATCCATAGCAGCAAACGCTACTATGAAGATAACATAAAACAAGGAGGAAATAAACATGAAATTATTAAAATGCTCAGTATGCGGCAACATCGTTGAAATGATCGAGGACAAAGGAGTTCCGGTAATGTGCTGCGGAAAGCCAATGGATGAATTAAAGGCAAATACGACAGACGGCGCACTGGAAAAACATGTTCCGGTTGCTGAAATCGCAGATGGAAATCTGCATGTAAAGGTTGGTTCCATGGAGCATCCGATGCTTGCAGAGCACTATATCACAATGATTCTGGTTGAGGCCGGAGACAACATTATGCGTAAAAACCTGAAGCCCGGTGAAAAACCGGAGGGTGTCTTCCCGCTTGGTGATTACAAGGGGAAAGTGCATGTATATGAATACTGCAACCTGCACGGTTTATGGAAGACTGACATCGAGGCATAACCTATGGAGAATAAGGAGCACCGGATCGTGCTTCTTTTTTTATCACTTTGTATAAATAAGGAAAGCATTACATAAGCACCTGGAGGATTTCCGTGGAGAATGAATCCACAGTTGACTCTTGTGCGTGAGAATTCAGGCAGCAGCCAGTTCAGGGTGCAGCCTACCGGTATATGCCAGAAAGCGCTGCATGCTTTCTTTGTGCGTACAATTTCTTATGAAAAACGAAGAATTCATGAAAACTATGGTATACTATTGAAAAACAGGAGGTCGATCACATGTTTGTAGAGGAGCGGCAGAGTGCCATTATGGAGGAGCTGCATGCCAATGGAAAGGTAAAGGTCAAGGAGCTGAGTGAGCGGTTTTGCGTTAGTGAGGACTTGATTCGTAAAGACCTCAGCGCATTGGAAGCAAAGGGACTGCTGAAAAAGGCATACGGAGGTGCTGTGCTGATTCGTGAGAATATTCATCGCAAGATTGCGGCGCAGCGCAAGGACGTGAATCAGGAAGAAAAGCGTGGTATCGCAAAAGCCGCGGTGGATCTGATTCAGGAAGGAGATGTGGTCTTTCTGGACATATCCACCGTCAATATACGGGTGGCCAGGGAGCTGGTGGAACGGGAGAAGCAGGCAACGATCGTTACCAATATGCTGGAGGTTGTATCCATACTGGCAGACAGCAGTCTTCCTGTGATTTTCATCGGTGGAGAATTCGATTATGGCAGGGACGGCTTTGTGGGGAGTCTGGCAATGGAACAAATAATGAAATTCCGATTCGACATATCCTTTCTGGGTGTTGTCGGTATTGATGTACACGATAACAGCGTATATACCTATATGGCCAATGACGGGGCGACAAAGCGTGCGATCCTGTCCAGCAGTAAGCAGGCGTTTATGGTATGTGAATCGGATAAATTCATGCAGATCGGCAATTACCGCTATGCTGGGGCGGATGAATTTACCGGAATCATAACGGATCATAAGCTGGACAGGGAAAATGAAAAGCTGATGAAAAACATGCAGCTATGTATACAGCTGGCAGAATAGGTCGGGAAATGGAATCCCGGCTTTTTTATTTCTTTCTATTGATTGATAAAAAGTAATAAGAAATAATAATAAAAGTGTTGACAACCGGTAAAAGCATATTATAATGAAGATGTAAACGGAGGTATCTGCCATGGAACTGAAAAAAACTGCTCGAATCGATCTTCTAAAGGAACGTATGCTGTCCCAGCCGCGTTATGTGAGTATGGAACAGGCGATGATCATTACCAGAGCCTATCAGAGGCATGAAGAGGAGCCGGTCATTTTAAAACGTGCATATGCACTCCATGATGCTCTGTGCGAGCTGGAAATCGGAATCGAGCCGCAGGAGCTGATTGTAGGAAACCGGACAAAGGGGGTACGCTATGGGGTGGTATTTCCTGAAAGCGGTATTTCCTGGGTGGATCAGGAGCTGGAGACGCTGCCGACGCGTCCACAGGATAAGTTTCTTGTACGTCCTGAGGATGTGCAGACATTTCGCGAGGTCATCAAGCCGTACTGGAAGGGGAAATCATTGGAGGATGTGCTGAAAAAGCGTTATGGAAAAGAAATCAGTGCCCTGTCAACGGTTGTAAAAATTAATCAGAAGGATCATGCACAGGGACATATCTGCCCCAATGTCCGTGAGTGGCTGGAAAAGGGGCCGGCCGGCTTGAAAGAGGAGGCACAGCAGCACCTGCTGGACTGTAAGGAGGAGCAAAGACCCTTCTATGAAAGCATTCTTCTTGTGATGGATGGTGTATGCCGCTTTCTGATGCGGTATCATGATGAATTGCAAAAGGAAGCAAAGCAGCATCCGGACTGGAAGCAGGATATGATAGAGACGGCAGAAATCTGTAAGGCGCTGTCCAAACGGCCGGCTGAAACGTTTCATGAGGCGGTACAGTCCATGTGGATTCTGTTTGTCGTCCTGCATATGGAAAGCAATGCCTCCAGCTTCTCTCCCGGACGTCTGGATGAAATACTGTATCCGTATTATCGCAAGGACAGGGAGCTTGGACGTCTGGATGCGCAAAGAGCGCTGGATATCATTGAATGCCTGTGGCTGAAATTCAATCAGATTGTCTATCTGCGCAATAAAAACAGCGCAAAGTACTTTGCCGGCTTTCCAATCGGCTTCAATATCGCTGTCGGCGGACAGGATGTCCATGGTGAGGATGTATGCAATGAGCTGAGCTTTCTGTTTTTGCTGGCACAGGAGCACATCGGCCTGCCGCAGCCCAATCTGTCTGTGCGCCTGCACAGGGGAACAGGGGATGCTCTTTTAAAGAAGGCTGTTCGCGTCGTGGCAAAGGGAAGCGGTATGCCGCAGTTTTTCAATGATGAAGCAATTATAGCTGAGCTGGAGAAGCTGGGGATTTCCCATCAGGATGCAATGGATTATGCCATTGTCGGCTGTGTTGAGCTGACGACGCAGGGGAATAATCTGGGCTGGAGCGATGCTGCAATGTTTAATCTGAACAAGGTGCTGGAGCTGACGCTGCATCATGGCAGATGTCTGCTTACCAATCAGCAGCTGGGGCCGGATCTGGGCGGTCTGGATACGTATGAAAGCTATGAGGAGCTGGAAAGTGCATTTGATGCCATGATCGATCATTTTCTGCAGCGCATGATTCCGGCCTGTGAAGAGGTGGAAAAGGCGCATATTGACATCCTTCCCTCACCGTTTTTATCCAGCGTTATCGATGACTGCATGGAACAGGGAATGGATGTGACACGTGGAGGCGCTCATTATAATCTGAGCGGTATACAGATGATCCAGGTTGCCAATCTGGCCGATTCTCTGGCGGCGATCAAGGCTCTGGTCTATGATAGGAAAAGCGTAACAGGAGAAGCTCTGCAGTATGCACTGGAGCATAATTTTGCACAGGATGAAATGCTGCGGCAGCGTCTTTTGAACAAGGTGGACAAGTATGGCAACGATGTGGAATGGGTGGATATGCTGGGGGCGAAGTGGGCATCGGCATTCCGTGATAAGCTGCGCTCCTTTACCAATTACCGCAAGGGACCGTATCATACCGGTATGTATACCGTAAGCGCCCATGTGCCGATGGGAGAGCATGTCGGTGCAAGTGCGGATGGCAGACTGGCCGGTACACCGCTTGCGGATGGCGGTATGTCTGCAGTATATGGAAGAGATTTGCATGGGCCTACTGCCGTTTTGAAATCGGTATCCCGTCTGTCCTGTGACTGCACGACCAACGGCGGTCTTCTGAATATGAAATTTCTGCCGGAATTTTTTCAGAATGAGCAGGGCATTGATAAATTTGCCGGATTCTTACGAACCTTCGTCGATTTGAGAATACCGCATATCCAGTTTAATGTTGTGCGTAAAGAGGATCTGCTGGCTGCTCAGAAGCATCCCGAGCAGTATGCATCCTTAACCGTGCGCGTTGCCGGCTATACGGCATATTTTGTGGAGCTGGCACAGGAGCTGCAAAATGAAATCATTGCCAGAACGAGCTATGAAGGCATCTAGCGGCTATGTGTTTGACATCAAGCGCTTCGCTACGCATGATGGAGAGGGGATCCGGACAACGATTTTTCTCAAGGGCTGCCCGCTGCGCTGCGCATGGTGCCAGAATCCGGAGGGACTGCATCCGGTTTTGCAGCTTCTCTATATGGAAACGAAATGTATGCATTGTGGAAGCTGTGCGGCAGCAGCCATCCATGGCGGTGTTTCTATGCAGGATGGGCGAATAAAGCTTGTGCGGGATGCAGTTGAGGACTGGGAAGGTCTGATTGATATCTGCCCGACAGGTGCGCTGCGCTATGATGCGTCCTGCTATGATGTTTCGGATATCCTGCGGGAAGTAAAAAAAGACCGTGCGTTTTTCCGCTATGGCGGAGGGGTTACCCTATCCGGAGGTGAGCCGCTGCTGCAGGCGGACTTCGCACTGGAAATTCTAAAGGCATGTAAGGCAGAGGGGATACATACAACGATAGAAACATCCCTGTATGCACCGCAGGATACGCTGCGGCAGCTGCTGCCCTATCTGGATCATATTTATGCGGATTTGAAAATATTTGACAGTGCGGTGCATAAAGCCTATACTGGAGTGGAGAATGCACAGATTCTGGATAATATCCGCTATCTGCTGTGCAGTGAGGAGCTTCGTGATCGTGTGATCATCCGCACACCGCTGATTCCGGAAATGACGGCACGCAGTGAAAATATTACGGCCATAGCACAGTTTCTGCAGCAATGCTATAAAGGTGTGCGTTATGAACTGCTGAATTATAATCCGCTGGCAAAGGCGAAGTATGATTATCTGGATATGGAATATTGTTTTGACGAGAATCCGAAGCTATATACAAAGGAAGCAATGGAGTCATTCTATCGGATTGCAAGAGATCAGGGTATCCGCAATCTGATTATAGAATAAAAAAATCAGGGAGGACATAGAGATGAAAATTTTAATTGACAACGCAGACATTCAGGAAATCAAAAAGGCTTACGAGTATTTTCCGATTACGGGAGTTACATGCAATCCGACAATCCTGAAAAGAACAGGAAGAAATCCATACGATGTATTGAAGGAAATTCGTGAATTTATCGGTGCGGACGGCGATCTGCATGTACAGGTCGTAAGTGCGAAAGCTGAGGATATGGTTGTGGAAGCCCATAAAATTCAGGAGGTGCTGGGAAAGAACACCTATATCAAGATTCCGGTAGTCAGGGAAGGTCTGAAGGCGATGAAGCTGCTGCATGCAGAGGGTGCAAACATCACCGGAACGGCAATCTATAACCAGATGCAGGGCTATCTTGCCGGTATGGCAGGGGCTGCCTATGTGGCACCGTATGTAAACCGTATTGATAATCTGGGCTATAACGGCGTACAGGTTGCCAAGGATATTCACGATATGCTGAAGCATGCCGGTTTAAAGACCGAGGTGATTGCGGCCAGCTTCAAAAATTCACAGCAGGTACTGGAGCTTGCCAAGTATGGTCTTGGTGCAAGTACGATTGCTCCGGATGTGATCGAAGGTCTGATTAAGGTCGATGCCGCCGTTCTGGCAGTGGATGCGTTCACCAGAGATTTCGAGGAGCTGTGTGGTGAGGGCAACACCATGCTGAACATCTAAAAGGCGCCCATCTGAAGGGTGCTGCACAACTGATTAGCATAGATAATAAAAAAACATGCACTCAAATAGAGCAATGTCATCAACTTAAGGTATCTTGACAAATGTGTGGTTTATTGTATAGAAAACGAAAAAAGGTGAAATGATTACCTAAAATGGGTATCTATTTCACCTTTAATTATGCTATAATTGTAGTGTGAAATGAAAGGATGATTACACATTATTTAATATATATCTAAATTGATTTGTAGTGTGTACGATGGTGCTGTTATGTATGTGAGAACTTGGAAAAAAGGATCCAAAATCTATGCCAGTATTGTGAAATCTACTAGAAATGGTACAAAAGTTTCTCAGGAGACTGTTGCTTATCTTGGAGAAGTCACTTTTGATCAGATCCCTTATCTTAAAGCTGCTTATGCTAAGAATAAACCATTATTGGTTTATCCGGAGGAGTCCTTATGATGTCGTGTGAAAAATCTTATCTAAACAGGATTCATAGAACCGCTTTTCTGCTCGATACTGAATATATTGATATTATCCGTGGAAATAATCAAAATGCTTATACGAGAAAGAGAAAAATCCTTTTGCCTCATATCTTTATGCAGATGCTTGCCACAACCGGAAAATCACAGAAGAATGAAATTTCTGATTTCATTGAACAAGTTGATGAAAATATAGAAATATCACAAACAGGTTATTTTAATGCGCGGATGAAATTTAACCCTGATGCCCTTCGTACAATTCTTCATGATATCAACAGAGATGTATATGCAGAAAAGAAATTATTAAAATTAAATGATTATTATATTATGGCGATTGATGGAAGCGATTTTTTGATACCTAAATGGAGAGATAATAAAGAGGTTTGGAAAACAAAATTGCACGATGGCGATAATGATCCTGTGATGGGTTCTGCTTCCAGTATTTTTTGATGTCATTAATAAATGTATTATAGATATATCTATAAATTCGTATAAATACAGTGAGAAATCAAGCGCAGAAGATCATTTGGGTTATGCACGAGATATCTTACCTCAAGGATCAAAAAATGGTTTGTATATTTGACAGAGGATATCCTTCTATTAAGCTGATCGATCAGATGTTAGAAAGCGGTCAATATTTTGTCTTTCGATTAAAAGCAAATGATTTTAAAAGGGAATGTGAAGAACTTCGTGATGATGAAGATGATAAATGGATTGATGTCATATATGGTAGATTGCGGAGTAATCACTTCCGTGAGGATAGATCATTTCGGATAAAACTTATGAATACTACCTACCATTTACGTTTTGTGAAATTCCAAATCGTACTCAATGACGGAAGTACAGCTACAGAGATATTATTGACAAATCTTTCTGAAACTGATTTTGATACAGAAAGTATGAAGGAACTGTATCATCTGCGCTGGGACATAGAAACCTGCTATCGCTCCATGAAGTCACAATTAAAGATGGAAGAATTCTCAGGTTATCGGGAACAATTGATAAAGCGGGATATATACGCATGTGCATTAGTATACAATGCTGTATCTGATATCGTATGTTCAAAAGAAAACTTAAGTACCATACAACAGGAAAGATATAAATATGAGATGGCATTTAATAGAAATTATGCGAGTGGAAAATTGAAACACTATCTACTGAAGATATTTGTGTATTATGATCATCCAAAGCTAGCCAAAAAAGCATCAGTAAAAATGGATAAAGAGATGATGCGTCATCTCTGTCCAATACGCCAAGACAGAAATAGCATATATAGCAGACAGAAAAAGCGATTGAATAAACATAGAATGACTTATCGTTATTCTTATTGATGTAGTGTGAAATAGTATGATAGTACCAAATTCGTGTTTTTTTGCGCACTTATTTTTCAAAAAAAAGTATCCTCTATAGGAACATATTGATTGTTCTCTATACTGAATACTCTTTTTTTGTCAAGATACCTTAAGTTGATGACATTGCTCAAATAGAGAGAAAGCGTGTTTTTTTGCCATACCTCAAAAGCACGGATAAATATGAATAGGATGCAGATTGATTGCTTATATTGCTCCATGGCATCCGGTGAATAGTGCATTACAGTCATGTATGCCACTACAAATTCCAGAAAATTTTTGACATAGCCATAAAAATGCGTAAGCACAATATACATTTTTAGAAACTCTGTTTCAGCTTAAGTCTGATTGAGTAAATGTTCGATAAACGTGATATATAGAAAGCTGTGGTGTCAGGATTCTAGCCAAATTGTCACAGCTTTTATATTCATTTATAATAATGCACAAGTGCCTGTGTACCGTTGTTTTCCTCTCCCATGCCTGCCAGTGCTTCGTACATATTGCAGACAGCCTCCAGCATATCCAGATGGACGTTCTGCTGCTCCATCTCCTGCTGAACAATGTGCATATCCTTAATAAAATGCTTGATATAAAAGCCGGGAGCGAAGTCGTTTGCAAGAACACGCGGTGCGGTATTGTCGATCTGCCAGCTGCCTGCAGCTCCTTTGGCGATAGCGGTAAGCATCTTCTGCTCATCCAGTCCGACCGCTCTTGCATATACCAGTGCTTCACTCATCGCTGCCACAGCGCCTGCCACGGCAATCTGATTGCAGGCCTTTGTATGCTGACCACTTCCTGCTTCTCCCATATACTGAATTCCCGTCCCCAATAGGGAGAATAGCGGACGCATTTGTTCGAACACTTCTTCATCCCCGCCAGTCATAATAGACAGGGATGCGGCTTTTGCCCCGCTGTCACCACCGGATACCGGAGCGTCCAGCATGGCATATCCCTTTGCCTTTGCTGCTGTGTACAGCTTTTTTGCCAGCGCGGGCGAAGAGGTTGTAAAATCAATCAGTACGGCATGCGCTTTGGCATGTGCAAAGATACCGTCATCCCCCTCATAGATTTCTTCCACATCCTTTGGGTAACCGACCATGGTACAGACAACATCCGCATCACTTACACAATCCCGAATGGTACGCTCCACCCGGATTCCCTGCTCGAGCAGGGGAGCGGCCTTCTCATAGGTGCGGTTATAGGCACTCACCGTATGACCGCCCTTTTTCAGGTTCAGCAGCATGCTGGTCCCCATCACGCCGCAGCCAATCCATGCAATCTTCATATGATCACCTTCCTTTTGTATTATTATACAGGAAGATTATAGAAACTGCACGCAAAGGATTAGCAGAAGGACAGAAATCATCCCCTGCAGAATCCGGTAAAGCAGAAAGACGGGATAACGCAGAGGAACCTGCTCCACCATACTCATGATCTGCATATGTACACAGAAGCCTGCAAATCCAAGCAGAAAGCTGGTAAGGAGTAATCTCTGCATAGTGGAAAACGGTGTGACGTTGATCAAAACGATGCCGCTGGAAAACTCGGCAAGACTGCGTATGATAAGCGCAGGAAATTCCGGAAGAAAGGAAAACAGCACAGCGGTAACACTCATAAAAATCATCAGATATCCCCCAATCATATAGAGAGAAATTCCACTTTCCGTAACTGCGCTGCTAAGATTCCGCATAAAGGATTGTGAGGAAGCAACAGCTGCAGGAAAGGTATGAATCGTGTGTCTGCGGGTGAACAGCAGCAACAGCAGACCGCTGAGCAGCTGCAAAGCAAACAGCAGCATGCCGATGTGCAGAGATTTGAAAAAGACGATACCGCAGGAGATAATGACAAAGCCCGGTGTAGGAAAACAGCAGCAATACAGCAGGCGTGCAGCATCCTGCCGGGAAAGGACACCATCCCGTACGGCTTCATCCACAAAGACAGAGCCGGTGGGAAAGCCAAGGAACATCGTGCATAAAACCAGATTCCATGCCCCCTGATCCATCCCCAGCAAAGCAGGCAGACCTAGAGAGGGAAGATGGTCAAACGCATGCTCCTTATAGAGCAGACGAACCAGAACCATAGATAAAAACATGGAGGGAACCAGCTTTTCAAACCAGATGGAAAGTGCGTTTTGTGCACTTTGCAGCGTCAGGGTTCCAAAGCCAAGTGTCAATAAGAGAAGACCAAACAGCAGAAAGCCCGTGAATTTTTTCATGTTATCACCGATATACTATATGATGAAACGAAAACTTTCATGTAAATCTTTCCCATTTTGGTGAAATGTGTTAAACTAGATATTCATAAAAGAAGTGGGTGATATAATGATAAATTATCTTGCGAAAAAAATGATACACAACTATAACGAGCTGGAAGATCCTGCTGTGCGAAAGGCATATGGAAACCTTACAAGCACGGTGGGGATTGCAAACAATGTGATTTTGTTTCTGTTTAAATTTCTGGCCGGTACCCTGGCACGCAGTGTGTCCATAACGGCAGACGCTGTCAACAACCTTTCCGATGCCGGAAGCTCTGTGATTTCCCTGCTCAGCTTTAAGCTGTCAAGCAAGCCGGCAGATGAAAAGCACCCCTTTGGCCATGCGCGCTACGAATGTATTGCATCAATGATCGTTGCTGTAGCCATCCTGCTGCTTGGCTTTGAGCTGATTCGCACCAGCTTTCATAAGATTCTTCAACCGGAGGCAGTGTCCTTCAGCTGGTTGAGTGTGATTATTCTGCTGTTTTCCATTTCCGTAAAGCTGTGGATGTACAGTTATAATAAGAAATACGGGAGGCTTTTGAAGTCCAGTATAATGGAGGCGACCGCTGCAGATTCCATCAGTGATGTTATGGCGACGGGAGCTGTTCTTGTTTCCACAGTACTCTCTCCTATTATTCATTTTAATCTGGACGGCTATATGGGGGTTGTTGTTGCCATCTTTATTTTGATGGCGGGTGGAGGCATCATCAAATCGGCGCTGGATGAGCTGCTGGGACAGGCTCCGGATGAGGATCTGGTGAAACAGATTCAGGATAAGATTAACAGCTATGATGGAGTGCTGGGTATGCATGATCTCATGATCCACGATTATGGTGCGCACCGTACCTTTGCATCTGTGCATGTGGAGGTGGATTATAAGGAAGATGTACTGAAATCTCATGATATGATTGATAATATCGAACGCGACTTTCAGGAGAATATGGGACTGGAGATGGTTATCCACATGGATCCCATCAATATTGACGATCCGCTGACCAATGAGCTGCGAACACTGACAGCAGCAATCGTAAAGGAAATTGATGAAGACCTGAGCATGCACGATTTCCGTATCGTTCCGGGAGAAACCCATACGAATATGATTTTCGATGTTGTCGTGCCCTTCCATATTAAAATGAGTAATCAGCAGATTCTGGATGCCCTTGCACAGCGGATCCGGGAGCATAAGGGCGATCATTACTATCTGGTTGTTACCTTTGATCGTGCCTATACGACCCACCATTCACAGGAATCTGCCTGAAATCTGCAACAAGAAATCCTTTTCTATCCTGATACAGATACAGCAGGGAAGCAGGACAGCTTATAGGCGCATTCAATAGAATATAGAAAATATCCACCGGACTCCGGTGGATTTTGATGTATTCCTGTTGAGCCAGTCAATAAAGGAATTTGTCTATGCCTGCATACCCATAGCAGGAAATCCCTGATAGGAAAGTGCCGTTAATCTGCACAGAAAACCCGTGGATATGGTTTTGCAGGTTTTTTATAATCCGATGTTATTTTTCTGTACAGGCGGTTATCCACAAGCGCATATGGTCACCATGGAAAAGAGTTGCCGATAAAGCTTTCCCTGACGGAAAGCACTTCCTTCCATATCTGTTTTTCTACGAAGCTACAGCATTCAGTCATACCGGCGTGGTGTGAGAATCGCCCGCCGACCATTCTTATTGCAGAAAGCAGCCGTCTTTTCATCAGGAGTCAAGGGTTAGCGCAGACATTCTTTGTTTCCTGCAGAGGAAGGGAATCGATATCGGGCAGCTGAATGGCATCACATTGACGGATGCCGATGCGTTTGGCACAATGGATGATGATATGGAACAGCTGCATGTAGACCTGCTGTATACAGCGGCAATAGCCGTCGGCATCCCGTTTCACCAGAAAGCCAACCGCTTCCTCACAGCGCTTGTAATATAGATCGACCAGTTGTTCATCCAGCTGCAGCAGTGTGAAATAAAAGCCCCATGACAAAATGCTGCGAAACTCCTGCAGAATCTGTTTCAGATTGGCCTTGGGAAGAATCACCAGCAGGGCATCAAGGAAACCGACGCCATCATAATGCCGTTTTTTTATCCGCTCCTCCATAACAGGGGAAAGCACGAGCAGCTGGTCGAAATATTCCAGGCAGCAGCGGCCGATCGTGATGGTGATAAACTGTACAGCCCCGATGAATTTTACGGCGTCACGTATCATTGTACTGTCCTCCAGATGTGCATGTGCAACCCCCTTATTCAGCTGAATGCGGGTCCCCAGACCGTTATAGGTCTTTGCGAGCCCGATATCATTCAGCTGCTTCAAAACCTTGCGAATCGTTGCGTAGGATACCTGATAGGTTCTGGACAGCTGCTCTATGGGCGGCAGCAGCTGCTGATCGGCATAGGTTTTGCAGGCGATGCTGCGAATAAGGTCTCGGAAGACAAGTGTGTAAACGTAATCATGAGAATGCTTCGGCTGCCAGAAAAAGGGGGTTGCTTCCGGTATACAGTGGTTGCCGCAAAGCTGTATCTGCGCTGCGTGCTCACGGATACGCTGTATGGTGTAGCAGATCGTGTGATAATAAAAATCATATACAAAGCGGCAGTTTTTATCTGTATAGGCGGCAAGCAGCTGCTCATAATCGTGCTTCAGAGTGCCATGATAGGAGGAAAACAGATCTGTATGATACAACAGGGGATATTCAATATAGGAAAAGGTCGTCAGATACAAATCGAGAATCATATCATTATGATAACGCTGCAGCAGATATACATTAAAATCCCGGATCAGCAGTCGGCGTTTTTCCAGATTTTTATTATCCTCCAGCGTCGACAGCATTTTATATAAATGACGGATATCCTTTTCCTGCAGTAAATCGCACAACCCGCTGCAGAGGGGAGGCAGGCACAGACGCATGCTTTCCAAAACGTCAATCATCTGCCGGTGTGTATGCAGAATATAGAAATCCGTCTGCTCATCGTGCGCCTGTGAGGGCTGCCAGATCACCTGTGCACGCTTGCGTGCCTCTAAAGAAATATAGCCGGCATCCCGCATATCGCGCAGGACGTCCTGTACGGTACGTATTCCTACCTGATAGGTGCTGCACAGCTGTTTAGCGGATGGAAGACGGCTCCCATAGGGAAGCCGCCTCGTTATGATCAAGGATGTAAGCGAATCGTAGAGACTGCTGTAGAATGTTTGTCCTTTCAAAATGGATCCTCCAGGGAAATGTTAATCCTAGTATAGCATGGAAATTTATACAGAAGCAATCCGTTCTTTCCATAAAATCTAAAATAAGACGGTAATAAGGTTGCACGCAGCACAAAAGTATACTAAAATAGAAAAGACCTATATGCATACGTATGCAGATTTGGAAAGAGTATTGTTTGTGAAGAATGGAAAAGGGAGGAGTTTTTTTTTATGTACAAAATCGGAGAGGCTGCCAGACTGCTGGGTCTCAGCACGGAAGCTTTGCGGTACTACGAACGTAAAGGGCTCATCGTGCCGCATAAGGACAGTGTATCCAATTACCGTTATTTCGATGCTTCACAAATCAACCATCTTCTGAATATGCAGAAGTATCAGAAGCTTGGCTTTACGCTGTATGAGCTGATGGATTTGTTTGAAAGCAGGGGAAATGATATGTTTCTTGAGCTGATGGAACAAAAGGAGAAGGAGCTGCTGCAGGAAAGTGTGTCGATGAGTCTTCGTCTTCACAGCATTCATCTTTCTTTGGAATGCATTGCGCTGGCAGAACGTGCACAGCATGCCATACAGTTTGTAACAAGACCTGCCCTGTATCGCATTTCCTACATGCAGGATGATGTGATTTTAGCGGATGATGCATTCCTGAATGAGGAACTCAGGGTGTGGTCGAAAAGCAGCGAGCTTCAGTTTCTGAGTGGACGAATCTGTGCCAAGGATTTTATCAGCGGACAGGAGCACTTTGATTACGGCTTTTGTATGTACGAGACGATTGGGGATTTCATCGGTATTCGGAAAAATGATGTGGTAAGACAGTATGCCGAATGTTCGGCTCTTGCCTACTGCTTTGAAGCGGATGCCCAGCATACGATTCTGCAGGAAAAGGAAAAGCTGCTGCAGTTTATGGAGGCACATCACCTGGTGCTTGACGGGGATATCCTGTCTCAGGTCTTATACAGTGCCTGCGAGGATCATCATTATCAGATGCGCCATATGATATGGGTCCCTTACAAGAGAGTGATATAAAATAATTTAATGTTTTTCTTAAATATTTTTAATAAATACTTGACTCTAAAAACACTTTAGGGTTTATGATGGTTCCTGCCTAGGTAGTTGGAGGAATGAAAGATGAAGAGCTTGATTTTTTTAGTAGATGAGAATAGAAATCAGTTATCTGCTTTAGAAAGGGCCATTTCTTCCGTTGAGGAATTTGAACTGGCCGGAATGACAAGCGATGGTGAGGAATGTATCCGACAGCTGGAGGGGAAACATGTACATGTTCTGGTGTTGGACATGATCCTGCCAAAGAAAGATGGGTTTTATGTATTAGAGGAAATACGCAGCAGAAGGCTGCAGGTGGATCATATTATCTGCATATCCTCATATCTCAGTGAAATGATTCTTTCTGAGTTCAACCGCTATTGTGTCGACTACATCATGATGAAGCCCTATGAGATTCCTGATCTGATTCGCAAGATTCATTTCATCAGGAATTATCAGCCGGATTATTCATTGAATGAGGAGCTGCAGAAAAAGCTGGGACGCAGTCAGAACCAGCATCTGGAGGGAACGATCACCGAGCTGCTGCACGAGCTTGGAGTTCCTGCAAACCTGAAAGGGTATCAGTATCTACGCTGTGCAATTATGCAGACCTACCGTGATATGGATCTGCTTGGTAAGGTTACCAAAACATTATATCCGAAGATTGCGCTGGAGTTTCAGACAACACCCTCCCGAGTGGAGCGTGGTATACGGCATGCAATCGAAGTGGCCTGGAATCGCGGAAATGCACATGTGATACATAAGATTTTCGGCTATACGATTTCCATGGAACGAAGCAAACCTACAAATTCCGAATTCATTGCAATGCTGTCTGACAAAATTCATATGGAGGAAACACGTGTCTGAACATGCACATAATGCATCCGGAAATAAAAAAGGGCGGAATGATCAACTGTTCAAATGAAACAGGATCAGAATACTCCGCCTTTTTATTTGGATTATTTGCGTAGAATGAAGCTGAGGTGTCTTCCGCATGCAGGCTCTCTTCGATAGCTGAAAAAAGCATCGTTTTTCAGAAAGGTATCGTTTGGATTCACTGTGATATGATCGCGTTCAACACCGAGATTCAGCAGCATCTGCATATTCAGCCCTTTGTTGTCTGCGATTGCCCTGCCGTTTGGCAGCATTGTCAGATAGTCACGGGTATCAAAGCTCATTGCCCGGATGCGGTCAATGACATCCTGCTGGATTTCAAAGCTGCGATATGCGATAGCCGGACCGATATAAGCCATCAGGTGAGCAGGATCGACATGCTCCTTCTGCATGAGCAGGGTCACGGTTTTGCGTGTAATTTCCTGCACGGTTCCCTGCCAGCCACTGTGAATAGCGGCAATGATACCGGTAAAGGGGTCATATAGAAGTACCGGCACGCAATCTGCATGAAAGACACCGATTGCGATGTTTCTTTCCTTTGTGTAAAGGGCATCACAGTCCGCAATCCCCTCCTCATAAACACGATAGCCTCTGCCGGCATCTGCGGCGGTTACCTCATGGATATGATCGGAGTGCGTCTGCATAGCGAAGGTCCACTGTGACGATGCTATATGGAGTGCTTTTGACAGAGTATCACGATTATTTAAAACATCCTCTTTCCGTAAACAGGCGTGCAGTGCCATATTGTTGTTTTCCGGCAGGGATGGGTCGCGCAGCGTCGTACCTGCAAGCAAATCATCCTCGTAGTTCCATTGTATATAATTCATATGATCATTCCTTCTTTCTTTCTTATATATTTATAGTATATGTGTGAGTATCCGGGTTTGCCCTGGGAAAAGTATATAGCAAGCTGCGGCTCTTGGCAATCCATTTGCGTGAATATATGCATTTTTCCAACGCTGGGCAAAACAGAGCACTTTCCTAATATTTCCAGAAATGATAACAATTTTTATGGATTTTAGCACTAAAGTGTTGACAGTGCTAAAATATTGGAATATACTATTAGCAGACATAGAGGTTGAGTGCTAGAAAGGAGTGAACCATATGCTTACAAAACGCCAGACGGCGATCTTTAAAACGATAGTAGATGAGTTCACCCGGACTGCCGAGCCTGTCGGTTCCAAGAAACTGATGGACCTGCTGGATTTCAACTGTTCCAGTGCCACCATTCGCAATGAGATGGCTGCACTGGAGGATCTGGGTCTGCTGGAGAAAACACATACCTCCAGCGGTCGTATACCAAGCAGTCGCGGTTATCGGTTCTATGTTGAAAATCTGATGGAGCGTGAACTGGATGATGGAGTCAAGCATTCTCTGCAGGCTGTATTTCAGGAGCGTCATTATTCAATGGATGAAATCGTTAAGAAAAGCTGTGATATTCTATCTCAGATGAC
Organism: [Clostridium] innocuum; assembly: GCA_012317185.1. Classification (NCBI taxonomy): domain Bacteria; kingdom Bacillati; phylum Bacillota; class Clostridia; order Eubacteriales; family Clostridiaceae; genus Clostridium; species [Clostridium] innocuum. The sequence continues at coordinate 2,884,110 of CP048838.1, read as the reverse complement.
CTCGCTGACTTCCGTGGTGCTGGGGCCGGAAAGCCGTTACCAGACACTGCAGCACATACAGCTGTTTCCACTCAGTGACACCAGTGCGGTTGCAGTCTTCATTACCGATCACGGGCATACGGAAAATAAGACATTTCACTTCAATACGGCCGTGAGCGTTGAGGATATCAAAACCTGCTGTAATCTGCTCAATGACAAGCTGAGCGGCACACCGATCAATGAGGTGGTGGAGCGCATGCAGCAGATTGAGCCGCTGCTGGCCAGCCATATTGCCCGTCACGAGGTGCTGTTTGAAGCCTTCGTTAATGCATTCATGCGGTTTGCAACCGACCATGTATACTGCAGCGGACAGAGCAATATGCTGTATCAGCCGGAATTCGCAGATATCGAAAAGCTGAAGGAGCTTATGAAGATGCTGGAGGACAGCAGCTTGTTTCGACAGCTGGCCAATCATGAGGGTGATGTTGCCATTGAGATCGGCGGAGACAATGAATTGATTCAGGTCAATAATGTTGCCGTGGTATCCAGCAAGTTCAAGCTGAACGAGGATGAAGAAGGGGAACTGATGATCGTGGGACCTACCCGCATGCAGTACAGCCGTGTCGTTGCCCTTATGGAATATATGAGCAAAGTAATCGAAGATTTATACAGAAGTGAAAATCGATAAGGAGGTCATCATGCAGGAAGAAAAAGAAGTTGTAAACGAGGAAGCAAAGACTGCCGAGCAAAGCGAAGAAGCAAAGACGGCACAGGATGCTGCCAAGGTAGAAAAAAAGGATGCGAAGGAAGCGGAAAAGGAAGATAAAAAATCCGCGAAATTCGGTAAGAAGAAAAAAATCGAAGAACTGGAAGAGGAAATCGTAAAGCTGAAGGAAGAGGCGGCAGCAAACAAGAATGCCTACTTCAAGGCGTATGCAGATACAGAAAATCTGAAGAAGCGTCTGCAGAGTGAAAGCGACAATGTGCGCAAGTACCGCATTCAAAGCTTTGCGATGGAAATCCTGCCGGTTCTGGATAACCTGGAGCGTGCGCTGGATGTTAAGGTCGATGATCAGAATGTCAAAAACTACGCCAAGGGCTTTGAGATGATTTACCAGCAGCTGGTACACATCCTGAATCAGGAGGGTGTAAAGGAAATCGAAGCGCTGGACAAGCCGTTTGATCCAAACTTCCATCAGGCCCTGATGCAGGAGGCCAAGGATGGCGTGGAAAGCGGTATGGTCATTGAGGTCCTGCAAAAGGGATATATGCTGAAGGATCGTGTATTACGTGCAACACTTGTAAAGGTTAGCGAATAGATAAAAGGAGGATAACGATTATGAGTAAAATTATTGGTATTGACTTAGGTACAACAAACAGCTGTGTGTCCGTTATGGACGGTGGTGAATGCAAGGTCATCACAAATCCGGAAGGAAATCGTACAACACCATCTGTAGTCGCATACAAGAACGGTGAACGTATCGTCGGTGATGCCGCAAAGCGTCAGGTTGTTACAAACAAAAACACTATCAGCTCAATCAAGCGTCTGATGGGTACAAATGAAAAGGTTGAACTGGAAGGTAAGCAGTATACACCGCAGGAAGTCAGTGCGATGATCCTGCAGTATCTGAAATCCTATGCAGAGGACTATCTAGGAGAAAAGGTTGAAAAAGCGGTTATTACGGTACCAGCTTATTTCAATGATGCACAGCGTCAGGCAACCAAGGATGCCGGAAAGATTGCCGGTCTGGAAGTAGAGCGTATCATCAATGAGCCGACTGCTGCCGCACTAGCATACGGTATTGATAAAACTGAAAAAGAACAGAAGGTTCTGGTATATGACTTAGGTGGAGGTACCTTCGACGTTTCTATTCTGGAGCTTGCGGATGGAACCTTTGAGGTATTGTCTACAAACGGAGATACCCGTCTGGGTGGAGATGACTTCGATAACGTTGTTGTTGACTGGATGGTAGATACCTTCAAGAAGGAAAACGGTGTTGACCTGCGTAAGGATACTATGGCTATGCAGCGTCTGAAAGAGGCTGGAGAAAAAGCGAAGAAGGATCTGAGTGGAGTTGTACAGACCCAGATTTCTCTGCCGTTTATCTCTGCAGGTGCGGATGGACCTCTGCACTTCGAGGCTACATTATCACGTGCAAAATTCGATGAAATGACAAAATCTCTGGTTGATCGTACGATGGAGCCGGTAAGAAACGCACTGCGCGATGCCGGACTGACGAAAAACGATATCCACCAGGTACTGCTGGTAGGTGGATCTACCCGTATTCCTGCTGTACAGGAAGCTGTTAAGAGCGTTCTGGGCAAGGAACCTAACAAATCCGTAAACCCGGATGAAGTAGTTGCTATGGGTGCTGCTATTCAGGGTGGTGTTATCGCCGGTGATGTAAAGGATGTTCTGCTGCTGGATGTTACACCACTGAGCCTCGGTATTGAGACAATGGGTGGTGTCATGACCGTGCTGATTCCACGTAACACAACAATTCCAACAAGCAAATCTCAGGTATTCTCAACTGCTGCGGATAACCAGCCTGCTGTTGATATCCGTGTTCTGCAGGGTGAGCGCCCGATGGCAAATGACAATAAGGAGCTCGGTATGTTCAAGCTGGATGGTATCGCTCCGGCTCGCCGTGGTGTGCCACAGATTGAAGTTACCTTTGATATTGACGTAAACGGTATTGTACATGTATCTGCAAAGGATAAGGGTACCGGTAAGGAACAGTCCATCACGATTCAGAATACGAGCGGACTGAGCGATGAGGAAATCGATCGTATGGTTCGTGAGGCTGAGGAACACAAGGTTGAGGATGAAAAACGCAAGGAAGAAATTGATCTGCGCAACCGTGCAGAGGGCTTCATTGCTCAGATTGATTCCATGCTGGCAGATAGCGGTGACAAGATTGATGCAAAGCAGAAGGAAGAAACACAGAAGCTGCGCGACGATTTACAGAAATCTCTGGATGAAAATGACATGGATGCTGTAAAGGAAAAACTGGAGGCACTGGAAAAGGCTGCACAGGCGGCTAGTGCTCAGATGTATCAGCAGCAGAGTGCGGATCCGAATGCAGGAGCAGGTGCAAACAACGATGACAACGTTGTAGACGCTGAATTTGAAGAAAAGAAGTAAGAAAACGAAACGACTACAATTCCTAGTGCTTGCGCTAGGTTTTGTATGTTGTGTGATGCTGGTCATCTATTGGATGTATCCCATGCAGAGACAAAAGACTGCTGTTGATGTTTCCTCATATTATGCACAGACGGTGCGTGTGGATAAGGAAACACCGCTGTTTGAGAAGAAGGATGGAGAATACAAAGAGATTGGCCGTATCTTTAAGGGGACAATGCTGAAGCTTGACAAGCAAAGCGCACAGAACATGAAGGAAAAGTATTTCAGGCTGCAAACGGATGACTGCTACATCCTGGCTGATCATGTGGTACCCGAACAAACAGAAGAAAACAATGTCAAAAAGGCTAGTGTTTATCTGCCGTTTAATGAGAATATCGTGACAAAAGACAGCTATATTATTCAGAATGATGCAGGAGACAAGCTGGCGGAGGTAACACGGAAAGCATCTTATCCTATTTATGTAAAGGATGAGAAACGCTATGGTGTACAGATAGGGAATGCCCTCGTGTATATACCAAAATCCGCAATAGCAGCTACAAAGCAGGCTGACAATACCGGAGAACCGGTCGCAAAACAGATTCCGGTTTTCATGTATCATTATTTCTATTCCAGGGAAAATGGTGAGGTCCCGAAAAACGGAAACTGGCTGGAGGTTAATGACTTTGAAGCACACCTGAAGTATTTGAAGGAGCATAACTATGTGACGCTGCGCATGCAGGACGTGGAGAATTTTCTGGATGGAAAGGTACAACTGCCGAAGAACAGTGTTTCCATTACGATTGATGATGGGACAGCTTCCATATATAAATATGCATATCCGCTGCTGAAGAAATATGGTAATAGTGCAACGCTCTTTCTGATCGGGAATCATCTGAAGGATGATAAGCTGCCACAAAGCTTTCAGGAAATGAAGCAAAACGGCATGGAGTTGCAGTCGCATTCCTATGACATGCATACCGGCGGCTGTGAAGGCGGTCATGGCGGTGCATTGCGCTGTGTGGCACATGATGAGGGTGTTGCGGACACAGAAAAGTCGTTTTCCATCATCGGCGGAGGTAATGTGTATTGTTATCCGTATGGTGATGTTACAGACAGTGCACTGCAGATTATGAAAGATGCAGGTGTGCATATGGCTTTTACGACAAATTATGGTAAAATAGAACCCGGTATGGATAAGCTGCAGCTGCCGAGAGTGCGTATTTTCGGAGATGCAGACATACAGCAGTTCATATACAGTCTGGAAAGTTAGGAGGGTGATCCACATGAGCAAACGAGATTATTATGAGGTCCTGGGACTCAGCAAGGGTGCCAGCGATGATGAAATAAAAAGAGCCTATCGGAAGATGGCGAAAAAGTATCACCCGGATGTCAATAAGGATCCGGGGGCTGAGGAATCGTTCAAGGAAGTAAACGAAGCATATGAGGTACTGAGTGATCCGCAGAAGAAAGCGACGTATGATCAGTTCGGTCATGCAGGTATGGATGGTGCCAATTTTGGCGGCGGTGCCGGAGGCTTTGGCGGTTTTGAGGACTTCGGAGATATCTTCGGTTCCTTTTTCGGCGGAGGCTTTGGCGGTGGTGGAAGTCGTCGCGCAAGCAACGGACCGCGTAAGGGGAATGACCGCTTCATGCAGATGCGCATCGAGTTCATGGATGCTATTTTCGGAAAAACGGAAACAGTTACGATTGAGGTGGATGAGCAGTGCGATGAATGTATGGGAAGCGGCGCGAAAAGTAAGTCCGATATTAAGTCCTGTCCGCATTGTAATGGTACCGGTACAGTAACGACTCAGCAGAGAACGCCGTTTGGTGTGTTCCAGAGTCAGTCAGTGTGTCCGGATTGTAACGGAACGGGTAAGACGATTGTGAACAAGTGTCCGAAATGTCATGGCAAGGGCTATGAGCATAAGCGTGTGAAGCTGGATATCAAGATTCCGGCAGGCATTCAGTCCGGTCAGCAGGTGCGTGTTCCGAATAAGGGAGAGCGCGGTGTGAATGGCGGGCCAAACGGCGATTTGTATATCGAGATTCTGGTAAGCCGTCACAAGCAATTTGTACGCGATGGCAATGATATCCGTATCACGGTACCGATTAGTGCTGTGGATGCGATTTTGGGCTGCAAGGTGGATGTTCCGACTGTTTACGGTGATGTGGAGCTGACGATTCCGGCAGGTACGCAGTTCGGACAGCAGTTCCGGTTGAAGGGAAAGGGTGTCAAGTCTGCTTCTTCCCGCGGCAATCAGGGTGATCAGTATGTCGAGGTCAAGGTGGAGGTACCGACCAAGATTACACGCGACGAAAAGGAGCTGTATGAGAAAATTCGCAATAAGAAATCTCATGAGTCTCCGTTTGATAAATTTAAGAAGGCTTTTAAATAAGAATATTGCGGCAGTTGTTACTGATTTCAGTAATGCTGTCGTTTTTTTATTTGTTTTGTAATCGTTAACATTTTTGAGCGTGACAGTTTTGAGATAAATGATTACTTTGTAAAATAAATAAAATTCTAATAATTCGGACTTTTTTTGCATGAAATCATTGATTGTAATGACCTATTGTAGTAGAATAGCTACGTGTAGAATGGAATGAACTAAGCATTTGCATACCCTTTATGATTATAAAGGTATACCTTTCTGTCTATATACTTATAATTAATGAAACAGGTGATTTCATATGAAATCATCTGTTTTTTTACGCTTTTCAGTCTATATAAATATACTTTATAACACTATTCTCGTTTTATTTAGTATATCTTTAAAGGTATACGTTTTGAGATTTAAAATTCCATTTTATAAAAGGGAGGGTAGTGAATTCATTAATGAATGTAAGTACATGAGGGAAAAAATAGGAATAACAGCATGTTTGCTGGAGGAAATCGTTGTTTGCAATCTTTCTTTTCTTTTTGATTTTACAGGTGATTATACAGTGCGCATCTGTGCCTTGTATTTTGTCATTCAGTATCTGTTTGGTCATTATCGGACGAAGACGCTGCTGATCTGGGAAGAGATAGAGCTGCTTGTAAAAAGTCATATCTGTTTTTTTATCGTCAGTATCCTGCTTGACCCCATGCAGGATTTCAATGCTCATTGTGCTTTGCTGAATGCAGTGATCTCATGCATTATGCTCTGCTTCAGTATCCTATTACAGCGTTATCTGCGCATCTGGTTTCGAAACAGCTGTGCGGACAATGTGCTGATCATCGGTGCAGGAAGGCAGGCTCTTGCATTTGCAGAGGTCTGTGAGAAAAACCGGTTTGCGCTGATGAAGGTAAAGGGCTACATAGATACACAGGATGGTCATGTGGTGAAGGATATCAAACAGGATGTGTTTGCGTTGGGTGAGCTGGAACAGGCCGTTTCCAGACTGCAGATAAATTCCGCAGTCATCGCCTCAACGAATCTTACTAATGCACAGTTCGATGATATCCTGCTGAAGCTTAGGACAGTCGAAAAGATTCGCTATATGCCGTCCGTCAAGATTTTGACCTTCGATACTAGGGTCGAGGATTTTGACGGTCAGCTGCTCGTATCTACAGCAAAGGGAAAGATATCGACCTTCAATAAAGTGGTCAAGCGGACCATCGATATTCTCGGCGGTATAGCCGGCTGTATCCTGCTGATCCCCTTGACGATCTATGTGTGGAGATCAAACAGCAAAAATCATGATCATGATCCCATATTTTTCAAACAGGTGCGAATCGGGAAGGGCGGAAAGAAATTCGTTTTGTATAAATACAGGACGATGATACCCGATGCGGAGCGCATACTGCAGGAGCTTATGGAAAAGGATCCCGTGATCAGGGAAGAGTACGAGACGAATAAGAAGCTGAAGAAGGATCCCAGAATCACAAGGGCCGGAGAATTTCTGCGACGGAAGAGTCTGGATGAATTCCCGCAGTTCCTGAATGTGCTGAAGGGCGATATGAGCCTGACAGGACCAAGGCCGTACCTGCCTGGGGAACGTAAAGATATGGGGATCTATTATGACTATGTGATCGGCTGCAAGCCCGGACTGACCGGCATGTGGCAGACACACGGACGAAGCGATATCAGCTTTTCGGACCGGTTGAAGATGGATGAGTATTACTACAAAAACTGGAGCCTGAAGCTGGATATGACGATCCTCGTCAAGACGATCAAGACCGTGTTTCACGGGGATGGGGCAAGATGATGAAGCCGTGGTACGTGCTGTATGTGATGGGTGGCAGAGAAAAAAGGATATTGGAGCTTTTGAGTCAACAGGATGGTATAAAAGCATTCACTCCTTTAAAGGAAGTGGTGCACCGCATACAGGGGAAGCGAGTGATTGTGAAGAAACCGTTGTTTCGTTCGTATGTGTTTGTGGAAACAGAGCTGAATCCGAACGGGTTCCAGCAGGCGCTGCTTCGATACCGTTCACAGATCCGCGGTATCTTGAAGGAACTGAGGTATGAGGATGACGTCAGTGCATTGAGCACGGAAGAAAGAGCGTATCTGGAAGGCCTTATGGATGAGGAACACAATGTTAGAATATCAAAGGGTGAGATCCTGGATGGAGAGGTCATCATCACCGAAGGTCCGTTAAAGGGCTATGAAAGCAATATTATACGAATTGACAGACATAAACGGCGTGCTATCCTGAATGTTCGCATGAACAATCAGGATCTGCAGGTGGACGTTTCTCTGGAAATAGTGAAAAAGATTGAATCTCAGAAGTAATAGTTGTTGAGGCACTTTATGGAGAGGTTCAGGATACAGCCAACCATTCAACACTGCAGGTGGGGGAAGGGGAGAGTGTATCCTTTTTATGTAGTAAGATTCTCGCCTCAAAAGAAGAAAGCAAAGGAGAGAAATTAGTGGAAGATTTACAGAAGAGCATAGAACAGAATGAAGAAATAGAAATCGATCTGGGAAGACTGTTTCGGCAGTTGAAGAAAAAGATGTCCTTTATCATCGCAGTGACGGTGATCGCGATCATCATATCCTTATTGGTGACGAAGTTTCTGATACCAAAGAAATATGAAAGCATGGCAAGGATCTATCTGAAGCCGAATATCACGGAAAGTGGAATGATCGATTACAATACACTGACCGCCAATTCCAAGATGGTGAACAACTATGTCCTGATGCTGCAGGGGAACAGCCTGCTGGAGGATGTCGCGGAGAAGCTGAAGCTGGAGAATGAGGCATTGGTAAAGAATTCCTTGAGCGTCAGCAATGAAGCAGACAGTGAGATCATCACGGTGAGTGCTAGGACGAAGGATGCGAAGATGTCGAAGGATATCGTGAATACGACGGTGAATCTGTTTTTTGAGAGCATGAAGGACAAGCTGGATATCAAGAATATGACGATCCTGGATGCGCCGCAGGTGAATGAGACACCGGTATCGCCGAGCTTAAAGATGAACCTCTTGATCGGAGCGCTGCTTGGAATCATGGTGTCCTGTGGCTTTGTGACTGTACAGTTCCTACTGGATAAGAGGCTACATACGAAGGAAGATGCGGAATCGTATTTGGAGATACCGGTACTGGCAGAGATTCCGTTTCTGGAGGATTAGCGAATGAGCTTCATTGATCTGCATTGCCATATGGCATGGGATATCGATGATGGTATCGATAGCCGTGCAGAAGCACAACAGGCGTTACAGCAGGCCAGGGTGGATGGAATCGTAAAGCTGGCGGCAACACCGCATTTCATACCAGGAGCTCAAAAGGAAGCGGATGTAAGAGAGATGGATCAGCGGATCCGGGAGCTGAGGGAGCTTGGCAAGGAATATGGCGTCACGATTTACAGTGGCTGTGAGATGTTTCTGAATGATGATTATCTGGATATGGTCGATGGGAAATATTATAACACGATCAATGAGAGCCGCTATCTGCTGTGTGAGTTTGATGTCCGCAAGGATATCGAAAAGAACAGCTATGCGGATGAGCAGCTGTATGAATTGTCGATCAGAGGACTGACTCCCATGATAGCGCATGCGGAGCGGTACTTTCATAAGGATATCGATGTAAATCGAGTAAAGGAATGGATAAACAACGGATATGTGATTCAGATGAATCGGACGAGTCTATTGGGAATGCATGGTTCGCAGATTCAGAAGAATGCCAGACGGCTGTTGGAGAAAGGACTGGTGCATATCGTTGCGAGTGATGCACATCGTACCAGTGGAAATCGTATCTGCAGGCTGAGCGATGTATATCAGGAAATCGTAAAGGTAACTGATACGGCGAGCGCAGAGCTGCTCTGTACCATCAATCCACAGCATGTCCTTCAAGACGAGGATGTGGAACGTATGGCGGTAAGGAAAAGATCCTGGCTACAGCGAATGAGGAGGAGATGATGAAATGGAACGAAAGATAGCACCAAAGCGGAGTGATCCGAAAAAGCATACAAAAAAGAGTCAGTTTGACAATATGGAGGTATATCGTCAGCTGCGGACGAATATAGAATATTCATCCTTCAATAAGGATATCCAAGTGATTTGTGTGACCAGCTCGAATCCAGCAGAGGGAAAAAGCTCGGTCGCAAGCAACCTGGCAACGGTGGCGATTGCAAAGTACGAGAAGGTCCTGTTGATTGACTGTGATCTTCGAAAGCCCGTACAGCATAAGATCTTCAAGGTTTCGAATAAGCTGGGGATCAGTAATCTGATGAAAGAGAAGTCAGAGATCGACCTGGAGATCGGAGGTTATTTTCAGAAGTTCAAGGATAACAGTACGGACGGCAAGCTGTATGTGCTCACCAGTGGAAAATCTGTCCCGAATCCGCAGGAGCTGCTGGCGAGCGACCGCTTCAAGGAGCTGATTGAAAAATTTCGAGAGATGTTTGACTACATTATCATCGACTGTCCGCCATTGAATGCGGTAGCGGATGCAATTCCGGTTTCGAGTATTGTAGATGGAACACTGTTTGTGGTATCCGCAATGGATACAGCAAAGCAGGAGGCAAAAAATGCGTTGACGATGCTGCAGAGAAATGGTGCGAATGTATTGGGGTGTGTGTTGACGAAGGTTGATATCACATCGAAGTCTTATTACAGCTATTATGGAAATTATAGCTAAGTGATGGAAGAATGAAACATGTGATCGGGATGAGGTGAGTCGATGAAGTATTTCTATGCATACGCTACAACGGAGGCTGAATGCGAAGCCATACACACGATTGTATTACATTCAGATTTGAATATACAGGAAACTTCTATTTACATAGATAACAATAGGTACGATGCATGGAATCAATTGATTGCTAATCTGGAAATGAAGGATGAACTTTATGTTTATAAGCTTTCGTCAATCGCAGCGGATGGAAATACACTCTTTGTCCATCTAACATATATAAAGAATAAGGATATAACGATAAAGCTTTTGGATGATTCAGATTTGAATACTGAACAGATGCTGACTCTGATTGATTTTGTCAGAGATACACAGCGCAAGCAGATATATGATAAGCAAATGAAGGGAATCCAGAGAGCTCTGGAGAAAAAGCGAAACGGGGAGGGTGATTACGGTCGACCTAAAATAACGCTGCCTGCTGATTTTGAAGTTAATATCAAAAAAATCATGCGAAAAGAAATGAAGCATGAGGATTATCGGGAGAAGTTAGGTTTCAAGCGTTCTACCTATTTTAAATTTGTCAAGGATCTGAAGGATTCCTGGAAGCAGCAGGAGCTGGAGAGGAGTCTGAGAAAAGATGGAAAATATTAAAAAGTATGGAAAGCATGTATGCTGGATCGTGATGGTTCTGGCCGCGGCATATTTGTTATGGAGTCTGTACAGGTTCCATATTTTGCCATTGAAATATTATATACCGATTCTTGTTGTTATCTTATTGATTGTCGGTGCAGTTATCTATTGTATCCTTGGAAAAAAGGCTAACAAAATTACCAAGATTCTGGGATGTGTATTTTCAATAGTCCTTTGTATATGTATCCTGTTTATGAACGTTAAGGTTATAAATAAGGCACAGGAAACAGTGAAGGCTGTCAGTAACGGCGATATTAAGACGACAGAGATTTCTGTGCTTGTAAAAAAAGACAGCAGCTATAAGGATGTTAAAGATTTGGATGGAAAACAGTTTGGTATATTAAAAACAATTGATCGTGAGAATACGGACTTTATGTTGAACCGCCTAGGCTCTCAATTTTCAAATGAGATATCCAAAATCGAGTATAAGGAATTCAAGGATGAGATGCAGGGATTGCTGGATGGCAATACGGATGCCATTATCATGAATGAAGGGATGCGGGATGCATTCAACATCATCGATGGCAGCTTTGAGAAGGAAACAAGAGTTATCTATACGCTGGATCGTAAGGAAGTTTTGAAAAACTTAAAAGCGAACAACATCACAAAGGATCCATTCATCGTGTATATCTCAGGAATCGATACGAATGGTTCGATATCTAAAACGAGTCGAAGTGATGTCAATATGCTGGCGGCAGTGAATCCGCAAAAGAAAGAGTTGTTACTGGTATTCATACCACGTGATTATTATGTACCCTTACAGTGCCCGAATGGCAGTTGTGAAACAGGTGCGATGGATAAATTGACACATGCTGGACTCTATGGCGTGGAAACATCACAGGCAACATTGAGTAAGCTGTTTGATATTAAGATTAATTACAATGTGCGACTGAATTTCGATACGCTGACGACCATGGTGGATGCATTGGATGGAATAGATATTTATTCTGATAAAGAATTAACTGCATATACAAATAAGAATTGCAGCTATGTTAAAGGAAATCAACATGTAGATGGTGCTTGTGCATTAGCTTTTGCGAGAGAGCGGTATGCTTATGAAAGTGGAGATCGTCATCGTGGAGAGAACCAGCAGCAGGTAATTGAAGCGATGTTGAAGAAATTCACAAAGTCAAATGTCATCAAGAATTATGAAAGCATCATGAATGCAGTACAGGGAATGTTTCAGACCAATATGACAACGGATGAAATCACTGCACTCATACAGATGCAAATTGATGATATGGCTACATGGAAGGTCACAAGTATCAGTGCAGATGGCACAGGAGATATGTTGCCTACGTATTCGTTTGGTAGTCAGCCGTTGTATGTTATGCATCCTAAGGAAAACGCAATCGTAAATATAAAGAAGATATTGAAGAACATATTATGAACATGAAATTATTTCGAGGACTATATCACGGGAGTTCAATCATATTTTCATGAAGTGATTATTAGGAAATTATATCTGTTTCTTATTGGAAGTTTAACTGAAATAATAAGGTGATTAATTCTAATCCTAAGGCAAAAAATATGAGATGCGTATATAAATGTTAATTCTATGTTTATTTATGCAAAAGAAGGGAATTTACTATGAATATCGAAACTATAGAGTTTTTCTGTAAAGTACAAACATTTTTACGGCATAAATATTTAAAAGCGATTTATTATTATGATAAAAAAGGGATAATGATATCCAATGTCATTAAGTTAAGAAGATGAAAACTAACAGGATGCGATTTTATATAATCTTATCCTGATAGGATTAAGAGTATTCTGAAAAAATGCATGACAAAAAGAAGATTTTTCAAGCAATTTATAAACTTTTGAGTTTTAATTATATCGTGTTAAGAAAGGCGGTAGTTGAAACATATTTGCGCTTGTGATTTCACATGCCTCTTACATTTTCGATTTGGGTGGATTGGTAAGATATCTTGTGAAATGAGAGTTTCAAGATCAGGCGGGTGACCGCCTTTTCTTTTATGATGCTGGATAAAATAGCGACAATGATGTATCGCCATTTTTTTGTTTATCGCATAAGAATACTTTTTTTCTTACCCTTTTCCTTTGGCTTTTTATTTACTATATGATGAGCCATAATAAAAGATATATTATATAGTATCATCCTTGCCTAAATCTCCTGTTGGATGCTTTCTCGTTTTTTTGCATGAACAGCAACAGATCCGCTGAATATTTAAGGTCACGGAACGATAATTCTTTAAACCATCGAGTATTGTATATTTCTTTTATTTCATCCTTACTAAATTCAACCCGGTTTAAATTTGTGATAATCGATTCATATTCTTCACTACCATCCAGTTTAAAGCGAACTACACGGAAATGAAGTTCATACTCAGGATTATGTTCATCAATAAAATCAAATGTAGATGTAGTAGATAAGAAACGATATTTTTCTTGTTGAGATTTTATATCTTTGGTCTGTTTTCTTGTCAATGTAATATGTAAATCCAAATCAAATTCTTCATCTGGCTGATTGTAATTTCATAAAAAACTGGAAATTGAGTGTATATCTTTCACACGTATCAAAAAGGACTTACCTGAATAATGACATTGGGGTTCTTATACGTTTTGTGTAAAAAAATTTGGATGATATTATAGAAGACATATGTCTTATACTTTCAGATTTAATAATCATGATTGCTATGTAAGAACAGACCCTTTTTATTCTGATTTTTTTAAGGGGGTGTAATTATAAAGAATGCTGTTATAGATGTTTATTCAAATTAGGAAATCATAAATCAGATTTTACTGTGGGAGTTTAATGGAGTGGAAATTGCGTACCCAGATTTTATGGAAAATAAAGGCGTATTATATGTTATTTTCAATACGAGTAAGGGAAAAAATCTATCTTCTAAAACTAAATATTATTTTGAGATTATAAATTTAGATTTAGCAATTATAAAAAAATATAATAAAACCCTTACTTCAGCAGTAAAGCGACCTGAAATAAGAAATACATTCTATTCATCCTTGAATACTGATGGATACGTAGAAGTATATACAAAAAAATATCTTTTAAAAGTAAATTAAAGTCTTATCTGCCAAATTTTATTGAGAAAATTATGAAGGGATAATAAATGAATAAAATAAATATGCCAATATTATATGAACAAAAAAAAGATTGCTGTGGATGTAGTGCTTGTTATGCATGTTGTCCGGTTAAAGCTATACAAATGAAATCGGATAACGAAGGTTTTCAATACCCTATTATCGATGAAAAAAAATGTATAAGGTGTCTAAAATGTATTAAGGTTTGTCCACTTAAAACATAATAACAATTCTAGCAAACACTGCTAAAAATCAATAGTTTTTATACTATATTTGTAAAAAAAAAGGTGAAATCGAAGTAGTTGTAGTAGAACTTGCCGTTCGGATGGTTGCTTTAGGAAATGATGTAACTTGCTATAATCCCAAAAACAAAAAAGTGGGTAAAGGAAAAAATGATAGGAAATATAAGCAAGTTCTTTTTAAATCAGTACCTACAATAAAAGGTTTTGCAGCTATAACGTCATCTGTTTTTGCTTAAATCTTTGCATCTTTTGGAAGATATGATATTGTACATTATCATGCTGAAGGTCCTTCAATTATGTGTTGGTTGCCAAAGCTATTTCGAAAAGGGATTGTAGTAACGATTTATGGAATTCTAGTTATAATTTTTGCAAGCTAGGAATAAACGCCTTAAATACGGGCTTTTTTGCATGTAAGAATTTGTCACAGATTAAGAAACAATTTGAAACAATTGGGTAAAAAAGCAGTATTAGAGATGATTTTCTGATTAGCTTGTGGACCTAAAAAACATTTATAAGAAGAGGGTGAGAGTGTATATGACAAAACAAAGTAAAATTAAAATTTTACATGTTGCTGAATGTATTGGAGGTGTGGATAAATATCTCCACAGTTTATTAAAATATACGGAACGTAATAAATATGAAACTATTGTTGTTTTATCTCATCTTTATAATGCTAGCGAATATAAAGATATATCCAATCATATTGAACAATTGAATATACCTCATGATATTGGAATAAAAACTATATTATCATCAAAAAAAATACGTAGTATTATAAAAAAATATGACCCAGATGTTGTTTATGCACATTCAAGTATTGCGGGCGCTATAACTAGAATTGCTTGCTTGGGTGTAAAATGTAAAGTCATATATAATCCTCATGGATGGTCGTTTAACATTAAAAGTAAAAAAAGTTGGATTTATGTGGCGTTAGAAAGACTAATGGCAAAGTATTGCGATGCAATTGTCTGCATATCAGAAGCAGAAAAGAAATCTGCGTTAGATAACAATATTTCAAATATAAATAAATTACATATAATTTATAATGGAATAGAAACAAATATAGTGCCTGAAAAAAGTAGAAAAGAGCTTGGTATACCTGAAGATGCATACGTAATTGGTATGGTAGGCAGAATTTGCAAACAAAAGGCACCTGATATTTTTGTAGGAATATCAAAATTTATAAGTGATGCATATTTTTTAATAGTTGGAGATGTATTGGAAGGTTCTTACGAAGAAAGAAAAGAAATTGAAAAAATCGCAAAAGAAAATAACGTCAAATTGAAAATAACTGGCTGGATTGACAACCCGATAGATTATGTAGGAACATTTGATGTTGCTTGTTTACTAAGCAGATGGGAAGGATTTGGACTAGCAATCCCAGAGTATATGATTTGCAAAAAGCCAATAGTTGCTACGAATGTTGATGCATTATCTTATTTAATTCAAAATGAGCAAAATGGTCTTTTGGTTAGTGTGGATAATCAGGAAGAAGCTGCAAATGCTATATCAAAAATAAGAAATAATGATGAATTTAGGAAAAAAATTATCAAAAAGGGATATAAAGATGTGTTTGAAAAATATGATGTAAAAAGAGTTGCATTAGAAACAGACAAACTCATTAATGCACTTCTTGATTAATCTAAAGTAAAACATTATTTGGAGGTATTAATAGTGAAAAGAGTATGTTTAGTAGTTAACGGCTTGAGCTATGGAGGTGTAGAACAAGTATTGTTTAATTATTTAAATAATTATGATAAAGACGAATATGTTTTTGATATAGTTGCACAACGTGAAATATCCGTAGAAAAAGATATACAACGTTTCTCAAATATTGGATTCAATATCAAGTTTGTGACTCATAAAAGGAAAAATTTACTCAAGAATATTTTTGAAATAAGAAAAATATTAAAAAATGGTAACTACGATGTTGTCCATTCAAATATGAGTTATATGAATTTTTATATTCTGTATTTATCAAGAAAATATGGGATCAAAATCAGAATTAATCATTATCATAATGTTTTTAACGGCAAGCACCTAAAACAAATTGTATATTCGGTATGCAACAATTTATGCGATAGGTATTCGACTTGTAATTTGTTTTGTTCGGAGAAGGTATCTGATTATTTTGGTAAAACTACGAAGAAGTCACAAGTATTACCAAATGCTATAAATATTGAACAATTCAAATTTAGAAGATCAACAAGAGATATAACCCGTAAAGAACTTGGTATAAAAAGTACTGATTTTGTATTAGGGCATATTGGACGTTTTACAGATCAAAAAAACCATAAGTTTATAATTGATATTTTTCAAGAATATTGTAAAAAAAATAGTAATGCTAAGCTTTTATTATGTGGAGATGGTGAAATGCTTGGTACGATAAAAAAACAATGCGATGATTATAAGTTAAGTGAAAATGTGATTTTTTTATCTCCAAATTCTAGACCTGAATTGTACTACAATGTAATGGATTATTTCGTATTTCCTTCATTATTTGAGGGGTTAGGTATCACGATTGTTGAAGCGCAGATTAATGGTTTACCATGTATTTGCTCAAGTGTAATACCGGAAGAGGCAATTTTATCAAAAAATGTTAAAGTAGTTAGTTTAAATGAACCTGCGAAAGTATGGGTAGATAAAATTAAATGTAAAAGTACTGAAAGAAAAATTGATTTTGATTATTCTAGATATGATTTAAGTTTACATAAAGCACTTTTATTCAAAGTGTATAACAATCAATGTGAAGGGATATAATTATGAAAATAAAAAAGTCTAGTTTAAAATTAAATAATTATAAATCTAATTTAAGTATGAGTACTCCATTTATACTAAGTTTATGTATTGCTTTTGCTTTGTTTTGTTCAAGTATGCTTGGTCTACAAGTGTTTGGTATTTCTCTTAATAAAATAGGTCTATTACCTTTAGAGTTATATGGTTTATATCATATTTTTCATGTAAAAAAGGGGAAAATACAAGGTAACAGATATATTAAAGCTTTTATAGTTTTATACATGATTCAGATAATAGGATCAATCTTATCGTTAGCTTTTAGAGATTATATATCTTTTTTAGAATGGGAAGATCGATTAGTTAATAATGCGGTTCAATATTTATTTATATATTTCCCAATAGCCTTCTTCGTTTTTTCATATAGTAATAAGAAGGCTTTGTTTTCATCATTTAAAAGTATAATGATAAAGATATGTAGATTTCATGCCATCTACGTTCTCATTCAATTTGTGCTATGGAACACAATTAGTATTAATATAACAGATATTCTAATTAATCAAATGTTTTCACATATATTTGGTAGTTATGGAGTCGCGTATGGAAACACTGGTACTCAGATTTTTTTAAGAATAACTGGATTGAATAGTGATGCTGCATTCTTATCAATACTAATGCTTATTGGTTATTGTTTTGATAAGAATAAAGTATATAAAATATTATATTTTGCAAGTACGATTTTTGCGGTATCTAGAGTAGGGATGTTTTCAATTGCAATGCTAATGTGTATAGAATTATTTTTATACTTAGTTAAGCACAGACATGGAATCAAGCAAAAGGTTATTATTAGATCATTTATCGGTGTTGTTATTCTACTTTTTCCTGTGATAGTTGTGTATAACAATAGTCCTTCTGTACAAAATTATATCAATTTATTATTCGGGAGAATTCTTACTATATTTAATAGTGATGCTGATATTTATGGAACTGGTAGACATATGAGTTATCCGTTCTTATCTATTTATTCGTGGTTTTTTGATTTGAACATAATTGAAAGATTAATAGGTGTTGGAATTAGAACGGAAGGGTTAGTTTTTAACCACAGCCAATACATAGCATCTTTTTTTGATTTCAATCGAACAATGTTGACTAGTGCTTGGGCAATAGAGTGTGATTTTGCATCTATTTTACTAGGTAATGGGATTATAGGTATGTTAGTTTATTTGTATTTGTATATTCAGTTAATAAAATCAAAAGATATGTCTTTAATTTTATTAGGCATAGGCTTATTAGTGTTTGGGATAATGTACGACGTGTTTATATCTACAATAGTACAAACAACTTTAATATTTATTTTTGCTTATAGGGGGGATATGTTATGTGCAAAAAAACAAGTTCAAAGTCATTAATCAGCGGAAAAAGAAGTGAAGTAGAATTTTCAATTTGCATTCCAACATATAAGAGAACTCAATATTTAAAACAAGCTATAGATAGTGTGTTGATGCAAGATGATATTGAGAAATATTCGTATGAAGTAATAGTGGTTAATAATGATCCACAAGATGAGATGAAGGAACTTTGTGAGCAGTATATTGATAACAACAATGTTTACTTTTTTTCTAATGAAGTAAATGTTGGAATGTTAGGTAATTGTAACCAATGTATTAACTTAGCAAAAGGTAAGTATGTTTTATTTTTACATGATGATGATTATCTATTAAAAAATCATCTTAAAGAATTGATGAAATCTATTGAATATGCTAAGAAAAATAACTTAGATGCTGATTGTTTTATACCATCACGCTATGTATTATCACAATCATATTCATCTTTAAAAAAAGCTTTAAAAAATACTCTAAGCTTATTATTTTGTGTAAGAAAAGTGTATAAAAAATATTTAACAAAAGTAGATTATAAGGATGCTCTATTGTCATGGCGAGATTGTTTTCTAGCTCCTACATGCGGTATTTGTTTTTTACATGATAGCTTGCAAGAATATGGAGAAATTAAAGAAGTATTCGGTAAAGCGTGGGATTTTGTGTTTTTATATGAATTTTCAAAAAAATTCAACGTATACATAATGAAAAATAGAACGGCAGTATATAGATTAGAATCTGGAGTTACAAAAAATAAATTTACTCAGTTAGATTTTTATGAATATAATCAATATTTATTGAAAGAATCGGAATTACAGTTTAACAAATATTTTTATAATGAAATATATTGGTTTAACTATAAACGAAACATAGATGAAACAAAAGAACTTATTAGAGATAAAGGAATGTTTGATTTTAATACAAAGTATTCAAGAATAAAGTTTTTATTATTTAAAAGCAAACAAATGATTAACTATTATTTAAGAAATTTGGATGCAGAAAAAATTGTGTCTAAGGAGGACATATTATAATGAAAGTAGTAATTTTAGCGGGTGGATATGGAACAAGAATTTCAGAAGAATCAGCGTTCAAGCCAAAGCCCATGATTGAAATTGGTGGAATGCCTATTTTATGGCATATTATGAAAGGGTTTTCTGAACAAGGATTCAATGAGTTTGTGATTTGTGCCGGTTATAAACAGCATGTTATTAAAGAGTGGTTTGCAGATTATTTTTTACATACATCAGATATTACTTTTGATTTCACCAAAGGAAATGAAATGATTGTCCATAATAAGCATGCAGAAGCTTGGAAAGTAACAGTAGTAGACACTGGATTAAATACAATGACAGGTGGTAGAATTAAAAAAATACAGGATTATATTGGAAATGAATCATTTATAATGACTTATGGAGATGCTGTTGGAAATGTAGATATTAACGATTTAATTAAATTCCATAAAGCACATGGCAAAATTGGAACAATATCTGTATACAACTTCGGTCAAAATAAAGGGGTTCTTGATATAGCTAAAGATGGGAAAGTAAATGCATTTAGAGAGAAGTCTGATCTGGATGGAGATTTAATCAATATTGGATTTATGGTTATGAATCCTGATATTTTCAAAAGAATTGAAGGGGATAATACTGTTTTTGAACAAGAACCATTAAATAGCTTGGTTGCGAATAATGAGTTAATTGCAAGAACACATATTGGTTATTGGCAATGTATGGATACTCTTAGAGAAAAGCAGCAGTTAGAAAAATTATGGAGTTCAGGTAAAGCACCTTGGAAAACATGGGAGGATTAGGCATGTTCGATATTAATTTTTATAAAGGAAAAAAAGTATTTATTACTGGACATACAGGATTTAAAGGATCTTGGTTATGTAAAATTTTAACTAATGTTGGAGCAGAAGTTACGGGTTATTCTCTAAATCCTCCAACTTCTCCATCATTATTTGAAATTGCTAAAATTGAAGATGATATTCATTCAGTAATAGGTGATATAAGATATTTAGATTCTCTTAAAAGTGTGTTTGATGAAGCTCAACCTGAAATTGTTCTTCATTTAGCTGCTCAACCTATTGTAAGAGATTCTTATAATGATCCAAGATATACATATGAAACCAATGTTATGGGGACAGTCAATATTTGCGAGTGTGTCAGAAAATCTAAAACTGTAAAATCATTCCTAAATGTGACTACTGATAAAGTGTATTTAAATAAAGAATGGAATTGGGGATATAGAGAAAATGAAGAATTAGATGGATACGATCCATATTCTAATTCTAAGTCTTGTTCTGAATTAGTTACTCATTCATACATCAATTCTTTTTTTAATGAGATGGGAATTGCAGTGAGTACAGCTAGGGCAGGTAATGTTATTGGTGGTGGTGATTTCGCTAATGACAGAATTATTCCTGACTGCGTTAGAGCTGCAATTAAGAATGATGATATCGTAGTTAGAAATCCATTCTCAACTCGACCATATCAACATGTATTAGAACCATTATATGCATATTTAATGATAGCAGCTATGCAATATGAAGATAACAAATATGCTGGATATTACAATGTAGGGCCAGATGATATTGATTGCTATCAAACTGGAGCAATTGTGGATGTTTTTGTTTCAAAATGGGGAGATAACATGAAATGGATCAATCAATATGACGGCGGTCCTCATGAAGCTGATTTTCTAAAATTAGATTGTTCAAAATTAAAAGCGACATTCAATTGGAAACCACATTGGAACCTAGATACGGCTATCGAAAAAGTATGTGAGTGGTCTAAATGTTGGATTAATAATGAAGATGTTCGAGCATGTATGGATAAAGAAATTAATGAATTTTTAAAGGAAGGTATTTAAGTGTGAAGCAATAAAATAAGAAAAGGGCAACTTAAAAAGAACACAAAAGCGAACTATATTTAGCTCGAAAATGACAGAATTATTAGCTTGCGGCTAAAATAGGAGTAATTTTATATTCTCCTATAGATTGTAAAAGCTCTAAAGCATATTAAATATCCTGCTTACGAGGCTTAGGGGGATTAGGGTACATCAGTTCCTCATAATCGGATGGATGGAAATCCTTCAAGTATTTGAACATATGAAAAAGGCAGACTGCCATCAATCTGGTAGCAGCGATGTCCGCACGTTTATGACCCCTGCGCTTTTTGATTTTATTATATTTGATCTTGAAGTAAGGATATTACTTATCTTTAAGTGCGGCAAGTGCACATTGGATAAGCATTGGTAAGTATGTTCCAGCATGAGAGATACAGACAGATTTCTTTTTATCGGCACTCGCATTATTTGTCGGGGTAAGACCAATCCAAGAAGTAAAATGTTCTACGTCGAAAAAAACACTCATATCAACACCGGTTTCTGAAACCAGCGTTGTCGCAGAAAGGTGACCAATACCAGGCAATTGAGTTGCAAAATCAATATACACATGGTATTTCGAAGTTCTTTTATCTATTTCAATAGAAAGTGCGGACTTCATATCTTCAAGAAACTGCATGTGACCAAGTGATAATAGGGTTTTGTATGACTGATCATCATCAAGGTGAAAACCTCTGATGGAGTTGAGAATTTCCTCACTTTTCTTTTTCAAGGAACCACGGAGTAAAGATCTGATATGGACTTCATCGACATCACTGGAAGTGAGAAGTTCAGAAAACACGGCAGAAGCACTGACACCAAAAGGATCAGAAACAACGAATGCCAAAGAAATATTGGAAACAGTTTGACAATTCTGCACACGGTTCTTTTCTGAAGATATAAAGTTTGTAATTTTATAACGATAACGAGATAGTCATGAAGTTGACGAAACTCTTAATTGGGCATGTAAGAAGGTTGTACTTCGCCCATTTGAAATAATTCTGCGATATGAATAGAATCTAAGAAATCAGTTTTTTTACCTTTCGGTGATTTAACATACTTTGGATGAGTGATAACAATATCAAAATCACGATCTTCAAGGTAGTTAAATACAGGAATTCAATACTTGCCTGTAGATTCCATACAGACGCAGTGGCAGTCATAATGATCAAGCCAGTCAACGAGTTTAACAAGGTCATAATTGTGAGTAGAGAATTTGCGGTGATGGTAAACAGGTTCCACCTGCATACTTTCAGCGATGATGATTGTGCAAGCTAATTTCTTTTTGTGACATCAATACCACAAGCAATGGGGTACATCACTCTGCTCATGAAAACCGCCTCCTTTGAAAGAAAGAAAAAGCATTGACTGCCATCTGTGTTCTCAAATATATCGATTCAAATAACAAGATTACTTTATTGGTAAGTGTATGTCCTCAAAGGGAACAAAAGTTTGTGCATGGACAGATGACTGCACAGATAAGAATACGAGTTAAACTAAAAAACAGAAAACATCACTCACCTCCACGTGCTCTATAGTATATTTCTTCTCTAACTATATTATAACGCATTGTAATGGTGCTGGTGTTTCATAAAAATTTGTGCTCACGCATAGCGAGAGAATGGAGGCAAGAATGAAAAATGTCATAGTTACAGGTGCCAATGGATTTATTGGCTCATCATTAATTAAAAAAATAATTCAAAATAATATTTTTGTAGTTGCAATTGATATATCTTTTAAGAATTCTAAATTACCTAAGTCTGATTTAATTAATGCTATCGAAATATCTTTAGATAATGCAGAAGATATAGAAAAATTAATTTCCTCAAAAAAATATGATTGTTTTTATCATTTTGCCTGGGCAGGTGTAAATGGCGGTGATAAAGCTAATCCATATGTGCAATTAAAAAATATTGAAATGACTTTGAATTGTGCCACTATAGCAAAAAAAATAAATTGTAAAAGATTCTTATGCGCAGGAACAATAGCTGAAAGAGCTACAGAATCATTAAACAAGCTAAAAAAAACAAGTGGTGGGATGATGTATGGTGTTGCAAAAACATCAGCACATTTAATTCTTGAAACATATTGTAAGAATATTGACTTAGAGTATGTTTGGATGCAGTTTTCAAATATATATGGTCCTGAAAATAAAACGGGAAATCTTGTTAGTTATACAATAGGTGAATTAGTAAAAGGTAATGAAGCGACTTTTGGCCCTGCAATGCAACCATATGATTTTATTTATGTTCAGGATTTAATTGAAGCTGTATATAGACTTGGAGAGGCAAAACTCAATGAAAATTTTTATTTCATTGGTTCTGGTAAACCTAGAATTTTAAAAGAATACTTAGCTGAAATTGGTGAACAGTGTAAAAAAAGTGATTTAATACGAATTGGTGTAAGAGAAGATGATGGAATTAAATACACTTTCGATATGTTTGACACTAAAAATTTATTAAATGACATTGGTGACTTTGTAACAAAAGATTTTACAGAAGGATTAAAATATACATTAGAGAATTATTAAGGAGACTTGGTATGGTACAGAAATGGAATTTTCAAGAATTAGATTTAAAAGATGCATATTTAATTAAACCATTTTTTGCTTCAGATGATAGAGGTGGATTAATTAAAGATTACAACATTGATGTCTTTAAAGACCATGGCATTAATCACGAGTTGAAAGAAGTATTCTATACTCTTTCAAAGAAGGGTGTTATTAGAGCATCACATTTTCAATTAATTAAACAACAACCTAAATTAGTACGTTGTGTAAGTGGTCATGTATATGATGTTATTGTTGATTTGAGACCAGATTCTCCAACATATGGTCAATGGAGAGGATTCCATCTGACAGCAGAAAATATGGATTCATTACTGGTTCCAGCTTATTTTGGACATGGATATTTAGTAATTGAAAATTCAATTGTAAGTTATAAAGCAACTGAAGTATTTTTTGAAGAAGGTGATTCAGGAATTATGTACAATGATCCTGATATTGGGATTGAATGGCCATTCGAGTTAATTGGTGGAAAAGATAATTTGATTATTAGCGATAAAGATTTAAATTTAATGAGTTTTAATGACTATAAGAAAATTATGGAAAATTATGACAATAAATCAGAAATTGAAGGTCATTTACAGTGAGAAGAATAAAAAAAGTCTTATCTATTAGTATAAGCAAAACATTATTAGTAAATTATAGATATTTTGGATGGGAGGGGTTGGTTAATCCTATCATTATTATATCAAAAAATACTAAATTAAAACGCTTATCAGGTAATGTGTTTGTTAAAAACAAAAAATGTCGTGTATATTTTGGATTTGTAGATGTTGGTATATTTGACAAAAAATATGAAAGAAGTATTTGGGATAATAACGGTATATTTCAATTTGAAGGTTCAGCTCATTTTGGATAAGGAACTAGAATTTCGAATAGTGGGAAAATAGTTTTTGGAGATAATTTTTGTGTTACGGCAAATTCTGCAATAGTATGTGTTTCTAATATAAATTTTGGATCTAATGTCTTATTGTCTTGGGATATTTTAATTTTAGATACAGATTTTCATAAGATATATTCTATAGATGATGAACACCAAATTAATAATCCTAAAAAAATTATTATAGGTAGTAACGTTTGGATTGGTTGTCGAAGCCTAATTTTGAAGGGGGTTGAATTAAAAAACAACACAATAGTTGCTGCTGCTAGTGTAATTTCGCACTCAAATACAGAAGAAAACTCAATTATTAATTCTTAATAGAATAATTAAAAATAATGTGATTTGGAAAGAGTAAATATGTAAAACCGCTTTTAATATGTTCTAAGCAATGTTTTGAAGGGAGAAAGTATGAATAAGAAAATTGGTATTTTAACATTTCATAATGCAGTAAATTATGGTGCTATATTGCAATGTTATGCATTGCAAAATGCATTAGAACAAAGAGGATATAATGTGGAAGTAATAGACTATACACCTCTATATTTTAATAAGGTTTTTTTCGACCCTTTAAAGCCATGGGAAGCAATTGGAACAAAAAATAAATTGAAATCTTTAATTAAAGTCTTCTTAAGATTTAGGCAACAAAGAAACAATTCTATAAAACAATTTGAATTAAAACAATTTGTTAAAAAGTATTTAAAAATTAGTGAAACAGTAGATTCTGAATTAATAAGCACATTTGATACTATCATTGCGGGAAGTGATCAAGTGTGGAATTTAGAACTTTTGGAAAATGATACAACGTATTTGTTGGATTTTCCAAATGATGTTAGAAGAGTTTCGTATGCTGCAAGTTTTAAAGTGTCTGATGTGGATGAGTTTGCAATTGATGCTTATAAAAAGTATCTTCCCAAGTTTAATAATATTTCAGTAAGAGAAGAAAACTTGAAAGTTTATCTAAAAAATAATCTAAATATTGACTCAACTAATGTTTTAGATCCTACTTTTTTATTAAATATGAAAAAATGGTCAGAACTAATAAATAATAAGAGATTGATAGAAGAAAAAATACGTTCTGGTTTATCATGTTAATCAACCAGTTGAATTAGTTTCAAAAGCGTTAGAGTACGCAAAGAAAAATAGTTATAAGGTAGTAAGTTTAAATAGATTGAACACAAAAGATGATTATATTGATTTTAGTTATGCATCTATTGAAGAATTCTTGAATCTAGTAAAAAAATGCTGAGGTGGTATTTACGACATCTTTTCATGGAATGGCTTTCTCAATTAATTTTCAAAAAGAATTTTATTTCGAGATTCCTGAAAAATCATACAATAATAACGAAAGATTGTTAGATTTGGCAAAAAAATTGAAATTAATGAATAGGAATATAAGCAACGGTTTAGATGAAAATCCAATAAATTGGGAGAGTGTGACTGATTTACTTGATAAATATGTTGAGAATTCTAATGAATTTTTAAACTATTCTTTAAATAATGAGGAAATGAAGAAATATGAGTAATATTGATTATTTTAATGACAATAAACCTATCGAATCATACATTGCTTATATTCGTGATACAAAATCTAGATTCAATAGTACATCTGGTGGCATTTTTTTTGAATTAGGGAGAAATTGTATTTTAGAAGGTGGATCAGTATATGGAGTTGCATTTGATGATAAATTTTCTCCTCAGCATAGAAGAGTAACAAATTATGAAGATTTGAAGCTACTGCAGGGATCAAAATATCCTCAAAGTAATGTAGGTGATATTTTTGTTCAAGTAAAGAAAGATCTGGACGAAGGTAAGAAAGTTCTTTTTTCAGGGACTCCATGCCAAATAGTGGGATTAAAAGCATATTTAAGAAAATCATATACAAATTTAGTTGCAGTTGATTTGATCTGCCACGGTGTTCCGTCGCCAGGTATTTGGAACAAATATCTTAATTATAATTTTAAAATTGATGAAATAATTGATATAAAGTTTAAAGACAAGTCTAATGGATGGAAACTATGGAGAGTAAGAATAGAGTCAAAAAATGCGTTATATGAAAAAGAAAGAACTGATGATGCATACATGGCTTCGTATATCAATGCTTGGAATATAAGACCATCATGTTATAAATGTAAGTTTAAAGGTCTTGATGGACGTAACTCAGATATAACTATTGCTGATGCGTGGGGTAAAGCGGAAACTGATTTAAGTTTAAACGACAATAAAGGATTATCATGTATAATTATTAATACAGAACATGGGGAATGTGAACTAGAAAAAATAAAGCGACAACTTGTTCATAAAAAATATAGTTTTGAAGATATAGTATCAGGTAATCCTGCATATAATGAATCAATAAAAAAACATTTTTTAAGAAAATGTTTAACAAAAATGACATATAAGAATATTAAGTTGATTGACATTTTGTCGAATGATAATTTATTCGGCAAATTAATCAGTAAAATTAATAGAGTTATAAATAGGAGTAATTAATTATGAGAAAATTTATAATTGGATTAGGTAGTTTTCCGTATAAAAAAGAGTTGGAAAATGTTTTACCAAGGGCGTCTACATTAGGCTTTGATTTTGTAGATACAAGTGATGACTATTTTAATGAAGATTATGTTGGTGACTATGTTAGAGACAATAATTTTAAAGTTTTTACAAAATTCTCTTTCGTTGATCAATTTAAAAATTTTGAGCAACATTTTAATGACTCTAAGATAAAAATTGAAAAAAATGGTACTGAGTTGTATTGTTATTTACTTCACTGGCCATATCCATTTTTATATAAAAAATTATGGTATAAAATGGAAGAGTTGTATTTGTCAGGTAAAGTTAAAGAAATAGGTGTTTGTAATTTTACCGAAAAACAATTAATGAAGTTAATGAAAAATTGTAGGGTAAAACCAATGTATAATGAAATCGAACTTCATCCTTTATTTCAACAAAAAGACACTGTTGAATTTTGTGAAAAAAATGATATTCAAATTATTAGTTATTCACCTTTCGCTAGAATTGATAAAAGACTTTTTGAGAATACTAATTTAATAAATATTTCCGAAAGAGAAAATACATCTATAGCAAATATTATACTGAAATGGAATATAAATAAAGGATATATACCTATTCCAAGTACATCAAAAGAACATCATCTAAAAGAAATGGAACTAGACAAGATTAAACTAATAAATCTGGATAAAGACGATATGAAAATAATTGATAGTTTAGAATGTAATGGTAGAATAAGATTTAATCCAGATACATATTTTTCATTTAAAACTAAAATTAAGTTTTTACTTATTTCTTTAGGAGTGCTATAAATATATGGAAAAGCAGTTGAATAAAACCTCGTTGAAGGTTAATTTTATTTTTAATACTTTTTTACAAATATTGTCCACAATTGCACCTCTTATAACTGCTCCATATGTTTCAAGGGTATTAGGTCCAGATAATATTGGAATTTATAGTTATACTTTGTCTATTAACTCTTATTTTGTTTTAATAGCAGGTCTTGGCACAGCTTCGTATGGAATTATTGAAATCGCTAAGGCCAGAGATTCTACTTACGATAGAAGTAAAACATTTTGGGGAATTGAATTAATTACTGTAATAACTTCTGTAGTTAGTTTGATTTTGTGGTTTTTTATTGTTCTTTTTTATGACGAATATCGTTTTATATTTTTTATTCAAACATTTTATATTTTAGCAATTATTTTTGATATATCGTGGTTCTTTTTAGGTATAGAAAAATTAAAACATACTGTAATAATTAATTCATTTTTCAAAATTATGGGAGTTATTTTTATATTTTTATTTGTAAAAACTCCTAATGATCTATCTATATACATTTTAATATTAGCCTTATCAACATTTTTAGGCAATACAAGTATGTGGATTTTTTTGCCAAAATATATAGTGAAATCCAAGGTTACACAAAAGGATCTATTGGCCCACTGTAGAGGCACGCTTATATATTTTGTTCCAACAATCGCAGCGACAATTTACACAGTTGTTGACAAAACATTGATAGGAATAATAACAAAAGATAATATAGAGAATGGTTGCTATGAACAAGCAACAAAAATAATTTCAATCATTAGAACAATATCATTTACATCAATGAATACTTTATTTAGTTCAAGAATGTCATATTTATTTAGCAAAAATATGAAAAAAGAAATTCAATTTAACTTATCTTTCGCACTTGAATTTATAATGACTCTTAGTTTTGGCGCTTTTTTTGGATTGTGTGCAGTGTCAAAATGTTTCGTACCAGTATTTTTTGGAGAAGGTTATTCTAGAGTCGTAATATTTTTAATTTTAATGTCACTATTGATTCCTATTATGGGAATAAGTAATACAATCGGATATTTATATTATAATCCGTCAGGTAATAGAGCAAAAAGTGCAAAAATACTGATTTTTGGAACATTGATTAATTGTATATTAAATGTTTGTTTAATAAAATTATTTTCTGGAATAGGTGCAATTATAGCGTCTGTTATAGCAGAATTTATAATTACTTATTTATATATTAAACAATCAGATGGGTATATTTCCTTTAATCAAATGTTTAAAATTATATCAAAGAAGTTAATATCTGGAATCTTGATGCTCATGACTATAATTGTTATATCTAAATATTTAGTATATAGCATTTTATCTTTAATAATTGAAATATGTTTAGGAGTAATCATTTATTATCTTGGTTTAATCGTATTAAAAGACACTTTTGCATTAGGTGTTACCAAAAAAATGTTTGTTAGCATACAATCAAAGATAAAAAAAATAAGATTATGTTGAAAGGAAAAAAGTATATTGTTAAAACTAAAATAAATTTATACAATATATAGTTTAATAACATGAGAATAAAAAAAATGATTTCATTCAAATTTTGGATACCAAATTTTAAAATGTACAAAGAGTTATTTGCAAATGATAGTTATGCATTTTCTACTTTCAGAGATAAAGACGGCGATTTAACTGTACGTGAGAAAATGATGGTTGAATTGAAGGCAGTAAAATTGTTTAGAAAATATCAATCTAATTATGACACGATATGGAGATATTTTTTATTCTTTAAGATTAAAAAAAATATCAATATAAATATGGACTAGAAATACAAAATAAAAAATATAGGAAAAGGTTTTGTTATTGGACATTGGGGGTCGAATTGTTATTAATGGTGAATCAAAAATTGGAGATCAGTTTATGGTAACCCACGGAGTTACTATTGGAAGAGACATTAGGGGAAAAAGAAAAGGTGTGCCGACAATAGGAAATAGAGTCGCTATTAGAGCTAATTCAACAGTGGTTGGCAATATCAAAATCGGGGATGATGTATTAATTGCACCAAATACATTCGTAAATTTTGATGTGCCAAGTAATTCTATAGTTATTGGTAATCCTGCAGAAATAATTTTTCGTGATAACGCATCAGAAGGACATGTCGGACGATTACCTTAATAGATATGAAATAAGAAATAAATAAGAAAAAAATGTAGTTAAAGAAGCAATGCCAATAAGTTAAGGAAGTTGACAAAATAAAAAATAGATTAGATGTCTGCACAAGAGATGAAATGTAGATGTCTAATCTTTTTATAAACATATTTAACCCCTGAAACATAGTAAAAAGAGCATTATGAAAAAATATGAGGGCAACTATGCTATATATATCAATATGCTTTTTATAGGATCGATCTTTTTTTATCCACATGACGTTGTTCATAATATTTTCCTCAATCACTTGCATTGCAGTATTATTGATATCTTCATCTATCATTACCAATGATTTGATAAACATTTTTTTCATAATGTCCACTGTCTTGTTGAAATTTTGCTTGATTACGCATTCTCCATCTTCCTTTTGTTCAATAGCTGCTTTTTCATTAATTTCTATTTTTTTTAGTTATATCAAATTATACAACCATATATCTGCATAAATATCCTGATAGATGAGTATCTCTTTGAATCCACTGAATTTCTCCAATTTCATCCTGTTCTTAAGCCGATTATAGGATGTTTCTATCGTCCAGCGCAGATGATACAATTCCTTTAAGTCATCTATGCTGTATTCATCCATTGGCAGGTCAGATATCAGGAATTCCACAATGTCTTCTCCATATTCGTCTTTTCCTATGATGATCTTAGTGAACCGAAGCTGATATGTGGTATTCATTAGATCCTGGCGAAATCCAATTTCCTCTCGATAGTGATTTGTCGTTTATCGAATGTTACTTCAAATTATCTGTCTTCACCATCCTGTACCTGATCCAAATAAGCTTTAAAAAAAACAGAAGATACACGAAATAGAAAGTATTGTTTTTGTTGTAACAGTTGATCTATGAGTCGCATAGACGGATACCCGCAATCAAAGGTAAAGATTGCTTTTCAACATAATTTTCACAATAAGTTTTGATATGTTGTGCTGCTAGTGCCATTTCACTTAATATACATGAACCGAATTGCATATCTAAAAACGTATTGTTTAGACAGTCATGTAAGGTAGATAAAAGTCCTCCTACAGGTTTTGATTGATTTTTTGTTGGATTTGTAGATGCAGAGATTCTTCCGAATGCAGATGCATTTTCCTTTGTGTTGAGAAGAATGATTTTTGATTCATTGACAGCCAATACAAGATTCCCTTTCCATTTTTTTAACTATCTGCTTCATTATCGTGATAATTTGCAATGAACTCATTACTCATGACACATATAGCCTGTGGATTGAACTTCTTCCTGGAGAGATAGAAAGCAGTTTCTGTAAACAGTTTATTTCTTTCCTAAATCTTGATAATAGCAGCGTGTAGAATGGAATGAGATAAGCATTTGTATACCCTTTATTAATAAAAAGGTATACCTTTATATAAGATATAAAATTAATTGAATCCATAAATGTAAAATGATGGAAGGGGTTAAATATACATTAATTAACTGGAACTGATATGTAATCAGATAGAAGACAGTCAGAAGCTTATATTTATATGCTAATAGGTGTGAATGGTGAAAAAAGTAGCACAGTCGAGAACAACCTAGTAGAAATATTTAAGAAAAACAGTTTGATACCAAGGCGTTACCTAAATTATCTATTATAGTAACTCCCGAAAATAGAAGAGGAAGGTAAATATGAGATAGAATGACTAATGCCATAGCACTAGGATGTGCAGAAATCATGTAGAGCAAAGAAGGCAGATACCTAATCCAGCGTATCTGCCTCTTCTTTTGAACATATGCTGATTTTAGACCGCTTGCTTGATTATTCTGTCAGAAATTTACATAAATTACAAACCTCTGAACTCATCACATCTTCCATATTTATAGCATCCATCCCTACATTCCTGTATAATAATACCCATGTTCACTCATAATTTCTTTCACTTTAGGATTTCTTTAGAATTCCTGCGATATACTGACCATACAGAAATGAGAGGTAATCAAAATGTTGCTGCGACTACTAAAAAACGACCTGCTGCATGGCAAGCTGACCAACTTCATGGTAATGATATTCCTTGCCGTATCCACCATGCTGTCCTGTGCCAGTATATCCCTGATCTACTCATCACAAAACCAGATATCCTACTTCATGGACGATATGGGAAAGGTGGCAGACTATAACTTTTCCATGATGAATATTACAAAAAAAGATGTACAGAAAATCACAGCCTTCATGAAAGCAAAAGACATTGATGCATATCAAATCGAGCATGCTATCACCCTGCCGCTGAGTGTTATGCGCTTCAATGGCACCAACGACCTGGAAAGCTCCGGCTGCTTTGCGACAACCTTGCCAAAGACCTATAATTTTCTATTCGATGAAAACAACAAAACCCCGGACATCCAACCGGGTGAGGTCGGCATCCCGCTATCTATGAAGCATCAGCTGAATCTACAGCTCAATGACACCTTCCAGATTTTGCGCGGTACCAGGACCTACACCTATAAAATCACCAGCTTTGTACGTGATTCCGTATACGGTTCTGATATGATGGGACAAAAACGCATCATCCTGCACCCTGCAGATTATCAAATTCAATATGATGTCACGCAGGACATTGATCATGCTGTGGTACTCTCGGTAAACGACGGGCCAAACACAAAGCAGCTGGAATATGAAATGCAGAAGGCCGGATTACCTAATGCGATTCTCGTAGACAAAGAAACTGCAGAGCTCTCCTTTATGGGAGTCAGCCTCGGCACCAGTGCCATGCTTCTCATGAGTGGCATCATTCTGCTATGCATGTCCTTTCTGATCATTCGCTTCACCATCCTCTTTCAGATTGAAAGCAGCTATGCAGAAATCGGTATCATGAAAGCAATCGGTTTCCAGCACTCTCAAATAAAACCGCTCTATCTAATGAAATATATGAGTATTTCACTTATCGGTGTTTTTATCGGATTCCTTATCTCTATCCCGTTTACTAATCTGCTGGAAGGTATGCAGGCTGGCATCGTTCCCGTTATGCCGGGGAACACAGGCACCTATCTCTCCCTGATTATTGTTATCCTGATACCGGCACTTATCTATACCGTGACAACTCTGGTATTGAGAAAGCTGAAAAAACAAAGCACGATGGATGCCATTCGCAAAGGGAATGAGGGAGAGACCTATAAAGAACACACGCATTTCACACTTGCCAAAACCCGCCTTCATCAACTTCACAGCTTTCTGGCCTTCAACGATTTAATGGCACAGAGAAAGCACTTCCTCATGATGGTCATCATCTACGCTTTCTGCATGGTATTGATACTCGTCCCTCTAACCCTCAAGGATGCTTTTCAAAAGGATACCTTTCTGCAGATTCTGAAAATATCATCTGGAGATCTCTACTCCCAGCAAAACGGAGGCAACACCATAAAGGATCTGGAAGAAAAGCGTGCTATGGTGCTTCGCGATTTGAAAGTCTACGATGAGCATGTCCGTGTCGATATTGAAACCATGACCAGTGCATCCCTCAGCGATGATGGTCTGAATACCTCGGTATTTCTCATGAAACGCGCTGATGGGAATACGATCACCTTTGATTACGGCAAGGCTCCCAAGTTGTCCAATGAGCTTGCCCTGACTACTACACTGGCTAAGCGTTATAGGAAAACTGTCGGCGACTCCATCAGCATGGAATACGAAGGGAAGAAAAACACCTACCTCATTAGCGGTATTTACAGCAGTATGATGAATCTGGGGAATAACATCCTCGCAGGTGATATTGAATATGAATATGCTTATACCGGCTATCTGGTGATTCACCTATCACAGGGGGAATTAACCAACCATCAGGTCGCAGAAACTATCAAAAAGGAGTATAAGGGGTTGAAGCTGATTGACAGCAGGCAGATGACGAAATCCTTCAGCGGAAATATGCCGCAGCAGATCACCATGATGTCGAATCTGATTATTGCGATTATTCTGGTCATTACCTTCGCTTTGACAATACTGTTCTCCAAGCTGCACATGCTGCGTGCAAAAAAAGCGATTGCTCTGATGCGCAGTATGGGCTATGCCAAACGCAATATCCGCAAATGGCTGTTTGCTCGTTGTATGATTCAGATACTATGCGGTCTAGTGCTGGGAATTCTGTTACACACCTTTTGCACGAACGGACTGCTGGAGGCCTATCTGGAATCCATGGGTATGGGGAGCGTAGCGCTGAGAAGTGCTACACTCAACATGTATGTTCTGTATCCGTTGCTGTTCATTCTGTCAGCCATGGCAGCGCAATGGATTGTCAATCGTACCATACCGGCATGGAATATTAAAGATTTGAGTGAGGAATAAAATTTTTCGGTACCGTATCAAAAGCATATAAATACAACGGAGTGATTCATAAGGAGGAGAATATGTATGGAAACAATAATAGAGGTCAGACAGCTATGCAAAAGCTTTGTCGTAAATAAAAAGCAGAATCATGTCCTGCGCAATGTGGATCTTTCCATTCACAAAGGAGAATTCATCGCCGTCATGGGACCAAGCGGCAGCGGTAAATCCACCCTGCTGTATACCATTAGCGGTATGGATCATATCAACTCGGGAACCGTGGAATTTGACCATAAGGAAATCAGCAGGTATAATGAAATGGAAATGGCGAAGCTGCGCCTGCATGAAATGGGCTTTATCTTCCAGCAGATGCATTTTCTAAATAACCTGAACATTTATGATAATGTGATACTTCCCGGCTATATGGCAAAGAAAAGGGAGCATAAGGAAATCAATGCCTATGCGGACGAGCTGCTGCGGAAGTTTCAGATCACCTCAATTGCAGGACATAGCATTCAGGAGGTAAGCGGCGGAGAGCTGCAGCGTGCCTGTATTGCCAGAGCAATGATCAACCAACCGCAGATTCTGTTTGCGGATGAACCGACAGGCGCGTTAAACAGCTCCAATGCAAAGGAAGTCATGGATATGTTTTCAAGGGTACATGAACAGGGGACGACAATCCTGATGGTAACGCATGATGTGAAGGTGGCTTCCTATGCACAACGCATCTGCTATATCAATGATGGTAAGATTGAAAGCAATCTCGATATCGGTGTGCTGAGGCATGCGGATGAGCTGAAGGAACGGGAAAAGAAGGTATACAGCTGGCTGATGGAAAAAGGCTGGTAGAAGGGATGCGTGTGTATGATTGATATTCTTGTTGTTGAGGATAATGATGAGCTGCGTGATGTATTAGAGCGTTTTCTGTTGCATGAGGGATATCAGACACGCTGTGTAAAGCAGGGAAATGACGCACTTACTCTTTTACAGCAGGAGAGGGTGCGTCTTCTTCTCGTAGATATTATGCTGCCGGACATGGACGGCTTTCGCATTTGTACGCAGGCCAGACAAAGCAGCAATCTTCCCATAATCATCATGAGTGCACGAACACAGACAAGTGACCAGCTGCTGGGCTATGAGCTGGGAGCGGATGATTATGTAGAAAAGCCCTTCGCCATGGCTGTTATGCTGGCTAAAATTAAAGCTCAGCTGAGAAGAGGCTATGAAATGCAGGAGGAGCGCAATGTGCTGAAGGACGATGATCTTCTGGTAGACATCGAGCGTCGCAATGTGACATTGAAAGGAAAGCAGCTGGCCCTCTCGGTAAAGGAGTTTGAGCTGCTGATTCTGCTGCTGAGAAAAAAGCATACAACGCTGCGTAAGGACTATATATTTTCCTCAATCTGGACAGATGCCTCTGAAAGTGAGCTGTCCACGCTGACGACACATGTCAATACACTGCGTGAAAAAATAGAAACCGATCCGCGTCATCCAAAGCGGCTGATTACTGTATGGGGAGTAGGCTACCGCTATGAAGGCATGGAATAGGCTGACCGTGCTTGTCCCGGCACTGCTTCTGCTGCTTCTGGTAGGATTAAACGGACTACTCTTACAGCTGCGGGATGAAACAATACCGGATGAAGCACTGGTAGAAATCAATCGCATGGCAAAAGAGCTGGAGAAGGGAAAGCGGATGAATGAGCTTGCTTCATCAAAAATTCAGGTTGAACTGCTTGAACTGAAGAAGACCTCCATGCAATCCTATATGGACCGCTCCCGTACAAGAAGTGTGTTTCTTCCGGCAAAGCAGGAGGGCAGCTTCTATCGCTTTACCTATCGCGTACAGCGCATACCGTCCTCAATCTTCTGGATTATCAATACCACCCTGCTTGGTGTCATATTGCTTGTTGTCTATCTTCTATTCTATATCCGCCGGCAGATCATACAGCCCTTCCATAATATGGAGGCTATGGCAACAGCTTTGAAAAACAGAGATTTCACGTATGAGCTGCCCCAGCAAAAGCATCGATTCTTCGGCAAATTTATCTGGGCAATTGATGTGATGAAGGAGGAGCTGCGCCATCATGAGGAAAAAGAAACAGCGCTGATGAAGGAAAAGCAGACAATGATTGCCTCTCTTTCCCATGATATTAAGACACCACTTTCCAACATCCGCCTGTATACGGACGCAATGAAGGAGCACCTGTATTCGGAAGAGCTGATCTGTGAGCGTCTGTATGAAAATTGTGATAAAATCGATCAGTATGTAAAGGAAATCATGCATACGAGCAATGAAGATTTGTTTGATTTTGATGTACATATGGAAGAGGTCTATCTCCATGATGTGGAAGTCTTGCTGAGGCGGGAACAGGAGCGCATTGAACTGGCACTGATATCCTATGAGCAATCCCTCTGTAAGGATCAGCTGGTCTATACAGACTTGACAAGGTTACGTGAAGTTATTGGCAATATTGTTGATAATGCGATGAAATACGGAGATGGAAAATGGATTCACGTATCCTTTTATGAAGAAGATCATCACAGTATACTGAAACTAGAAAATTCCGGCTCCTATATTGAGCAAAGTGATGCCGGTGCTATCTTTCAAAGCTTTTACCGGGGAAACAATGTTAACAACCATGCAGGAAACGGTCTGGGCTTGTATATTTGCAAACAGCTGATGCAGAAAATGGATGGCGATATTTTTATGACACAGGAACAGGGGAGTGTGAGCTTTCATCTTGTGCTTGGTACAGTATAGGCCAGTAACAGGATTGAGATTTTCCAATTACTTGGTATAATACCATTAAGGAGCTGATGACATGAAGCGTTTGCCGATCGGTGTAGAAGACTTTAAAGAATTGGTCGATCATCAATATTATTACATAGATAAAACCATGTTTATTCAGGATGTACTGAAAGAAAAAGTTGTTCTGTATACTAGACCGCGAAGATTCGGGAAAACGTTGAACATGAGTAGGCGCTGCCCGCCCAGGCGTGCTCTATTATTTTTTCTCAATCAAACAAAAAGAAAACGCGTACCTTTTCAACGGGTCAAACATTACCAAATACAAGATTGCAGTGCAATATCAAAATCAGTATCCGGTTATCCTGATAACACTTAAGGATATGAAGGATATCAGGTTTCAGAATCAGATCGATATTTTCAAAGTGATCATACGGGAGCTGACAGGTAAATATAAGGATTTACTTACAAGTGAGCGACTGGATGATATTGATAAAAAACTTCTCATATGCTATCAGGAAGGTGATGTGAACATTGCTGACTTAAAAAATGGATTGCGCTTTTTAAGTCAATGTCTATATAAACATTATCAGAAGAAAGTAATTATTCTGATAGATGAATAGGCGCTGCCCGCCCAAGGCGTGATGTACCTTTGCAAAATGCGTATTTAAATGCTTATTATGAAGAAATGACTGATTTTCTTGACGGTATCTTCAGTGCAGCATTGAAAACAAATGAACAACTATCAGATTCTTTCAAATCAGGAATCCGGGTTGGGAAGGTTCGATCTTGCGGTGCTTCCGTTCTATAAGAAGAAACGGGGGTTCCTGCTGGAATTAAAAGTAGCCTCAAAAGAGGAAGAGATGGAACATGCAGCAGTTCAGGCATGTGAGCAGATAAAGGAAAAGCAGTATCTGGAGGGTTTGCAAAAGAAAGAATATACAGATATCGTAGGATATGGAATTGCATTTTATAAGAAGTCATGTTTGATTGTAGCACTTCCATAATGTTTATTTACTATGCAATGTGTGAATAATCTGAAGTTCATGAAAACTGAGACATAACGCTGTCGCAGTTTTTTTGTTATGATGGTTTTGTCACAAGCATAACAATTATGTGACAGAAAGGAGAATGCAATGAATCCATATAGACAATGTCCTATCTATCAAAATGAAAATTATCGTATTCGATTCGTAAAACAGAGTGATGTGAATGATTTATGAAAGGTATACAGCGATCCAAAAACAGTTGCTCTTTGCAATTGTGATAATTGTGAAGATGATTTTTATTATACGAGCAGAATACCAATGGAACAGGCAATCAATTACTGGATTATGGAATACCATAGAGAAGGGTTTGTTCGCTGGAGTATTCTGGATTGTACTTCCTCGACTGCAATCGGGACGATGGAGCTTTTTAAACGTTCGGCGAATGGCGCCTATGACAATACAGCTGTACTGCGTCTTGATCTTTTAAGGAAATATGAAGAACAATCCTGTCTTCAAGAGATCCTTTCTTTGATTCTGCCGCATATCCGTGATTTTTTTCAGTGTACACAGGTTATAACCAAATGTGTACAGGAAGCAGAAAAACGCAGGGCTGTATTGCTGGAAATGGGATTTTCCCCATCAAAGGAGTCGCTGGTCGGCTGGGATGGCACACTTTATCAGAATTATTATCTGCGAAAGCTATAAGAGGTCTAATATAAAAAACGAAAACGTGTATACTGGAACCAAAGTTCTGATATACACGTTTTTTGTAGCTCCTTTCATTCCTGATCCTGCGCTCTCCAATACGGATGGGCTGCCGCAATGATGCATTCTGCACTTCCTGTAAGCTGAATGCATTCCTCTGGCATAACAAGGATACTACCACCCCGTAACACGGTAAAGGTATCTACCTGAAGACTGCCGGAAACCACGGATATCACGGATGCGATGGAATATGGATTCGTATAGCTGCCGGATAAGGTGAGGTGTCGCAAAGAGAACTCCCGCTGGTCGAAGCTGCTTCCTTCTGAAAAGTTCTGTTTTTGGACATGCAGGGAGGAATCCAGATTCGCAAGTGCTTCCTTCACATGGAGTGGTCTTGTATGACCATGCATATCCTTTCGCTCATAATCATATAAGCGGTAGGTGATGTTGGTGGACTGTTGAATCTCATAGATCAAGGACCCTGCGGTAAGGGCATGCATCATGCCGCTTCGGATATACACAAGGTCATTTTCAGAAACGGGTATGTGATCGATGACACCATGAAAATCTCTCTTTTGCAGCGCAGCTTCAACAACTGCTCGGTGACCCGCTTTGTTCTCGGCATACACCCAACCTTCACTTGGCTTCTCTATGAAATACCAGGCCTCGCTTTTTCCATAGGGCAATTGCAGCTGCTCCTTTGCATAGGTATCGGTTGGATGAATCTGAAAGCTGACATCCTGTGCACAGGAATCAAAAGCGATGATCAAAGGAAATTCCTCACCATCTTCAAGACCAAAGACAGCAGGATTCTTCTTGACTGCCCTGCGAAGGGTTGTTTCCTCCTTTTCATTATAAATTTCACAGTCGATTCCATCGATTCCACTCAGTGTATACACACAGCCAATCGTCTGAGCAGCACGATCTCCCTGATAGGCATGCAGACGTGTATCTCCCCAGAGGGTTTCCATTGTAATGGGACGTACAATATACATAACAAGAACCTCCTAACTTTTCCATATCTACAGAGATTGTAGCATATCTTACTATCAGAATATAGTGGTACCAACATAAAGAACGTAATTCTCTTTTATCTGTCACAGCTGCCGTGATATAATATAGCTACAGGAGCTGATACCTATGAAGCATATACCAATTGGCATTGAAAGTTTTAAAGAATTGATTGATGGTGAATATTATTATGTAGATAAGACACTGTTTATAAAGGATGTGTGCAAAGAAAAGGTCGCATTATATACAAGACCCAGACGTTTTGGTAAAACTCTGAATATGAATATGCTTTATTATTTTTTCTCATTAAAGCAGAAGGAGAATGCTTATCTTTTTGATGGTCTGCATATCACAAAGGATGCAGAGATTCTACGATATCAGAATCAGTATCCGGTCATCTTCATAACTCTGAAAGATATGAAACAAGTCTCTTTCGAAAATCAAAAAGCAATGTTCGCAATCCTGATTCAGGAGATTGTCAGAAATAATAAGGAATTACTCGATAGTGAGGAAGTAAGCACCTTCGATAAAGAGCAGCTTGTCGCTTACTCACGCCGCACACAGAGTGATGTGGACTTACAGAATGCATTAAAATTTCTTTGTGTATGCCTGAAGCAGCATTACCATAAGAATGTGATTCTTTTAATAGATGAATATGATGTTCCATTACAAAGTGCATATTTAAACGGATATTATGATGAAATGGCAGACTTTTTAAGCGGTATATTCAGTGCTGCTTTAAAAACAAATGATGCTCTGGAGAAGGGAATCCTTACCGGATGCTTGAGAATTGCGAAAGAGAGTATTTTCACAGGAGTAAATAATTTCAATGGGTATTCCATTACGGAAGAACCATCCAGTACCTGCTTTGGGTTCACACCGGAAGAAACACTAAAGCTTTTAGAGTACTATCATTTAAAATCATATGAACAAACCGTAAAAGAGTGGTAGGCGCTGCCCGCCCATGGCGTGACGGTTATCTGTTTGGAAACAAAGAGATATACAATCCATGGAGCGTACTGAAATATGTGCTGAAAATCCTGCAGGGAAATGATGTACCGGAATCTTTCTGGGCGAATACGAGTGGGAATGATATTATATATCAATACATTCAGAAAGCCGATTCACAAATGAGAACGGATTTTGATACGCTGACATCTGGTGGAAGGATTACACAAACGGTAAGATATGAACTAACCTATCGTGAGATGGATCAGATAAACAACATTTACAGTTTTCTGCTGTTCACAGGCTATCTGAAAGCGATAGCGTGTGTCGATAAAGATAAAGCAGTATATCAGCTTATGATACCGAATAAGGAAATCAACCGAATCTATACCTTGATATTTGAAGAATGGTTTCAGGAGCAGGTTAAAGCAAAGAGCAGAACATTGGTTGATGCATTCATGAAAGAAGATGTGGAAACCGCAAATGAAGTTTTGAATACCATATTGTTTAAATCCATAAGCTATTTCGATTATGATGAAAAATTTTATCATGGAATGTTGGTCGGTATGCTCAGTGATTATCAAATCGTATCCAATCAGGAAACCGGTAATGGCCGTAGTGATATCATGGTACTACCGGCTTATAAGAAAAAAAGAGGACTTGTGCTTGAAGTTAAGGTTGCAACAAAAGAAAAGGATATAGAAATAACCGCACAAAAAGCATGTCATCAGATCAGGGAAATGAACTATATCGATGGTTTACAGGAAAGAGGATATACGGATATTATAGGATATGGGATTGCTTTTTATAAGAAAACCTGCGTAATTATGCTGGCGAAGTAAAATGCTTAGATTTATAAGAATTGAAATCAGCATATCGCATTGAAGTAAGCATTTCATCTACAGGATCCCCCTTCCTTCTAGGTAACAACAGGGGTGTGATATATCAATAAGAAAAGGCAGGACTTTTCTGGATAGGAGATACTTATGAAACGATGGACAGTAGAAGAGCTGGCAGGGATGATTGATCATACCTATGTCAAAGCAGATGCAACACGCAAACAGATGGAAAAGCTGTGTAAGGAAGCCAGAGAATATCATTTCGCGATGGCAGCCATCAATTCCTCACAAACCGCATTATGTGCGGAATACTTACGGGACAGTGATGTTCATGTGGGAGCTGCAATCGGCTTTCCGCTGGGACAGACAACAATCGCTGCCAAGGTGTTTGAAGCGGAGGATGCCATACAAAACGGAGCGGATGAAATTGATTACATGATCAATTTAACTGAAGTTAAGGCCGGAAACTGGGAGTATGTAAAAGAGGAAATGCAGCAAATCGTCACGGTATGCAGAAACAATGGAAAGCTGTGCAAGGTCATTTTGGAAACCTGTTATCTGACAAAGGATGAAATCAAACAGATGTGTAAAATTGCGGTGGCTGTCAAACCGGATTTTGTGAAAACCTCAACCGGCTTTGGAAGCGCAGGAGCTACTGCAGAGGATGTGGCACTGATGCGCAGGTGTGTCGGTACCGCAGTCAAGGTAAAAGCCTCCGGAGGAATACGGGATGCACGTACATTCAAAAAAATGGTTTCCAGTGGAGCGTTGCGTATTGGGACAAGTGCAGGGGTATCCATTGTCAGGGAGCTGCAGACGGAGGCCTTCAAGCACAGCGGTTATATCGCAATACCGGAAGAATATTAGTATCCCTGTGATTCCATGATAGGAGCACAGCTGTCTTCTGTGATAAAACAGCAAGCCGTGATGAAAAAGGGATGAAAATATTTTCACAAAATAATGTAACGGAATTACAGAAATACATTGACAATTTACAAAAAATGCTATATCCTTTTGTTAGTGACTACAAAACCAAAGGCAAGGATCGGGACCAGCATAGGAACCTTCTGCTGTAGAGAGCCGCTGGCTGGTGAAAAGCGGCGCAGAAATCTTATCCACTCACCCGTAAGCTGTAACCTGAACACATCACACGATGCCAGTAAACGTTACCGTCTGCTCACACGTTATCGTGAGAACATATTCGAAGTCTGGATATGTGAGGGGAATGATGCTTTTCATCATTCAACAAGAGTGGTACCGCGGAATTGGTGATAAACTTCCGTCTCTTAGTATAGAGATGGAAGTTTTTTGTTACAAAAAGGAGGACAGGATGATGGAAGGATATCAGAAGTACAAACGACAGTATTTTTTACCACCGGAGCCATGCATGGACTGGGCAGGGAAAGAATATATAGAAAAAGCACCCCAATGGTGCAGCGTGGATTTGCGGGATGGCAATCAGGCATTGATCATACCGATGAGTCTGGATGAAAAAATCGAGTTTTTCCAGCTGCTTGTAGAGGTTGGCTTTAAGGAAATTGAAATCGGCTTTCCGGCAGCCAGTCAGACGGAATTTGAATTTCTGCGCAAGCTGATCGATGAGGATTTGATTCCGGAGGATGTAACGGTTCAGGTACTGACACAGGCAAGAGAGCATATCATCCGCAGAACCTTTGAAGCTGTTAAGGGCGCAAAAAATGCAGTGATTCATTTATACAATTCCACATCTCTGGCACAGCGCGAGCAGGTGTTCAAAAAATCAAAGGAAGAAATTCTGAATATCGCTGTGGAGGGTGCCAAGCTGTTAAAGAAGCTGACAGAGGAGGACGGCGGCAATTACCGCTTTGAGTATTCACCGGAAAGCTTTACCGGAACAGAGGTGGAGTATGCCCTGGAGGTCTGCAATGCCGTATTGGATATATGGCAGCCAACTGCGGACAACAAGGTCATCATCAATTTGCCGGTGACTGTGGAAATGAGTATGCCGCATATTTACGCACAGCAGATTGAATACATGTGCAAGCATATGAACTATCGTGAGAATGTTATCGTATCCCTGCATCCGCACAATGACCGCGGGTGTGGCGTTGCTGATACGGAAATGGGTATTCTGGCAGGTGCGGACCGCATCGAGGGAACGCTGTTTGGCAACGGGGAGCGTACCGGAAATGTGGATATTATTACACTTGCAATGAACATGTATGCGATGGGAATCGATCCTGAGTTGAACTTCACGGATATGCCGCACATTGTCGAGGTTTATGAGCGCTGTACCCGTATGCAGGTACACATGCGTCAGCCCTATGCCGGTCAGCTGGTATTCGCAGCCTTCTCCGGCTCTCATCAGGATGCCATTGCCAAAGGCATGCATTACCGTGATGCCCAGGATCCTGATCACTGGACGGTACCGTATCTGCCAATCGATCCAAGAGATGTCGGACGTGTCTATGAAACAGATGTTATCCGCATCAACTCGCAATCCGGTAAGGGCGGCATCGGCTACATGCTCGAGGAATACTACGGCTATGATCTGCCATCCGATATGCGCGAGCAGGTTGGCTATTATATGAAGGATGTATCCGACCATGAGCACAAGGAGCTGCTGCCAAATGAGATCAACGATCTGTTCCAGAAGGAATACATGAACGTGAACGCACCCTATGCACTCAACGATTATCACTTTGTCCGTCAGGGTGATATCGTGACCGTGACGATGAACATCACCTATGAGGGAAAGACGCAGTTTATCACCGCTACGGGAAACGGCCGTCTGGATGCCGTCAGCAATGCCCTGCGTGACAATATGAATCTGACCTTTGACATACTGGATTACAAGGAACATGCGTTAAGCAAGGGGTCCTCGTCCAGAGCGGTATCCTATGTGAAAATCATCGACTGCCGCAAAAAGAATCAGTGGGGTGTGGGACTGCATGATGATATCATCGCATCCAGTGTACAGGCATTATTCTCAGCCATCAACCGGGCAGTCGCACAGCGCCGCGAGGCAGAAAAAGAAGCAGAGGCTTAAACAATAACAGCAGGAGGAAAACCATTATGGGAATGACAATGACACAGAAAATTCTGGCAGCACATGCCGGTCTGGATCACGTGGAGGCAGGACAGCTGATCGAAGTGAATCTGGATATGGTACTGGGAAATGATATTACATCACCGGTTGCTATCAAGGAATTTGAAAAATACGGCTTTTCACAGGTGTTTGATCCGGGAAAAATCAGCATGGTTATGGATCATTTTGCGCCAAACAAGGATATCAAGGCAGCACAGCAGTGCAAGGCATGCCGTACCTTTGCCTATGCGAAGAACATCGAGCAC
This sequence comes from [Clostridium] innocuum, assembly GCA_012317185.1. Taxonomy (NCBI): domain Bacteria; kingdom Bacillati; phylum Bacillota; class Clostridia; order Eubacteriales; family Clostridiaceae; genus Clostridium; species [Clostridium] innocuum. Next base: position 2,839,198 of record CP048838.1, on the reverse strand, counting down.
TTTTACGATGTCGGGGAAATGGGAATCGAGCATGCCCTGCTTCCGGAGAAGGGTATCGTAGGACCTGGGGAATGCATCATCGGTGCGGACTCCCATACGTGCACGTACGGAGCGCTGAACGCTTTCTCCACCGGTGTGGGCAGTACGGATATGGCCGCAGGCATGGCTACCGGCAAATGCTGGTTTAAAATTCCGGAAGCTATCAAATTTGATCTGCGTGGAAAGCTCGCACCGCATGTCAGTGGAAAGGATGTCATTTTACACATCATCGGCATGATCGGTGTGGATGGCGCCTTGTATAAATCGATGGAATTCAGCGGTATCGGTTTACAGAGTCTGAGCATGGATGATCGCTTATGCATGGCAAACATGGCAATCGAAGCCGGTGCCAAAAACGGAATTTTCGCCTTCGATGAGATTACGGAGGCTTATGTCAAGGATCGTGTAAGCCGTCCATATGTTACCTATGAAGCAGATGCGGACGCAGACTATTGCAATGTGTATCATCTGGATTTGAGCCAGATCACCCATACAGTAGCCTTCCCGCACCTGCCGGAAAACACCAGAACGATGGATGAAATCAAAGAGCCTGTGAGGATTGATCAGGTTGTCATCGGCTCCTGTACCAACGGACGGCTGTCCGATATGGCAGAGGCTGCACAGATTCTGAAGGGACAGCATGTGGCAAAAGGAGTGCGTGCCATCATCATTCCGGCAACACAGGAAATTTACAAGCAGTGCATACAACTGGGCTATACGGAAATCTTCATCGATGCAGGCTGCGTGGTATCCACACCAACGTGTGGTCCATGCCTGGGCGGCTATATGGGAATACTGGCGGAAAATGAACGCTGTGTAGCGACAACGAACCGGAACTTTGTCGGTCGGATGGGGCATGTAGATTCCGAGGTATATCTGGCAAGCCCGGCTGTTGCGGCAGCCAGTGCCATTATGGGCAGAATTGCAGCACCAAAGGAGGTAGCGTAAGCATGAATGCAAATGGAACAGCACATAAATACGGGGATAATGTCGATACCGATGTCATCATTCCCGCAAGATATCTGAATACCAGTGATCCTAAGGAGCTGGCAGAAAAATGCATGTGTGATATCGATGCGGACTTTGTAAAGAAAATCAAAGTGAACGATATCATGGTGGCAGGCTTTAATTTCGGTTGCGGAAGCAGCCGTGAACATGCGCCGATCGCCATTAAGGCAAGCGGTATTTCCTGTGTGATCGCAAAAAGCTTTGCGCGTATCTTTTACCGCAATGCGATCAACATCGGTCTGCCAATCCTGGAATGTGTGGAGGCAAGTGAGCGTATTGATGATAAGGATGAGGTGGAAATCAACTTCAATACCGGAGAAATCATAAATAAAACAAAAAACGAAACCTATCAGGCACAGCCGTTTCCTGCGTTTATTCAAAACATCATGCAGCACAACGGATTGTTAAATGCCATTAAAGAGCAGGGGGGGAAGTAAATGGAGAAGCATATTGCGGTAATACCGGGAGATGGAATCGGACCGGAAATCGTCAAAGAGGCGGTGAAGGTTCTGGATGTCATCGCAAAGAAATACGGACACAGCTTTGTCTACACGGAAGTGGATGCCGGAGGCTGCGCCATTGATAAATACGGAACCTCACTGCCAAAGGAAAGCCTGGATGCGGCGCTTGCCAGCGACAGCGTGCTGCTGGGGGCAGTCGGCGGACCGAAGTGGGATCATGTCGATCCTTCTATCCGTCCGGAAAAAGCATTGTTAAGCATTCGCAAGGAGCTTGGTCTGTATGCCAATCTGCGTCCTGCGAAAATCTTTAAGGAGCTATCCGATGCCTCTCCGCTGCGTAAGGATATCGTCGCAAACGGAATTGATTTTATGGTCGTTCGGGAATTGATCGGCGGTGTGTATTTCGGAGAAAAAAGCACGGTGGAAAAAAACGGAGAACTTTATGCCAGTGACAATATGTGCTATTATGCGCATGAAATCGAAAGAATTGCCCATACGGCATTTCAGACGGCGCGTAAAAGGGGAAGCCGTGTTATTTCCGTCGATAAGGCGAATGTACTTGACACCTCCCGTTTATGGCGTAAAATCGTAAGTGAAGTCGCAAAAGAGTATCCGGATGTAACCCTTACACATATGCTGGTGGATAATGCCGCTATGCAGATTGTGAAGGATCCATCCCAGTTTGATGTCGTTGTGACAGAGAATATGTTCGGGGATATCCTGAGTGATGAGGCCAGCATGATCACCGGCTCCATCGGTCTGATCCCCAGTGCATCCCTGGGGGAAACAAAGCGCGGTATGTATGAGCCGATTCACGGCTCTGCACCGGATATCGCAGGGCAGAATATCGCCAATCCAATCGGCACGATACTGGCCGCAGGCATGATGCTGAAATATGCCTTTGACATGGATCAGGAAGCTGCGGAAATCGAAGAGGCTGTGGAAGCGGCACTTCGTCTGGGATATCGCACAAAGGATATCATGGAGGATGGAAAAACATACCGGACATGTTCCCAGATGGGAGATACGATTGCGGAACTGATAACAAACGCATAGGAAGTGCAAAGGAGAGCAGACAAGATGTTAATTAAGAATGGAAGGATTCATACAATGGCCGCTGCCGGAACCATACAGGCGGATATTCGCGTGCAAAATGGAAAAATTGCCGCAGTCGGTGAAAATCTGAAAGAGGAAACCGGAGAACTGATCATCGACGCATCCGGAAAACAGGTGTTCCCTGGAATGATTGAAGCCCACTGTCATCTGGGAATGGAGGAAAGCGCCATTCGCGGCGAAGGTGATGATGTTAATGAAATGAGTGATCCGATTACGCCGCAGGTGCGTGCCATCGACGGCTGTAACCCACTGGATGAAACGATTATCAATGCCCGCAATGCCGGAATCACCACGGTGGCCGCAGGTCCTGGAAGCGCCAATGTCATCGGTGGTACCTTCATGGCCTATAAAACACACGGCGTCAGCATTGATGAAATGGTCATACAGAATCCGGTGGCGATGAAGTGTGCCTTTGGGGAGAATCCAAAGCGTGTCTATCAGGACAGCCGTATCAAAACCAGAATGAACATTGCAGCGCTGCTGCGGGAAACGCTGGCAAAGACCAAGGAATACATCGCAAAAAAGGAAGCCGCTAACAACGATCCACTGAAAATGCCGGCCTATGATATGAAGCTGGAGGCGATGATTCCGGTTATCAAAAAGGAGCTGCCGTTAAAATGTCACGCACATCGTGCGGACGATATCCTGACGGTGATTCGTATCGCTAAGGAATTCGATGTCAATGTGACACTGGATCATTGCACGGATGGGGAGGTTATCAAGGCACAGGTGAAGGCAAGCGGATATCCGGCTATCGTCGGACCATCCCTGACCCATAAATCAAAATTCGAGCTGGCAAACAAATCCTTTACAACGCCGGGTGTTCTGTGCAGGGAAGGAATCCTGATCGCCATTACGACGGATTCACCGGTCGTACCGCAGGAATATCTGCCGTTATGTGCAGCACTTGCCATGAAGGACGGTCTGCCGGAAGAGGAGGCATTAAAAGCCATCACCATCAATCCTGCAAAAATCCTTGGACTGGAGAAACGCATCGGCAGCATTGAAGAGGGCAAGGACGGGGATATCATCATCTGTGACAGCTCTTTGCTGGATACACAAAACGTTATCCGCTATACCATTATCAACGGGGAAATCGCTTATCAGAAGGCATAGGCTGTTCATTCATAAAAGTAATCTCGATATAGGAAAGAGCGCTTCGGTTGTTAAGGCCAAAAGCGCTCCTTTTGTATATGAAAGCTCAGACAGATCGGAAATTCGGTTAAAGCAATTACTAGGAAACGATGATGCAGTCATTAAAAAAGCAGAATCATAAGCAGTTCCTCTGTGAGCATGGTGCATTTTTATGTATCACCTGCTATGGTATATGTACTGCATGATTTCTTCTTCAGCAATGAAATTGAATAATCAGTTGTTTCAAAAACAGGAGAAGCGCTTGGGGAGTCAGCGAACAGTAAGAAGCCGCTGTTAAGTGCAGTTGCCTGCAGTAGTTTCATTATATAGTTTATGGAAATACAGTTGATAATCAAAACGGCTGTTCTTCATATGAAATCATTAAATAATATCGTCATATAGGATTTCCCTGCTTCCTTTTGCTTTGGCTGTAGCTGTGTAAAATAGAAAAAGCTGTAAAAAAGTCGTATCCAAGCCAGAAATTGCTATTTTTTTCGTATTTTGTATTGGAAATATTGTAAATGAGGTGCAATTCTTTTATAATATCAATGGATGTATATAAAAAAGCATACTTTATGAAATAGGCGTATTTTTCGCGAAAAGGGTCAATTTTTCAAGAAAATAGAGGGAAAATCATAAAAAAACACACTGTCTATTTACGTATAATTTTATAGATATACACAAGAAATGGGGCGAAGCCATGAAGGATGCACTGCTGGATTATATATTTGATAACTGTGATGCTGCTTATATTTCTGATCTTCGACAGAAGATGATTTTTCAGGAATATGCGGATATGATTCTGGAAATAGAGGATACGAAATTCTCCGTTGAGGAATGGAATTATGTATACCGGTATCTCACAGGAGCAAATGCTGTATTTTCTGCTGTAGCTGAGGTGAAGGAAGCATTACGATCCTGGATGCAGGCATGATGGAAACTACGCGACAGGCATGCTGCTACGCGTTCATTCAAATCGAATAGATACACACGTTAGACTTCCCGAAACAATAAGGTGAAGTCTTCTTTTGTATACCTCATGCAGCCCTTGCAAGGCCTGTTTTTGTATGTCTATTGCTTACTCCTTTGCCTGAATCTTCGCACAGACCCGGCGGCAGGTTGCGATAAAATCCAACAAGCCGGCATGCAGATGCTTGTTTGCATGATAGATGATATAATAATCCCTCTGAAAGGAAACATCCGATAAATACAAACGGGTGACAATGCCTGCCTCCAGCTCTGCCTTTACCATCTGATAGGGCAGGATGGAGATACCGAAGCCGAACTGCACCCCCTTAACCAGTGCACGGGTGCTGGCACTCTCCCATATGGGATGCAGTTGAATATCGTGCACCTTCATGATGGAATCCAGAATTTCTCTTGTACCGCTGCCCTTCTCCCGCAGCAAAAACGGTTCCTGTGCAATATCCTGCAGACACAGCTTCTGTTTTTCTGCCAGCGGATGCTCTCTGGCACAGATGACGGCAAGCTCATCCTTGAAAAACGATAGTTTCTGAATATGCTCATGTGTCGGAATTCCCTCAATCAGCGCCAAATCCAGCTGATTGGAAACGATGGACTCCTCAAGAATCATGGAATTTTCAATGAGAATCTGTATCTGCCGCTTCGGATACTCCAGCTTATAGCTGTGCAGGCATTCACAAAGCAGACTGTTGGCAATGGTAATACTCGAGCCGATGGACATGCTTTCCATATCACTCCAGTGTTCCATGCTGTTTTCCATTTCATCAAACAGGGAGGTGATGTGACTGGCGTATTTGAGAAAGCGCTCTCCATCACCTGTCAGATATAATTTGCGCGAGATTCTGTCAAACAGCTGCAGCTGATAATACTCCTCCAGCTCCCGTATGGCAAGGGATACCGAGGGCTGTGCCATATGCAGCTTTTCTGCGGCTCTGGTGATACTTCCCCATGTGCATACCGCAACAAAAATGCGGAGATGTCGTAGCGTCATGAAATTCTCCTTTCATAATAAACTGTTATTAAATATATATAATAATACTATTTTCATTATGAAATGACAAGGACTATAATAGTAGGGAAGGTGATGAAATTGGAGAAAAATGCAAAAATGTACGGAACATTATTTTCTTCCGTGTTTATGTTAAGCGCCTGTACCTTTGGTGGAGGCTATGTGATCGTACCGCTGATGAGAAAGAAATTTGTTGAGGATCTGCATTGGATTGAAGAGGGAGAGATGATGGATTTGGTGGCTATCGCCCAATCCTCACCCGGAGCAATCGCTGTCAATGCCTCGATCAGTATCGGCTATCGCTGTGCCGGTATCCCGGGGGCAATCGTTGCAGTCATCGGAACAGTACTTCCTCCGCTTGTGATCCTAACGGTGATATCCTATTGCTATGAGGCGTTTATCCAGATACGCTGGATACAGGTCATGCTGTTTGGAATGCAGGCAGGTGTGGTTGCGACCATCTGTGATGTGGTATGGACGATGGGCCGGGAGGTCTGGAGCCAGCCGCAGAAGGTGTATGTGCTCATCATGCTGGCAGCCTTTGTATGCAATGTTTTGTTTGATGTCAATCTGCTTATCATCATAATCGTATGCGGTGCACTGGGCTATCTGATTGAGCGAGCGATAAAGAAGGAGGGTGGTCTGCAATGACACTGTTACAGCTGTTGTTCAGCTTTCTGCAAATCGGGCTTTTGAGCATTGGCGGCGGCTATGCGGCGCTTCCGATTATTCAGGATCAGGTCGTCGCCATGCATGGCTGGCTGAGCATGCGTGAATTTGCGGATATCCTGACCATATCTCAGATGACACCGGGACCTATTGCAATCAATGCCGCCAGCTTCGTGGGGACAAAGATTGCGGGGCTGCCGGGAGCACTGGTGGCATCTCTTGGTGTGGTGCTGCCCAGCTTTATCATTGTCCTGACACTGTCCTTTCTGTATTATAAATACCGGCAGCTGGATGCGATTCAGGCAGTGCTGAAGGGGCTTCGTCCGGCGGTGGTTGCTTTGATTGCATCTGCAGGGGTGTCTCTGGGAATCGATGCCTTCTGGGGAGGAAAAGCGATATCGCTTGCAGATGTTAATCTGGAAAGTGTGCTGCTGTTTGCACTGGGCTTCTTTCTGTTGAGAAAATATAAAAAAAGTCCGATTACCGTCATGCTGCTGTGCGGTGTACTGGCAGTTGGTTATGGTTTGCTGAGCGGAAGTCTTACATTTTAGTGATTGTTACACGCATGATGTAACAATCAGCAGTACGATAGCATTGTCAGAAAGGATGATGCTATATGAGTTGCGGATTACAGATTCACAAGCAGGCCGTCATGATAGAATACTATCTCAATCAGGCAGTGAACAAGGTACGGGGGCAGAGGAACAGTTCTCTGGCTGATATCACGATGGTATACGATCAGCCGATTCGCCTTACTGCGGAAATCCTCAGTGAATTACAGGATAAGGAGCGCAATGAGACCGAGCTGAAGACCATTCAGGATATCAAAACCAAATACTGTACGTATCAGGGGTATATCCTGTCACAGCTGGATGAGGAGATTTGTGAAAAGCTGGTGGATGATCTGAAGCGTTTAAGTGAATGAGCACAGGTAGTGAATACCTGTCAGGCTTGAAAAAGGAGGCTTTCCGATGGGGATGCCTCCTTTTTGGATGGGAATGCAGATAAGCTCTGCATACTGAAATATGCGCATAAGCAGAGAGTAAAACCGTGCTTCCATATGGTTTATGCATTGTGCAGATTTTGGCATTTCCTGTTTAATTCCTCAATCAGCTGCTTTTTTGTGTTACGAGAAGGATCCTGCATCGCGTAGTCCAGAAGCATATGCAGTGCGATACCGATCTGTTTGCCGCATAGACCGAAACCCATCATGTCTCTGCCGTTTACCGCGAGTGTCTGTAAGCTGAGAGGCTCTTCCTCCGCGTGCATGTGCAGTAGCAGCTCTTTGCATTGCCGGATGATCCGGACACCGTTTGCGGCCGGCTCCGGGTTTTTTGCGAGCTGGTCTGCGAGCTGTACATCCAGGGCCAGTAAGGCATCCTCCAGCTGATTATCAAATTTTGAAAGATATCTGCGCAAAGTGCTTTTTTTCGGT